>JBEKDH010000085.1:0-30229 GCA_050014455.1 Occallatibacter sp.
TGTTCAACTGGTCGCGGGCTCTGAGTTTATCGCACCCGCTCATCGAAATCACCATGCCGGCCAAGGCAACCGCAAGTGCCGTAATACGTGCGGGTCCATTCATGTTCGTATCCTTCTCCTTCGGGCGGGCGGCTAACGATCGCACGCCTGGAATCTCATGAAGCTGGCCGCGGGAGGGATGTTCCACAACCAGGATGAAAAAATTGTACGCCAGTCTTCCGCCCCCATGGACTGCCTCCGGACGGAGCCACCAACGCTGGGATCTACCGGAGTCCTGCTAACGCCCCGGCCCCCACTTCACCAGCCTGGAGATGGGCAGCCATGCAGCCGGGGCGATCCCAATTTCGCCACATGGCCGATGCCGGCTGCCTCCGCAGGCTTACCCACTCAGGGAGAACCGTCCCTGAGCGGCCGGCTACTGGCCAGCCATGATCTTGGGTGTCATCAATCCAATGTGGTCCACGTTGGCAGCTTTGCCAATATCGATGACCTCGGCCACAAAGCGGAAGTCCACGTTGTCGTCGCCCTTGACGAACATGACGCGCTCCGCGCGGTTGGCGTAGATATCGACCAGCCTCTGCTGCAACTCCCGCTTGGCCACGTCGTTTTCGTTGATCTTGTACGCCGGAGCCGCGCCGGGCCGGTAGATCACCTGCACCACGATGGTACGCGTATCTATTGGCTGCGGCGTATTCGTCTTGGGCGGCTGGGGCACCAGCGCATCCAGACCCTTGGGCGTCGTCGGCACAATCACCATGAAGATGATCAGCAGCACCAGCAGAATGTCGATCATTGGCGTGACGTTGATGTCGGAGGAATACCCTCCCGAGGCCCCACCAGTTGTCATTGACATGGCTTAAAACTCCTCACTTCCTAAAAATCGTTGAAAGTCAGCCTGCGAGCGGGGTCACTGACCTGCCGGCGTGCCAGGTTCACGCTTTGCCGTCAACAAGCCCACGTCGTCCACACCGGCGGTGCGCACGGCGTCGATGGCGTCTTCAACCGCTTTGTACTGCGCCCGCGCATCCGCGCGCACGTAGATCGTCTTGCTGGGCTTATCGGACAATTTGTCGCGAACCAGGACGCCAAGCTGATCGACGGCGACCTTGTTCTGCCCCAGAAACACGCCGCCGTCCCGCGTAATCGCGACGACAATGGCATCTTCCTTGTCGGCGTCCGGCATGTTGGTCGGATTGACCACGCTGGCCATGTCGATCTGCACCTTGTTCTGGAGCATGGGAGTGATGACCATGAAGATGATCAGCAGAACCAGCATCACGTCCACCATGGGGGTGACGTTGATATTCGAGTTGACCTTACTGCCTTCGTTGCGAACCGAAATTCCCATTGTTGGGCTCCGTGCCAAAGATTTTTATTCCGGATGGCTCCCGGCGTTGCTGCCAATCGCCTGACCGGCGCGAGGTTCAAACGGGCGGGCGGAAGAGATTCTCGCTCCGCCGCCCTCCCCAGAAATTCCCGCTCTTGCCGACAGATTCGCTTAGCGCCTGTGGCTCTGCTTGATGAAGTAGTCCACCAGCTCGCTGGAGGAGTTGTCCATCTCCACGTCAAACGACTCGACGCGCCCGGTGAAGTAGTTGAACGCCATAACGGCCGGGATGGCCACAAACAACCCGAAGGCCGTGGTGACCAGCGCCTCTGAGATACCGCCGGCAACCGCGCCGATACCCGCAATCTTCTGGGTGGCGATCTGCTGGAAGGCGTGCAGAATGCCGATGACGGTGCCCAGCAGTCCAACGAACGGCGCCGTGGCGCCGATGGTGGCCAGAACGGAAAGGCCCCTCTTCAGCTTGGCGTGAACGATGGCCTCTGCCCGCTCCAATGCGCGTCCCGAGCTCTCGATGGTCTCTTCGGTCGGCAGGCCGGCTGAGGAGCGGAACTCCTGCAGACCCGCGGTGACAACCTCGGCCAGGTGAGACTTTTTGTTGCGGTCGGCGATCTTGATTGCTTCTTCCAGCTTGCTGTCCTTCAGTGCGCCGGCAACCCTGGGCGCGAATTCGCGCGACTGCTTGCGGGCCGCGGAGAAGTACAGGTAACGGTCGATCATTACGGCCAGCGACCAGATCGACTCAATGAATAGGACGATGACGACGCAGCGTACCAACCATCCCATGTTCTCCCATAGCTGTATGGGGCTAAAGCCAACCGACTGCTCTTCCTGAAAGAGGGCCAGGCTGCTGACCGTATGCGAAGCGAAATGTGCGAGCTGAGCGAGAATCACTGAATCGTTCCTCCTAAGGAGTTTGTTGAACTGCGGTTGTCCGCCGCGGCGGACGGTTGCTGGGAATGCGGGTCTTTACCGATTCGCATTCAGGTCAAAAGCGAGGCCCCAACCCAAAAGCCGGGAAGAAACCAGAGTACAAGTCATCCGCCGAGGGTGAAGATCACGTTCACCGTGGTCTCCACTTCCACCGGTTCGTTATTCAGAAGGTAGGGCCTGTAACGCCAGGTCTTCACTGCATCCAGAGCAGCCTGCTGCAACATCGCCGGTCCGCTCACGACGTGGAGGTTTTCGATCGATCCGGTCTTGGAAATGGTGGCTTGCAGCACCACCGTGCCAGAGACGCGGGCCGCCTTGGCGATGGGCGGGTAAATGGGCGGCGTCTTCTGAATCAACATGCCGACCGCCACGCCGGCGGAGATGTTCACCTTTTTCGGCGCCGCGGCTTTCACCTGCGGACCGCTTTGCCCGAATACGCTGCCAATCACGCCGGTCGAGCTGCCGCCCAGGCCTTCCATGCCGGCCACGCCAAACCCTTGAGTTGGCGGAGCTTCCTTCTCGGCCACCATCTTGATGTCGTGCGGGATGCGGCTGGGAGCCGTCAACTGATTGTTCATCATCTCCGACTGCACGCGAACCACATGGACTGTCTCAGGCGGCGGCGGAGGTGGCGGCGGTGGCGGCGGCGGCGGCGGAGCAACCAGCAGAGTGGTCATCATCGCCTTAGGCAGCGCCTCAGGGTAGATCAGCGGAATCAGAATGAGCAGCAGCAGAACAGAGCCGTTAAGCGCGAACGTCAAAATCATCCAATACTTGCTCTTGCTCTTGATCCTGCCCGCGGATTCAAACGTTGCATCTTCAAACATGGCCAGCCTCGAATCTGGTGGTGGTTACCTCTAACTTAGACACCGCGGGAACCTGAAATGTTCCCACCGCCAAGACTTCAATTGTTCCCAGTCAAAACAATTCCATAACGGAAACGTATTCCACCTTATCAGAGCCGCACATCCCTTGCAAACTGTACCGCAAGAACCGCGCAGTCTCCGCCAAAAGCCCCTAAATGCGGGCACGCTTCGCCGCCGGCAAGGCCGTGGCCTTGCCCTTCCTTGCTCGCCACTCCTGCCAGGCAACCAGCATCGGCGCGGCTACTGCGATGGATGAGTACGTACCAATAAGAATACCGATTACCAGCGCAAATGAAAAGCCCCGCAGAACCTGCCCGCCAAAAACGTACAGCGAAAGTACCGTGAGGAAGGTCAGGCCCGAGGTGAGCACGGTCCGGCTCAGCGTCTGGTTGATGCTGCGGTTTACCACATCCGGATCCGGCAGCGACTCGCGCCGGCTAAGGCGCAGATTCTCGCGGATGCGGTCGAAGACGACGATCGTGTCGTTCATTGAGTAACCCACCAGGGTGAGGATGGCCGCAATCACCGTCAGGCTGATCTCCTGGTTGGTAAGCGCGAAGGCGCCAACGGTGATCAGGGTGTCGTGGAAGCAGGCAACCACCGCGGCCACGCCGTAGATGAGCTGAAAGCGGAACCAAAGGTAGACCAGCATCCCCAGCATCGAGTAGAGCGTGGCCAGCAAAGCCTGCTTCTCCAACTGCTTGCCCACCGTGGGACCGACCACCTGCACGTTGCGCACGTTGCTGGGACCTATAGTGCTGTCATAGTGCGATTGCAGCGCATCCATAATCTGCTGGCGGCCGGCATCGAGCGAGGCTTCGTTCTGCTGCTCCGGCAGGCTGATGAGCACCTCGTTATTGTTGGGCTGATCGACGGACTTGATGGTCTGAATGCTGGCATCCTTGATGCCCGCCGCCGCCATGGCCTGGCGAATCCGATTCGTATCCGGGATCTGGTCAAACCGCACCTGCACCTGCGTGCCGCCCTTGAAGTCCACGCCCAGCGGCACCGGGCTGCCGATGGTGCGCATGTGCATGCCCATCGAGATGAGGCCGGCCACGCTGAAGATCATAGAAAAGGCGAGGAAGTACCACTTCAGCCTCAGCCAGTCCACATTCACGCCGCGAAACAATTCCACTGGTTCTCTCCGCTTCCTGGAAACGCTGAAACCGCCACGGCTACCAGCGTTCATGTGTTCTTCCGTCGTGAGCGCTCCGCCCGCGACCAACCGTTCCCTAACCCCTAATCCCTAACCCCTAAATCGACACCGCTTCCCCCGGCTTCAACTTGTTCAGATGGGCATCGAAGATCACCCGCGAAACGAAGACCGCCGTGAAGAGGTTGGCCGCCAGACCGACGGTCAGCGTGGTCGCGAATCCCCTCACCGGCCCGGTGCCGAAAAGGAAGAGAATCGCCGCCGAAACGATAGTGGTCACGTGAGTATCGACGATGGTGACCCGGGCATGGGCAAAGCCCTGATCAACCGCCGCGGCCGCCGCCTTCCCGGCCCGCACTTCTTCGCGGATGCGCTCGAAGATCAGCACGTTCGAGTCCACGCCCATGCCTATCGTCAGAATCACTCCGGCAATTCCCGGCAGGGTCAGCGTGGAACTGGAGACGCCCATGAAGCCCAGCAGAATCACCAGGTTCAAAATCAGCGCCAGGTCGGCGTTGATGCCCGAGCCCCGGTAATAGATGAGCATGAAGGCCATCACCAGCAGCAGGCCCACGATGGCCGCCGTCACGCCCTGCTTGATGGAATCGGCGCCCAGCGACGCACCCACAAAGCGCTTTTCCAGTTGCTGCAGCGATGCCGGAAGTGCGCCGGTGCGCAGCAGTTTCGACAGGGCGGCCACTTCGTCCGGAGAGAAGCTGCCGTGGATTTCGCCCCGGTCGCGGATCGCGCTCTGTATGCTGGCCACCTCGCGAACCCGGTCGTTCATCACCACCGCCATCCTCTGACCCACGTTCTTGCTCGTGTAGTCGTAAAAGCGGTCGCCGGCCTCATTGGTCAGCGTGAACATCACTTCTCTCTGCCCCGTATTCGGGTCGGTGCCCGGGTCGGCGGAGCGGAAGTCGTTGCCGGCTACCACCGATTCCCGCTGCAGCACATAAACGCTCTCCGGTCCCTCGGAGTCGGAACCGCCCGCCATCACGCCGGAGAAGCTCTTCAGCTCCTCGTCCGGCGGAATGCTGCCTCCCTGGCTGGCAATCGCTTCCTGCTCGTCCTTGTAGGGGCCGCCGGCCACGGCGTGAATCTCAAGCCGGTTCGTGCCCTGGATGATGGCCTCGATCTGGCTTTCGTTCTCCACGCCCGGCAAGTCCACCAGAATCTGGTTGGCGCCCAGGTTGTACTCCTGAATCTGCGGCTCGCTCACACCCAGCGCATCCACGCGGTCGCGGATGGCCTCGATAGCCTGCTGGACGGTCTTCTCTTCGAGAGCCTTCTCCACCAGCGGCTTCATGGTCAGCGTCCAGGCATTGTCCCCGCTGGTCAGGTCGTATTCATTGGAGTACTTCGAATCCAGAAGGCTGCGAACGTCATTGGAACTGGCCGCCGCGGTGCCTTCCACGCGGATCGTCTCCGGCTTGTCCGGATCGGGCTTGAAGACTTGCGTAAAGCTCAGGTTGGCCGTCTTCAGTTCCTGCTTCACACGCTCCACGGTATTGTCGGTTTCGGCGCTTACCGCCTCTTTGACAACGACCTGCAAGATCAGGTGAGCGCCGCCCTTCAGATCCAATCCAAGGTGAATCCGGCTCGCGATCGCCTCGGTAAGTGCCTTCCCGCTCACCCCGGAGGGCACCCCGATGATGCCGTAAATGCAAATCGCCAGGACTGCAACAATCAGAACAACTTTGTTCTTGAGATTCTTCTTCATCGTCCCGTTTCTCTAGTCCAGAAGACTAAAACCATGTCAAAAAAATCAAGAGCCCGAAGGCCCGTCCTGCGTCGTAACCGAGGCGATCGCGTTCTTGGCCACTTCCAGCTTGATGCCGTCCGGCGCCACGCGGATCACGATCGCATCTTCTTTGATGGAAAGGATGATGCCGCGAATGCCTCCCGCCGTGGTGATCCGGTCGCCCGCCTTGATGGAGCCCAGCATCTGCTGCCACTCCTTTTGCCGCTTCTGCTGCGGGCGGATCATTACGAAGTACAGCACCGGAATCAACAGAAATATGGGCAGAAACCCGATGGCGCCCCCACCCCCGCCCATTCCGGAGGGCGCTGCCGCCAATAATGCCAAACTTGTCGCCACACTCATCCTTTACTCGCCCCCGGCTTGAAGCCGGAAGCCTGCCAGAAAAATCTGTCTCCGGGAACGGACTTCGCTTGATCCAGGCCGCCGAGTGCGCCCGGTCCAGGCTCTGGCCAGACTCCAGGCCGGATCGCCCGGTTGCCGCAGGCATTCAAGGCAAATTCGCATTCCCGCGCCCGCATCCATCCGTGGAACCCAACCGCCGTCTGCTTCCTGCTCGACACGGCCTTCCCCGGAACCCCGATTTGAACGCCCAAATCCAGAAGTCGCACAGTCCCCCCGTGCTCCCTCCGCGCGGATTCCAAAGGAACGCCTATGATGATAAGAAACGCGCGGGCTGTTGCGTGTCAAGGAGCAGCGCGCTGGAATCGGCTGTTTCCCCGCTTCGTGCCGGCTTCTCCGCCGCCCTGCCCCTTCCTTGCAAAGCCCTTACAAGTCGTCTATTGCATCCTTATCTCCCATGGTCTCTCCTGAAACTGTATCGCCTTCCGCCCTGGGCGCGCCGGACGATGGCCCGCCCTGCACAACGGAATGCGGGAACAGGAACCAAGCGAATGCGCGAAATCGGTGCTGGCATACTTCTGCTCATCCCGGCAGGCCTGGCCGTGGCTTTTATGCTCTTTGTGCTGTGGAAGTTCTGGACCGATGACAAGCGGTGAGCATCCTCCGCAAGTGAGCGGGTTTCAAGGTTCCGAAGTTCCTGCACCTTCTCCAGTGCCGCCAGAATCCAAAGCAGCACAGGAGAGCTTCAAATGCCTCAGAAGATCGCATTCATTACCGGCGGAAACCGCGGACTCGGCTTCCAGACTGCACTCGAACTCAAGGCTCCCGGCACTAAGGTCGTGATCGGCTCCCGCGACCTTGCTCAGGGTGAAAAGGCCGTCGCCAATCTCCGGGCGTCGGGCGTCGACGCAGACGTCATTCAGTTCGACATCACCAGGCCCGCCGATTACCAGGCCGCGTACGACTTCTTCAACTCCAAATATGGCCGGCTAGACATTCTCGTGAACAACGCCGGAATCGCCGGGGGCACGTTCCCCGGCACGGGCCCCGAGCACTCCGCCGTCGAGGTTCCGATGGATCTGCTGCACAAGGTCTTCGAGACCAACTTCTTTGCCCAGGTGGCCCTGACCGGAGCGCTACTGCCGCTGCTGAAGAAGAGCCCCGCCGGCCGCATCGTCAACCTCTCCAGCATCCTCGGCTCGCTCACCTTGCAGGCCGACCCGCAATCGCCCATTTACAACGCCAAGTCGTTTGCCTACGACGCCTCCAAGACGGCGCTCAACGCATTCACCATCCACTTGGCCTGGGAGCTGCGCGACACCCCGATCAAAATCAACTCGGCGCATCCCGGTTGGGTGAAGACCGACATGGGCGGGCCGCAAGCCCCGATGGATCTGAGCGAGGGAGCCAAAACCAGCGCCGCGCTTGCCACTCTGCCCGACGACGGGCCGAGCGGCGGGTACTTCCACCTGGGGCAGCCGCTGCCCTGGTAGGGGCTGGGTTCTTAGGTCACAATGGCGAGCCCAGGGCCACCCGGCCGCCCCGTTGATGTTGGTGTGGAACTGGGGACGGACGGTCGAGGGTCGTGGTATCCCACCCTTTCATCCACTGCGGCGGACCGCGGCGACCCGTGAAAGGATGGGGGCGCCCTCATTGGTGCGACATCAAGGATGCGGCGGGTGGCCCCGGTCTCATGAGGCATTTTTCAAGTAGAGGGTGCCCCCGGTCCCTCGCACCCGGGGACCGGGGAAGGGGGAGTTGAACTGCCGGTGGCCGGGTACCCGGGGTCCTGCTTTTGGGACCAGGGATTTCGATGATCCCGATTGCGCCGCGCTCCCTAACGGTTGGAGGCGGGTGGCCCCGGTCTCATGCGGCACTTTTTCAAGTCGAGGGTGCCCCCGGTCCCTCGCACCTGGGGACCGGGGAAGGGGGAGTCGAACTGCCGGTGGCCGAGTGCCCCGGGTTCCGCTTTTGGGACCAGGGATTTCGATAATCCCGATTGCGCCGCGCGCCCTAAAGGTTGGATAGTCTTTCTCAAATTGCGATCCTGGTTTCGATGGCGTCGTAGTCGGCACGGACACCTTTTGGCGTGGCGTCAAGAAGGCCGGCGCTGGCGAGGGCTTTCACATCCGCATGGACATTGCTGTAATCGCGGTTGAGCGCCTTGGCCAAGGCCCTGACGCTGGCGACATTGTTCCGGCGGACGTAGCGCAGCAACTCCATCCGCTTGCCGGTGAGGACGCGGGCGAGAGCATCCCAGCTCTCAAAAGCAAGATGGCGTTGGTGAAAGGTTTCGCCGCGCTCGGCGCGATTCCAGGCATCGACGAACCGGCGCGATGCTTCGTCTTCAAACGCGCCGCCGACAGTGAATTTCATATCGCTCATTGGACTCCTCGCAATCCGTGCACATCGGACCAGAAATCGGTCACCAACTGCTCGACGGTTGAAAAAGGGTAGGCCGTCTCGACGCCCTGAAAATGCCGATGATCGCCCTTACCGCGCTCATTGTCGTAACCAATCATGCGGACGCCGGGCCGGCCATAGAACAGCGAATACTTCAGGCTGTGCCTTGCCGGTGAAACCGGCTTCGGAACGCGCCAGAGGACCATTTCCACGATCGCGCCGTCGTCATAATCGATACGCTGGTGAAAGAGCAGTTCGGCCTCCATTGCGTGCCCGTGATGGCATTCTATACCGTATGGTGTTGTTCGTCATCGCTCTTTATCTGCGAGGATGAAATCGGACCCGCACCTTCGCCTTTATTTCGCCATTCGGGTATAATGCTGCCATGGACTTTCAACTGGTGACGAGCTACAAGCCGAGGGGGGATCAGCCGCGGGCGATCGACGAGCTGATGTCGGGCCTGGCGGCGGGCGAGAAGCATCAGGTGCTGCTGGGTGTGACGGGGTCGGGCAAGACCTTCACCATGGCCAAGATCATCGAGCAGTCGAACCGGCCGGCGCTGATTCTGGCGCACAACAAGACGCTTGCCGCGCAGCTCTATCACGAGTTCAAGCAGTTCTTTCCCGGCAATGCGGTCGAATACTTTGTGAGTTACTACGACTATTACCAGCCGGAGGCCTACATTCCCGCCGGTGACTTATATATCGAGAAGGAAGCGACGGTGAACGAGGAGCTGGACAAGCTGCGGCTGTCGGCCACGCGCTCGCTCTTCGAGCGGCGGGACTCGATCATCGTCAGCTCGGTGAGCTGCATCTATGGGCTGGGCTCGCCAGAGGCTTACTACGGGATGCTGCTGCTGCTGGAGAAGGGGCAGCGGATCAGCCGCAAGGACCTGACCCGGCGTCTGGTGGAGATACTCTACGAGCGCAACGACACGGACTTCAGGCGCGGAACCTTCCGGGTGCGCGGCGACACGATCGAGGTCTTTCCGACTTACGACGAGTCGGCTTACCGGATTGAGATGTTCGGCGACGAGATCGAGAGCCTGTCGCAGATCGATCCGCTGTTTGGGACGGTGAAGCAGCGGTACGCGCGGCTGCCGATCTATCCCAAGAGCCATTATGTGGTGCAGCCGGAGCGGCGGGCCGAAGCCATCGACTCGATTGTGGCGGAGTTGAACCAGTGGGCGCCAGAACTGGAGACGCAGGGGCGGATGGTGGAGGCGCAGAGGATTCACCAGCGGACGCGCTTCGACCTGGAGATGATCAAGTCGATGGGCTACTGCCACGGGATCGAGAACTACTCGCGGCACTTCAGCGGGCGGCTGGCTGGCGAGCCTCCGCCAACGCTGCTCGATTACTTTCCCCGCGACTTTCTGCTCTTTGTGGACGAGAGCCACGCGACCATTCCGCAGGTGCACGGGATGTGGCACGGCGACCGCAGCCGCAAACAGAACCTGGTGGATTACGGATTCCGGCTGCCCTCGGCGATGGACAACCGGCCGCTGAAGTTCGACGAGTTCGAGGAGCGGATCAATCAGACCATCTACGTTTCGGCCACGCCGGGGCCGTATGAGCTGACGCGCTCGGCGGGGGTGGTGGTGGAGCAGGTGATCCGGCCCACGGGCCTGGTGGATCCGGAGGTCGAGGTGCGGCCGGTGAAGGGGCAGATCGACGACCTGCTGGCGGAGATCAGGGACCGGGCCAAGCGCGGCGAACGGGTGCTGGTGACCACGCTGACCAAGCGCATGGCCGAGGACCTGGCGGGCTATTACACTGAGGTGGGCGTGCGCTGCCGCTACATGCACTCGGAGATTGAGACGCTGGAGCGGGTGAAGCTGCTGGCCGGGCTGCGCAAGGGCGAGTTCGACGTGCTGATCGGCATCAACCTGCTGCGCGAGGGGCTGGATTTGCCTGAGGTGTCGCTGGTGGCGATTTTGGATGCGGACAAGGAGGGCTTCCTGCGCTCGGCGGGATCGCTGATCCAGACCATGGGGCGTGCGGCGCGGCACATCGAGGGAAGGGCGATCCTCTACGCGGACAAGATTACCGATTCGATGCGGCGGGCGATCGACGAGACCGACCGCCGGCGGACGGTGCAGCGGGCCTACAACGAGGAAAACGGGATCACGCCGCAATCGATTATCAGCCAGGTGGATATGGGACTGGCTCAGATTCTCAAGGCCGAGTATGGCGAAGTGGAAGCGGAGGAGTCGGCGGCGCTGCCGGAACTGACTTCCCAGGCCGAGCTGGATGCTTACATCACCAAGCTGGAGACGGAGATGCGCGAGGCGGCCAAGAAGTTCGAGTTCGAGCGGGCGGCGCGGCTGCGCGACAGCATCAAAGATCTGCGCGAGAAGGAGTTTCTCTTCGGGTAAGGGCCGCGGCGAGTCCAACCCACGCAGAATGAGCAGACAGGGCACGTCCATCAGGCGCATTATCAGACAAAGGCGCACCTTCGCAGGTACTCGGATTTCAGAGCGAATGGGCCTACACTGAAGTTGCTCTGGGGTTCTCCGCACGCTCCTCCATGCTGCGGACCACATACATTGTTCTCGTGCTGGCCGCGCTTTCAGCGGTTTCGGCAAGCGCCTCGCCGGTTTCTTCGGCGCGCAGGCACGGGAGCGCCTCGGCCGCAATCGTCTCCCACAACTCACGGAAAGAGACTCATCGCCCGGCATCGCTCAGGGCTGCTCAACCGGCTACACCGAAGGCCCGGTACGCGGTGGTGCGAGAGACCCGGCGCGCGCTGGAGACGGGAGGCGGACGCAACCGGAGGCCAATGGCCCAGCCCGCCTCGCTGCATGTGAGCCGGGCTGTCATGCCGCCGCCGCTGTTGGGGTCGCACGAATCGCTGGAGCGGCAAAATGACAAGACAGAGGCCGACGGACTGGAGCGGATCGAAGACGAAGACGACCTGGCGGATCGCATCGCCCGCAAGATGCTGGTCCCAGTGCCGGTCTCAGCGGCGCTCACTGTGAATGGAAAGCTGCCAGAAAGCCATCGCTACTGCCGCCCTTGGACGGCGCAGTTTCTCAGCGATCTGGCGCGGATGCATGAGGCTGAGTTTCACCGCCCGCTTGAGGTCAGCTCGGCGGTGCGCACGGTCGAATATCAGAAGCGCCTGATGGAAATCAATGGCAATGCCGCGCCTGCCGAGGGCGAGATCGCCAGCCCGCACTTGACCGGGGCCAGCATCGACCTTGCCAAGCTGGGGATGAGCCTCGATGAAATTGCCTGGATGCGGAGCTGGCTGCGGCCCTTGCAAGAGGCGGGCAAGATTGACGTCGAGGAGGAGTTCCAGCAGGCCTGCTTCCACATCACCGTCTACAAGAGCTACGCACCGCCCGCGCTGGCGCCCAAGGCCGGACCGCGCAGGGCGGCGCAAAGCTCGCCTGGAGGGCAGGAGGAAGCACCAGAGACCGAGCCGCCCCCATCTGCCCAGACCGCCGGGACCTCCTCCGAGGGGGCTTGACGGGTACGTTTTCCTCCGCTTCCGGCCTGCAGGCACATGTGAATCCGAATTGATTTTCTCTCCAGCGCCCTTCCACGGTACAATCGCGGGCGAGCACATTTTTTCCTCAAGTTGCCGGGAACCAGTACGGCCGCCGGTTGCGTATCCTCTGCAAGCGAAATGGGTCGCAGCGGGCGCGGGCGATGTGGGGGTAGATGTGCGTCGAGCCCAAGCGGCTTTCGAAAGGCGGAATCATGAGCGATTTGGAATACCCATTTGCGGCCGATCCAGCCCCCGAGGCAGCCGGCCTCGGCCAGTGGCAGCGCGTAACCAACACCTTTACAGCGCCGTCGAAGACCTTTGAAGACATCAAGCGCGGCAACAAGAGCTGGTGGCTGCCGTTTGTCATCATTGCGCTGGTCGCCTACATCTTCTTCGCGGCCGTCGCGCTCAAGATCGGTATGCAGCAAGTCGTTGACAACCAGATTCGTCTCGATCCCAAGACGGAAGAGAAGCTCGCCCAACTGCCACCCGAGCAGCGCGAGTTCAGCGCCAAGATATCGCTGTACGTCACCGAGGGCGTATTTGCCGCCACTCCACTGTTTGTTCTTGGAGGCGTCGCACTCTTTTCACTCGGCTTGTGGGGCACCATCAACTTTGCCTTTGGCGGCAAGGCCAGGTACGGAAGCATCTTTGCTGTATGGATGTATGCAAGCCTCCCGGGAATCGTCAAATCGCTGTTGGGAACTGTGGTGATCTTTGCGGGGGCCGATCCCGAGTCGTTCAACATCAAGAACTTCGCGCCGACCAATCTGGGAGCCTTTCTGAATCCGATGGAGACCAACAAGGCGCTCTATACTCTGGCGACCTCGCTGGACGCGGTTACCATCTGGACGCTGGTGCTGCTGGGGATGGGAACGGCAATAGTGGCAGGAGTCAAGCGCACCTCGGGCTACATTGCGGTCTTCGGCTGGTGGGCAATCTTTGTACTGGTAGGCGTGGGGGTTGCGGCGATCACCGGCTGAGACTCGTCACAAGCATCTGTCTGGCATCGAACACCCCCTAAGGGGTTAAACAGACTGGGGAAGAACCCTCTATCAAGCCTGGCTGCTGCCGGGACTTGCACCCCAAGGTGACAATCATGCACGGCGTACCAACAAAATGCCCAGCCGCGAAGGCTGGGCATTTTGTTGACTGGCGCGCCGATCGGTTACGGGGTAGTCACCTGGAGGGAATGGTTGCCGTGGGGAACAGCGGCCAGGGCGGTGGGACCTGCCCCGGTCGGGTAGGGCGTAGCCTGAGTCTGGGATATGGCGCCGGTATCCGTGTTCATCAGGAAGCCGGAGATCGAGTCTCCAATGTGGTTAGCGGTGTAGACGAACCTGCCCAGAGCCGGATCGACGAGAATGGCAACTGGCTGCGTGTCCGTAGCGTTAACCTGGCTGCCGGTCACGTTGATTGTGCCGGTGGGCGTTCCCGTGGAAAGGTCGATGGTGTAGGCCGTGACCGAGGAGTCCAGCGAGTTGGACACGTAGATGTATTTGCCGCGCGGATCGATGCAGATAGCGGAGGGCTCGTTGCCGGTCTTGAAGGGGCCGTTGATGAGGAAGTCGAGTACGCCGCCGGACTGAATCGTGAACCCGATCAACTGGTTGGAGGCGAAATCGGTGGCATAAAGAAAGCGGCTTGTCGGGTCGGAAGCGAGGGCGGTAGGCTTGACGCCTGCCTTCCATGGGCTGCCGGCGACCGGGCTCAAAGCACCGCCCGCACCCACGCTATAGCCAAATATCCAGCCGGGGTTGGCGGTGCTAGTGGTGGTTCCACCCGGATTGTAGGCGGACTGGTCGTACACGGTGACGTAGACGTTGTTGTTGTTGGCCAGAACCGTCACACCGGTGGGAACGATGGTGTCGCCGGCATAGCCGGGAACGGTGAGGGCCACCTGATTGGCCGCCGTGCCGATAACGCCAGACGAAAGGGAGTATTCCGTGAGCGTGGCGGAGGTAGTTCCTGAAAGAACATACAGATAGGTGTCTGCGGTGTTCACCCCGATGGAAGCGGGCGTCCCGCTCGCGGTTACCGTGTCCTTCTGCGTCAGTACTCCGTTGCCGTCGAGGGCGAAGTGAACCACGGAGTTGTTTCCCGCATTGGCGGCGTAGAGGTGGGCATAGTCGGCGGTGACTGCCAACGAAACCGGATTGGACCCGCCGGAGGGTACGGCCGGCTGTCCGACGCGGAGCGCGCCGGTCTCGGAATCCGCATCGTAGGTTTGAATTTGCCCGGCGCTGCTGGATCCCGAGCCCGCTGAATTGGCCACGAAGAGATAGTCGATAGTGACAATCTCGCAGGCCGTCAAGAGGGTGGCCACAAAGAGGCCGATCGCAGAGACCAGAAACAGCTGGCTCAATTTGCTGAACTTCATGCGCTTCCTTCGTCGTGGGCCATCAAATTCAAGCCCCAGGAAAACTCGTTTAGGTTGCCCCGCAATCATTGTAGAAGCTCATTGCGGGGTGTTGCTACCGGTGCCGCTCCCAGGCTTGGCGCCAGAGCCGCGCCTGCTCTTACTTCTGCGTGCCGGCACCCGTCCCGTTATGCGGAATTGCTGCGACCGCCGTCGGCTGGGCGTTGGCCGTGTAAGGTGAATCCTGCGAGTTGACGAGTGTGCCGGCGGTGGGGCTCAGCTCAAAGCCGGAGACCGTGCCGGAGACCGTCGTGCCAAGAAAGTTGGCGGTGTAAAGGAAGTGGTTCGTCGAGGGATCGATGCCGATGGCGACCGGTTGCAGACCGGTGGCATAAGAACCCAGGCGGGTGAGCGCTCCGCTGCTCATCGAGTAAGCCGTGACCGTGGAGTCCTGAGTGTTGGCCACGTAGAGATAAGGGTACGAGGGATCGATGACAATGGCCGAGGGTTGATCGCCGGCCGGGAAGGGACTGCCGCCGAGTGGGATCAACAGGCCGGATTGAACAGAGTAGCCGCGGATGTTGCCGCTGGTCGCGTCTGTGACGTAAACATAGCTGCCGGTCGGATCGCTGGCGATAGCGGAGGGATAGGTTCCCGCTGCAAAGGGCACGCCGCCGTTGAGCGCAGCGAGGGCGCCGCTGGAGCTGGCCGAAAAAGCGAAAACATAGCCTGTATTGGCGGTGGAATCGTAGGCTGAGACAAAGACCTCCGCGCCCGAGGCCAGCACGCTGATCCCGGTTGGCAGCAGAATATCGTTGGGCTTGCCGGGCAGCGTCAGGGGCCAGTAATTCAGGCTTCCGTTGGCAATGGGCGATCCGAGCGCATCGCTGGGAGGAGTCGAGGAGGACGAGGTAATGGGATAAACAGCGATGGATCCCGAGCAGGGCGCCGCGGTGGAGCAGCCCGGCAGCGGCTGGTAGGTGTCCAAAACGTAGAGGTTCGTTCCCTTGACGGCGACGGCTAGCGGATAGATTCCAGGCGTATTCACGGTGTTCTGCGGGTAGAGTTTGCCGTCGTTGCCGATGATGAACTGGACGATGGTGTTGTCGTCCTGATTGACCACATAGAGGTTGGTGTTATCCGAGGAGACGGCTTCCGCCACCGGGTCGCGCCCGCCGGAGGGGAAGGGCGAGGTAGGAATCTGGCGCATAAAGCCTGACTCCGAGTTGACCTCAAAGACGTCGACTTCGCCGTAGTTGTTGGGTCCCGCGGCCTTGGAACTGGTCACGAAGACAAAATCCACAGTGAGCGTGCCACAGGCGGTCAAAAGCGCAGCCGCCATGAGGCTGGCCGCGGAGACCAGCACGAGCTGGCCGGATTTGTTGAACTTCATGCGCATCTTTCGTCAGCGGGGTGAGAACCTCAGGCCCGCAAGAAAATCTGTTTTGGAATCGAACCCTGCGCGCCTGAGGAAACTCCGCGCGCGGAATCCGGCTACGTTCTTGAAGAATCCGGTCATCCCGAAATCCGGGGCCGAAATCGGAGGTGGGAACCAGCTAACCGGCTGAGGCCCACCCCAGTAAAAACCGCCCCGGCGCCGCTCTAGTCGGTACGTCCGTCAACCAAGCACCATGCCGCCGGACCGCTGAGCGAATAGCTATTGGTCACGCGCATGTTATTCAGCACGCCTGAGTTCGGATCGACTACTCGGCCGGTTACTGTGGAATCGTTGAAGTTGGCCGTGTAAATGAACTGGTTGGAAGGATCCTCGACCAAGCACTGCGGCCCGGCGCCCGTGCCAAATGGTTCGCCGGCGATGTAACTGAGCTGGTGAGTGCTGGGGTCGATCACATAGCCGGCCAGGCCGCTCTGGGCGTTGGTCGTGTCTGTGTTGTTCCCTTGGTTGGCGACGTAAAGGAACTTGCCCTTGGATTCGACCAGTAGGTAGATAGGGTTGGAAAGCGTTGGATCGTCAGGGACAATTCCGCCGGTCTGAGCCAGCAGAGCGCCGCCCGATCCGACCGAGAAGGGAAGAATCTGGCTGGGAGAGGTAGCGCCGTTGGCCGTGATCGGTTCGTTGTCGAGCACGTAGACGTACCCGCTGCCGCTGGTGATTGCCGTAGCCTGGGCGATGTCCAGCGGCTGCGAAGCATTCTGCCCGATGGTCAACTGACCAGTGGACTGGGCCTCGGTGTAGGGGAAGACGGAGTCGCCAGTAACGGGCGTTCCGCTGAGGACAAAGACGTACCCGCCACTAAGCAGGAAGTCGATGGGATTGGCGGGGACCGGAAAGTAGGTCAGCGCCGTGCCATTAGCCGCCGTAACTTGGGCGTTGACCACCAGCTGCAGGCGGCCCGTGGACGAATTAATAGAGAAGACGGTGACGTCGCCGCAAGTTTTAGCCGAGGGTCCAAGGGCCAGGGCGCACGAGGCATTCGACGGAGAATCGTGGTCAAGCACAAAAAGGAATCCGCCCGAGGCGTCTGCGAAGATCCGGAAAGGGTTGATGCCCTGCGTGTAAAAGGTCTCCTGCGGAGTAAGAATTCCGTTGCCGCCGACGGCAAATTCGGTGATATTGGAGTTCTGGCAGGGGTTGGCCGTGGTGCATTCGGAGCCGCCGGTGGAGTTTACACCGCGGTTGAGTACATAAAGGAAGCGGCTGCCGCTGATAAGGACGGCTCGCCCTGGGTTGGCGCCGCCGGAAGAGATCGGCAGTCCATTGATCGGGGTGAGCTTGCCCGTATTGTGATCGATCTTGAAGCCGCTGATGATGCCGCTGCCGGAGGACTGGGCCGTCGCCGTACCCGTGTCGCCGTACCCGTCACATACAAAAAGCCGACCGTATAACTCTCGACGCAAGACGTAACGATGAGGACAGCGCCCGCTGAGAGAGCGCCCATCAGAAGTGCCTTGCCGAATTTCGTAAACTTCATGCGATTCCTTCATCCTGGTCGGGCGTACGCCGCCAAGTTTGCTAGTTCCACAGCAGAGCTGGGTTGGGACCGGTCCCAGCTGCATTGTAAAAGGCGAGGGCAGGTTGTGCCTAGTTTCAGCTCGAAACCGGGCAAAACAGGGCATTTTTTGGGGCCGTCCCCGCCGTGAACGCCACCCAACCTGGCGCCCCCTTGGCCTGCAATGAGGATTTTGGGTGCGGCTGCGGTTTGGACGCAGGGACGGCCGAAAACGTCAACACACGCTCCGGGAGAGCCTCGACCCGCGCGGGACGGCCGCAAAGTGCCCGAACGCACCGCAAGCGCAGCGGCAAGCCCGGAGCCTTGGATGGATGCGGCCAGGGCTCCGAAGCTTGGCGACTCCTACCAGACCCGGCAGGAGTTGACCGGAACCATCGGCTGCCCCTTGGCGCAGCCAAAGGCCTTGCCAAATTCGTCGAAGTTCCGGATGGAACCGTTGACGCGCCAGCGGCCGGGGGAGTGGGGATCGGTGAGAGCGGATTGCCGCGCCGACTCTTCTGTCTGGTTCTGGCACCACACCTGGGCGAAGCCGAGAAAGTAGCGCTGCGCCTCGGTGTATCCGTCGATCCTGTCGTTGATGGACTTGCCCTGGGCGGCGAGCGTGTCCAGCAAGGCCATGTACGCAATGCGCAGGCCGCCGTTGTCGGCCGTGTTCTCGCCCAGCGTGAGATCGCCCTTCAGCATTTGCGCCGGGGTGTCGCCCTTGGCCGGAGCCGCCTCAAAACCGCTGTACTCTGCCGACACGCAACCGGTGCGCTCGATAAAGGCCTTGCGGTCCTCCGGCGCCTGCCACTCGCGCAGGTTGCCCTTGCCGTCGTACTTTGAACCCTCGTCGTCGAAACCGTGGGTCATCTCGTGGCCGATCACCACGCCAATGCCGCCAAAGTTCACCGCTGGATCGATGGTGAAGTCGAAGAAAGGCGGCTGCAGAATGCCGGCCGGGAAGTTGATGTCGTTGAGGTTGGGGTTGTAATAGGCGTTGACCGTGGGCGGCGTCATGCCCCATTCCTTCTCGTCTACCGGCTTGCCCAGGTGGCTCAGATTCCAGTTGCGATCGAAGACCTCTGCCCGGTGCAGGTTGCCGATCAGGTCATTGCGCTTCACAACGAGGGCCGAATAGTCGCGCCACTTCTCCGGATAGCCGATCTTGTTGCGGATCAGGGCCAGCTTCTCTTCCGCGGCCTTTTTGGTGGCGTCGCTCATCCACGGCAAAGTCGCGATGTCGTCGCCGAGTGACTTTTCGAGAGCTGCGACCAGTTTGTCCATGCTCTCTTTCGCCGCGGGAGGAAAGTTCTTCTTCACCCAGTCCTGGCCCACGGCCTCTCCGAGCGCGCTGTCGGTCATCAGGGTGCATTGCCTCCAGCGCGGCGTGGGTTCCTTCTGCCCGGCCAGGGTCTTGCCAAAGAAGGCAAAGTCCTCGTCGAAATAGGCTTTTGGCAGGTTGCTGGCCGAGGCATGAATCAAATGCCAGCGCAGGTACGACTTCCAGGCCGCCACCGGCTCAGTCGAAATCAGTTCGTTCACGGCCTTGAAAAAGTTCGGCGTGGCCACGTTGAGCGTGTCGAAATGGCCCACCTTCACGGCGTTGAAGTAGACGGTGAAATCGAAGGCCGGCGCCAGCTTCTGAAAATCCGCAACGGAGTAAATGTGATATCGGTTCTCCGGCTGGCGCAGGTCGGTGCGGCTGGTCGAGGCCTTGGCCAGCGCGGTTTCAATCTCCAGCACCGCCGCTGCTTCCTTGCCGGCCTCTTCGGGCGCATCGCCGGCCAGGGTAAACATCCGGGTCATGTGCTCGATGTACTGCTTGCGTATCTCCTGGAATCGCTTGCTGTCCACAATATAGTAGTCGCGGTCGGGCAGCGAGAGGCCGCTCTGGCCGATTGCGGCTATCTGCCGCGAGGAATCCTTTTCATCCTGCTCGACGCCAAACTCGAAGATCGGAGCCGGGTTGCCGTCTTCGGCCAGGTCCGCGACCAGCGCAGCCAGGTTGTGAGCGTCGCCCAGGGCGGCAATGCGCCTGAGCGCGGGCGTCAGCGGCGAAAGTCCTCTCCGCTCCACAAGACCGGTATTCATGCAAGCGGCAAAGTAGTCGCCGTACTGCCTTTCCAGCGGAGTACCGGGGTTCTTGGCGGCGGCGTCCAGCTCCTGCCAAAGCAGATAGCGGTTGCGCTCGCGGAGCAGCGAAAACGACCGCGCCCAGCGGACTTGATCGGCCGGAACGGGGTTGCTCTTGATCCAGTTTCCGCAGGCGTACTGGTAGAAGTCCGTGCATGGATCGGCGCTCTTGTCGATTGCGGAGAGATCGAAGCTCCTGATGGGCGCGGGCGGGGCGGGCGTCTGTTGGGACGAGGGCGCGCTTGCGGGTGGAGCAGCCGGCGTTTGTGCCAGCGCGATCCCGGCAGCCACCATGAGAAAAGAGACAAGACGGAGACAGTTCATAGGGAGTCCTCTTAAAAAACAGGGTCAACCAGCCAGGTCAAGCGCGGCATAAAGCGCCGCGGGTTGAAAGCCGGGACCGGGTTTGCAGCCAGCTTAATGCTGGCTGCATAGGAGGCTACCACAGCGCCCGGATGCCGCGCCTCCCTGCGCGGCCGGCAAGCAGTCCCGCGGCAGTCGATTCACGATGAGAGCCGCGGGCGCAAGTGCGCTCGCGCGTATCTCGGCGGGGTATGGCCAGCAGCGATCGCCCCTGCTGCGATATCTGCGCTGGTCTCCGATAACGCTCCGAATTCCCCTCACAGCCGCTTGATAAAGGCCAGCGCTTCCTTAAGTTGCGGGAATAGTTGCTCTTCGGCTTTGAACTCGCGGGAGTGGACGCAGCGGCGCAGGCCGCGCCTGGTGACCGGGTGCTTGAGGTGAAGCATCTCGTGGTAAAGCAGGTATTCGATGGCGTAGCGGGGACTGGAGGGGCGGTCGAAGACGCGGCTGACGACGATGGTGTTGTGAGCGGCGTCGTAGTGGCCCAGGGAGCGCTTGGAGAACTGCCCGCTCCAGGTGAGCTCGGGGCGGCCAAGCAAGCCGCCAAAGAAGCGCGCGTTGAGCGAGTCGAAGACCTCTTCGAGGTGATAGAAGCGTCCCTCGGGACCGGAGAAGCGTTTGTTGCCGCGGGCGCCGCGAATCAGCTCCGTCTGGCGTGTGACGGACGCCGAATAGGCAAAGCGCTTGTAGCGCAGGTTGTGAACGGCGTCGACGGGTTTCTTGTAGAGCTTGGCCAGCAGAATGTGGGCGATGGCGCGGATGACGGACTCTTGCGCTCCCTCCAGCAGGTCTGAGAGGCTGACCAGAAGCTGGCCTTCGCGCAGGCGAATCCTGGTGTTCAGCGAGGTAAACCGGCGGAAGCGGACCACGATGGGCGGCATCGGCGCCCTGGGGCGCAACGCCCGGTACTCCTGCTCAAAGATGGGGACAAAATCGGCAGCCACCAAGTGGAGGGTAGCACAAGCGGGAGACCGAGATGCGACCTAAAGCTCGGGGAGAAAATGGCAGATTCAATCCCACCTTGCGGGCGATGCTCGGTGTTGACCCTATGCTCTATGCGGCTCCGATGGCGAGGAGTATGGGATACTTTCGGCTTGATGTCGCCCGTTGCTCCCCTTACTGACTTCGCCTCTTGAGGCGGAACGGTGATCAAGCGAATGAGCAAAGCGTCGAATTGGTCCTTGTTGATTTTCACTTGATAGAGTCCTTTACGTCCTGCTCGAACTCGCGCAGGAACTGAATGTGTAGGTGGGTGGGAAGCGGAGCCTCTGAAAAGAAGATGTTCTCGGAATACGGCGTGTTTATACGATGTGCAATGAACAGACTCGCTATTGAATTCTTGCGTACTGCGGGATCGTGCCCAATCCAGACCTGAGAGGGCACATATTTCAGCCCCTCAAAACTTTCTTCTGTAACTGCGGACGTTTTTGCGGCCAGTTTTTGAAGAGGGGAACTATACAACGCTAGAAGGGGAATATCTGATTTGAAAACAATATGGCTGATATACCCCCACCGACGGATCAGCCTATCTTCGTAAGAGATACCGAGAGCCGCGCGCCCCCATTCAAGAAGATCAAGGAGTATTGTTCTTGATTCGTCTGTAGAGGCAAGCGTGTCCACGAGAATCGCCCCGTTGTAGATGACGAGTGCATCGATAAGCAGACCTCTTGCCTTACCCGACCCGAATCTCACGCCTTTCTCTGCTAGGTCGAAATCCCCCGGCTTTTCTGGAAATGTCTGGAAATCGTACCTTTCAACCAATGGCCGAACACAATCCGATAGCCGAACCTTCCCTCCGTTCGTGAGCGCGTCCAATTCCATCATTACGAGGGCTCTCGCCTTCGCGACCACTGTCACTTCCATAACCTCGTCCTCCAATGTCTTCCTGGTTCCCTTGGCCAATTCCAGCGAGCGCCTTGAATGCACCAATATCCACAAGACGGTCGGAATCGACCTCAGACTTGATACGGTTTTCGGTCAATCCTGGATCACTTTCCCTATCGACAGTCTCCAAGCGTGCTCTGTCAAAGCGGATCACCTCGTCCGGCAGAGTTCCGTACGGTTCAAACGATACCCGCAAGCGAACGTCGAACGCCCGCGCGAGTTTCATTAGTGTCCTCAAACTCCACGATGAATAGTTGACATCCTCGTACCGGGAGATGCCAGCTTGGGTGGTCCCAATGCGACTTCCAAGACCCGCCTGAGTCATGCCGCGCTGCTCGCGGATAACTTTGATTTGCGTCGCGACGTGCGCATTCAGAAATGATGCAGCGTATTCTTCGGCGTACTCGCGGTCTCGAAGGTTGCTTCGGAGTGCATATTCGATGTCACCAAACATGAGGTATTCGCCTCCTCCTGTCTGCTAAGAGAGTTGCGCGATTCTTCACCGCGCTTTCTGGGCCGGGTATCAGCTTCCCCTGAATCTCCTTAGCTCCCACCAGCAATGTGAACTCCGTATCCATCTCAAATGGACCTCTGCACAGCATAGGTCTCAACATCACATCAGCGTGGATTATGAGCTTGTAAATGTGACCGGTCTTCTTGATCGGCCCAGCAAGAAGCTTCGGCGGCAGGCTGGAACCGCTGATTTCCAGCATGTGCAGCTTGTTGTCGAGTTGAGCCTTGCTGCGGATCGTGAGCCCATCCCTCCATGATGAGATGACGTTCTTACTGTCTTCGTCAACGAAATCATACAGGGTAAAGGCCACTTTCATCACCTTTTTGTGATATTTTGCTAATCGGAGGTCACATCACGTTTGTGTGATGCGGGCGGCAGGCGCGGAACTAGAGCTCCTCAGCGGGTTTATACCCGCGGACAGCCCTCGCGAGGGATTAGGGTTCAACTCCCCCGCCCGCCGCCAGAATCACAGTAGTTCATAATGCCCCGCGACGGCAATATCATCTTACCCCTTCGCCATGTCCCGGCCGCGGCGGAAGACCTGGGAATCGACCGTCGCCTCTTGCGCAGAATTACCTCTCTCTGGCGCACACTGGCAGATAGGAGAAGAGCGTGCGCAGCCACTTTTCAATCTGTCAGCCATGTCCCCGGTCCGTGCCCCCTACCCCCCTTTCTCCGGGAGCCTGTTTTCCACCAATGCTTTTCTGATAAGCCTATTGGTATGAACAGCTTACGAATTGCGCCCATTAACCGGATAGTAACTGTTGCCTGCCGTTTTTCGCCGTTTTCCGCGTGCAGGATCGCGGCTTTTTGGCCTGAAAACGCAAGAAACCGCGTGCTCCTTACCGCCCGCTCGCTCTCCATCCCCTCGTTTCGTACTTTATGGAATGCCCAGCAACTTGTGGGTTTGCAGGCTCAACCGCCACTGCGGATGATCGAGGCAATAGCGCAGCGCCAGCTCGGTGTTGACGGCGCGGCTGGGCCCGTCCATCGGCTGGAGGAAGAAATGCCTGAAAGCGAGGGCCTCGAAGTCGCTTGGATCGGCACCAGCCTGGGGATACACGAGCTTCAACTCGTCTCCGCTTCTCTGCGCCAGTTCCGCTCCCGCCTTGGGGCTGACGCAGAGCCAGTCCAAGCCCGCCGGAGCCGCGATCGTCCCGTTGGTTTCCACAGCAACTTCAAAATGGCGGGAATGCAGCGCGTCGATCAGGCTGGCGTCCAGTTGCAAAAGCGGCTCTCCACCGGTGCAAACCACAAACCTCTTGCCCACGGAGGAGTCGCGAGGCCATTTCCGCTCGATCGCCGCGGCCAAAGCCTGCGCGGAATCGAACTTTCCGCCCCCCGCTCCGTCCACGCCCGCGAAATCCGTATCGCAGAACCGGCAGATCGCCGCGGCGCGGTCCTCCTCACGTCCCGACCACAGGTTGCACCCGGCGAACCGGCAGAAGACGGCCGCGCGGCCTGTCTGCGCCCCTTCGCCCTGTAGGGTATAGAAGATCTCCTTCACGGCGTAGCTCATGCCAGCCACCCCGCTCCGCAGCGGCGAATCAGGGCTGCCATGAACCCAAGCCGTACGGCGTCAGGTTGGATTCGGCTGCGGATTGCGGAAGCGGGCCGGCTGCGCATTGGAGCAGTATAGCCCGTTCCTGAGGATGCTCTCAGGCCCTGTGCCAGCGGGAACGGATGCCCTATGCCGCGGTCCATTCGCTTAGCCGGAGGAATCCTCTTTCATTGTCCGGAATCAAATGAGAACGAACCATTTCGCCCCAAGGAGCACTCATCCATGACGCTGTCGGCAAGTGAAGTCAATCGCTTGAAAGCGGCCCCGCCTGTCGAAGGCGTGTTGCCTGCGATCCTCAACCGCTGGAGCCCGCGCTCCTTTTCCGATCGCGACGTCGCTCCTTGCGACCTGGCCAGGGTCTTCGAGGCAGCCCGCTGGGCGCCCTCCTCGAACAACGAGCAGCCCTGGCGCTACGTCGTGGGCGTCCGCAACTCCACCACTCACCAGAAGATAGCCTCGACGCTGGGCGGATTTAACCAGGCCTGGGCGCCTCTGGCTCCGGTGCTCATACTCGGCGTCGCCAAGACGGCATTCACGCATAAGGGCGCACCCAACGCATACGCACTCTATGACCTGGGCGCTGCCTCGATGCTGCTCTGCCTGCAGGCCGCGGCCCTCGGCCTGGCCACGCACCAGATGGCCGGCTACGATCACGACGCCGCCCGCCAGGTTCTTGAAATTCCAGAGGATTACGCTCTTGGTTCGGTCATTGCGCTCGGCCATCAAGGCGAGCCGGCGGCACTGACCAACGGACAGTTGCTCGCCCACGAAGTCACGCCTCGTGAGCGTAAATCATTGAAAGATTTAGTTTTCACCTCTTGGGGCTCCGCGGCCGAGCTGAGCTGACAGCTCCGATCATCAAGCGCTCGGCCCGCCCGCGCCTCCAGTTGCCGCGTTACAGTGGAAATTGGAGGAAACTCTCTTGACCCGCAAACAGCCTCGCGGAACCAGCCGCCGGCGGACTCCGGCCCGGCGCAAACGCGTTGGCTGGCGCGGCCGGGTAGCCTTATCCGCCGTCGCAGTTGTTTTAACTGTGCTGGCCTGGGCGGCCATCGCCCGCCAACTTGCGCCCGCGTCGAACACTTCCCTCACCCGCTTTGACGCCATCATCGTTCTGGGCTCTCCGGCCGACCCCGACGGCAATCCAACTCCGCAAATGCTGGCCCGGGTCACCGAGGGTGTGCAGGAGTACCAGCGCGGCGTCGCCCCCCGGCTGATTCTCTCCGGGGGCGCGGCACACAATCATTTTGTCGAAGCGCGCGTCATGGCCCGCGCCGCGCACGCCCAAGGCATTCCGGAGTCGGCCATCTTTTTGGAGCCGCAGGCCATGGATACCATCCAGAATGCCTGCTACTCCGTGCGCATCATGAAAGCCCACGGCTGGCGCTCGGCAGAGGTGGTTTCCCAGGCGTTTCACCTGCCCCGCGCAGGGCTGATCTTCAGCCGCCTGCCGCTGGAGTGGCGCACGCACGCTGTGCCGCGCACGCCGCAGTCGCCGGCTGGCGCCGCCACCGATTCGGCCATGGAAACCGTGAAGATGGCGCGCTACCTGGTGTGGACTCGCCAGATGGAGCGCTGTGAGCCGTAATCCCGAGGAATGGGGCCCGCTCTGTGTTGTCCCCCATTGGCGCAGTCCTGTAAGCTGAATAATAATGCGCTTCCAAGTTTGTATTTCCGCCTCTCTCTTAGCAGCAGCCGCCCTGGCCCTCGGTGCGGGAACCCGCGCGCAGGCCCAGGTTACTGCTACGCCTACCACCGGCAACGGCACTTACGTTGCCATTGATCCTTTGGCAAATGTGCGCTACGACAACCGCTTCGATGTCTCGCTGGGCGCGGCCTACGGCCACATCATGGCCGGGCCGACGCTGGATCAGGGCTCCAACCTGGGCGGGCTCGATCTCACCGGCTCCTATTGGTTCAGCAAGCACTGGGCCCTGGAGGGCTCGGGGCGCGGATATGTAGGCACCAGCGGCGCGGGAGTCAATCATGACGAGCCTGGCGGGGGAGCGATCAAGGGGCCGTTCGTGGCCCAGTACCTTTTCGCAGCTGGCCCGGAGTGGCTGGGGCCACACAACAAGCACGCGGCCATGATCGCACATGTGCTGGTGGGCGGTGCATACGGCGACTTCGAAAAGGATTTGCTAGGGAACAATCCGTCGACGGTCGATTTCTATAACAACCAGATCGCTCCGGCGGCCATCTTCGGCGGCCACTTCGATCTGAACCGTTCGCCGCGCTGGGTCTTCCGCGTCACTCCAGACGCGCTTTTCACCCGCTATAGCACCGATTACTCCACCCCGACGACGGGGCCCGGCGGTCACAACAACTGGAATTTCGGCATTTCGGTGGGAATGGAATACAAGTTCAAGCAGAAGCGGTGAAGCGGCTCTCCGTTTTCAAGTGAGCGCAATACGCTTTTGGCCAAGCCGGCGGCGACTGCTCTTTTGTCCTCGCGCGCCTGCCGGGTACGCTGTGCTTTGCCTGGGATTGCCTATCCCGGGTTGACAAGCGTCGATAAAATCGAGTCGATTGAATGGGTGGAATCCCAAGTTCATCTGTGTGTGGTATTCTCCACCGTTCGGGGATGCCTGAAGGAAACGCGTCGCCGGAGAATATGCTGTATTGGAAAGCGGCGCCCATGGGGGCGGCGGCCTCCGAACGGAAAATGCAACCAAGGCAGGGTCGAAGGGATATGAAAGACACACTTGGAGTATTGCTTGCGGGCGGAGCCGGAGAGCGGCTCTTTCCGCTTACTCGCGATCGCGCCAAACCGGCCGTGCCCTTTGGCGGGCATTACCGCATCATCGACATCACCCTCTCCAACTGCATCAACTCCGGCCTCCGCAAGGTCTTCATCATGACCCAGTACAAGGCCCTCTCGCTCAACCGGCACATCCGCGAGGGGTGGACGGGCATTGTGGCTCAGGAGCTGGGCGAGTTCGTGGAGCTGATGCCGCCCACGCAGCGCACCGGCGCCAACTGGTATATGGGAACCGCCGATGCCGTGTATCAAAACATCTACTCGATCGGCAGCGAACAGCCGAAGTACGTGATTATCCTCTACGGCGACCATATCTACAAGATGGACTATAGCCGCATGCTGGAGCAGCACAAGGAGACCAGGGCCGAGATCACGCTGGCCACCCTGCCGATCCCTCCGGACGATGTGAAACAGTTTGGGGTGGTGAAAGTGGACAAGAACGGAGAGGTCTTGGGCTTCCTGGAAAAGCCGGCGTCGACCACATTCCGCTCGCCCACCAATCCCAACGCCGTGGATGCCTCCATGGGCATTTATGTCTTCAACACCGAGGTGTTGCTGAAGGCGCTCATCGCCGATGCAGAGGATCCCCACTCCAAGCACGATTTTGGCCACAACATTCTGCCCAACCTGCTGGGCAAGAAGAAGATGATGGCTTACTCGTTTGTGGATGAGAACAAGCAGCAGGCGCTCTACTGGCGCGATGTGGGCACTCTGGATGCTTACTACGACGCCAACATGGACCTGTGCTCCGTTTCGCCTACCTTCAACCTGTATGACAAGAGCTGGCCTATCCGCACCCGCGTGCGCCAGTATCCGCCGGCCAAATTCGTCTTTGGCGAACCTGGCCGCTCCGGCATGGCGGTCAACTCGGTCATCACCGCCGGCGTCATCATCTCCGGCGCCTCAGTCTCGAACTGTGTGCTCTCGCAGGATGTGCGCGTCAACTCTTATTCCAATGTGGACGCCAGCATCATCTTCTCGCACGTGAACATCGGGCGCCACTGCCGCATCCGCCGCGCCATTATCGATCGCGACGTGCATATTCCCGAAGGCACGGTGATCGGCTTCGACCCGGTCGAGGACAAGCGCCGCTACTTCGTCACCCCCTCGGGGTTGACCGTAGTCACCCGCGAGGCCTCGTTGTTTGAGAATCCCGTTGAGCCGGAGTTCCTCGAGCGGTATTAGGGCTGCTGATTCCAGCCTCCTGGGATCGCTCACGTTTTTGACCGAGCGGGCAGAAGGCGGCCCCTTCTGCTTGTCTCCAGCTTGCAGCGGAAGTTGTTTTTCCATAGGATTCTTGCTGGGCTCCGTTGCAGTTGGAGCTCGATTCCCGCATAGCTGGTTCAATGGAAGTGGGGGGACCATGGAAAAGCGCCTTTACACCGCCGCAGGCTGCCTCTTTCTGCTGTTTGCGGCAGGAGTCTCCGCCGAGGTAAAACCCGCCGCTCTGTTCAGCGACCACATAGTCTTGCAGCGAGGGATGCCGGCGCCCGTTTGGGGAACGGCGGAACCTGGCGAAGCGGTGAGGGTCACGCTTGACCGCCAGACCCGCTCGACCACCGCGGGCCCGGACGGAAGGTGGATGGTGCGCCTGCGCAAGATGAAGGCCGGCGGTCCCTATGAGATTCATATCCAGGGCAAGAACTCGCTCACCATTCACGATGTGCTGGTGGGCGAGGTCTGGCTGGCCTCGGGCCAGTCGAACATGGTTTTCACGGTTTCAAAGAAGGCGGCTTCCTTCGCCGGGATGCTCGACGAAGACAAGGAGATCCCCGCGGCCAACTACCCTGCAATCCGCATGTTCACGGTGAAAACAGCGAAGTCTTATACGCCGAAGGAAGACGCGGCGGGCGAATGGCAGGTATGCAGCCCCGAGACAGTTCCCGGCTTCTCCGCCGTGGGCTACCTGTTTGCGCGCGATTTGCAGCAGCGGCTGCACGTGCCGGTAGGGATCTTGACAGTTGCGTATGGAGCCAGCACGGCGGAATCGTGGTTGCCGCGGCAGGCGGTTGCAGACGACCCCCGCATGAAGCCGATGCTTGACCGCTTCGATGCCCTTGAGGATTTCTATAAGGCTCATCCGGGCGTTTTGGCTGCCGACGCGCCGCCGGCCCCGCAGACGCTCAACGCGCGCCCGCCGAAGCCCGGTCCCATGCGCGACCCGGTCGACGATCAGCACGAGCCGACGGTTCTATTCAATGGCATGTTGCATCCTGTCATCCCCTATGCCATTCGCGGCGCCATCTGGTATCAGGGCGAGTCCATTGTGGGCGGCAAGGAGGGGTTGGCGCTCTATCCGCACGTGATGGAGACCCTGGTTGCCCAGTGGCGCCAGTTGTGGGGCGAAGGGACCTTTCCGTTCTTTGCGGTGCAGTTGCCGGCACTCAAGAATGTCAGCAACAATCCCCTGGTGCGCGAGGGGCAGGCGCAGATCCTCTCGCTGCCCAAGACCGGGTTGGCCGTCACCATCGACGCTGGCGATCCCGACAACGTGCATCCCAAGGACAAGGAGCCTGTCGGCGAACGGCTGGCGCTTATCGCGCTGGCCAACGCTTACGGCCGCAAGCTCGAATACTCGGGGCCGCGCTACAGCTCAATGAAGGTCGAAGGCAATGCCATACGAGTCCGCTTCACGCACGTGGATGGAGGACTGGTTGCCAGGGATGGCGCGCTGAAGTGGTTTCAGATTGCGGGCGCGGACGGACAGTTTGTCGACGCGGACGCGGCCATCGACGGGGACACGGTCGTCGTAAAGAGCGACAAGGCGCCCGCGCCGGCCGCTGTGCGCTATGCCTGGGCCGACTATCCCATTGGCTGCAACCTGTACAACGCCGCCGGCCTGCCCGCCGCTCCATTCCGCACTGATACTTGGGACGCGATGACCGAGATCGCCAAGGAGTTTACGGGCAAGTAGAAGCCGCCGCAGCGGGCGAGACCCGGGGCGCTCGTCATCCGTCCACGCCGGTTATTGCCTAAGTAATAAATGGGTAGGGTTACCTGTGCATTTTCGCGCGAAGTTTTTGAGAGATAGCGAAGAATTCCGTTGACAAGCAGGGGGGGGGGGCATTCTATTCTTGGTTCAACACAATCGAAGCCTCGAATGTGCGAATCGACAGCGGAACGACAGGAGAACCATGCGCGGACAGATCCTTGGACTAGTATTCTGCATCGCGGCTTTCGCAATGAGCGCGGCGGCCCAGACGAACACGTTTCCAGCCAGCGGCCCCGTCGGTATCGGGACGCCGAGTCCTTTGGCTGAACTTCACGTCAACAATGGGACTAGGGCGTGTTAACACTAATCATGCTATAATTGGAGTCAATGGAGATTACTGCGGAGCAGTTTGAGAAGATCAGAGATAGCCTGCCTGTTCAGCGCGGCAATGTGCGCCTGACGAACC
>JBEKDH010000086.1:0-17438 GCA_050014455.1 Occallatibacter sp.
GGCGGGTGGCGCACCCTTGCCTAACCCACAACTGGAGGGTGCCCCATCCTTCGCCTCTTTTCTGGCGAAGGGTGGGCGAGCACGAACCTCAACCGCCCTTTTGATTGTAACGGAGGTGTTCTGGTAGTTGATTCCCTCTCCGGAACGCAGTCCAATGCGATTCGATCTCGACCACTCCAAGCTGACCCGTCGCGTAATGCCGGAAGCTCGACCATGGCCAATCTGCCGGTTTTTCAACCAAGCCCCGCGCCACCGGGTTGCGGTGCATATACCGCAGCTTCTCGACGCGCTTCTCTTCGCTATGCACGTTGAAGTCGTAATACCGCCGCTGCCAGAACCGAACCTCCTCGCGCTGCTTCAGTTTGCGCGATGTCTGCTGTTTCAACACCTGAATCGCAACCGACAGCGACGACCGGTGCGGCTCCCCGACCAGCAGGTGAACGTGCTCCGGCATCAAGACATACCCGGCCACCACGAAGCCATACCGTCTGCGCACTGCCTCAAGTTCACGTTCGAAGACGCCGTAGGCTCCCTCACGCGTCAACAGCGCCAGCCTGCGATAACAACTGAAGGTCAGAAAGTGAAAACATCCGCACTGCTGGTAACGGACAAGTTTCGTCATGACGAAAGAATTCTACACCCGGTCCTATGGTCGAGGTTCGCGGTAACCCACCCTTCCGCAAAGAACGCGGAAGGATGGGGCACCCACCTTTGTGGGAAGGTTCAGATCTATAAAAACTTAGGGTGCGCCACCCGCCGACCAGACACAGATAATTGGGCTTCATGTTACCCCAGGTCTCAAAACGAGACCTCGGTCACCCGCCCCAAATCAGTGATGCGAGAAATCTATGCCGATTGCAAGTAGCCACACCGCCGCAGTGAGAAGCCACCACAACCTTCCTTTCCATTCCTTATGACCTAAGAGCAAGCCTCCCCAAATGACATCTGCAAGGAAGAATATCCCCAACACGGGCAATGCAAGAACCCAGACGAAGGGCTCACCTGTGACGGGCACCGCCCCATGCTCCGCTGGTATCCGCCAACCACGCGATGCGAGCACAAGATAAAATACGATCCCGATCGCGTTGGAGATGACGAAGACGATACTCCAAGCGTTCATACGGCGGAATGTAGGGCGATCTACGGGGGTGATTGACATGAGTATGTCGCCTTTCCTGAAGCAAGACTGAAACCCAAATTTCTGAACTGGCCCTGTTGGGCAGTTGCTCCGTTTTTGGATTTGAAAAATGCGTAAGTGTTCGAGATTAAGCTGCCAGCCGCCGGGGATACACCCGCTCCATAGAGATAGGCTCCTACTGCAATGTTGGCAACAGGCGTGTATCCTTGGAAGAATTCTGTGGTGGCTCCTACCTGAAAACGCTGGAAGTCGTAATACCCACCTTGTCCAACAGCGGCGTCGGCCCCCAATAGTCCATTGGTTTGTCCGTTCGCGGCTATATTACTAACACTAAATCCTGGCGGCGCATTGAAGTTGACCCCGGTGTTCGTGCTACAGGCTAGCGCGTTCGAAGGAAGAGGCATCCAGATGAACTTAGGCACATCGTACGGTATCTGAGCTTGGAGATTCGGGGTCTCTGTCTGCGGACAAGCGGATAAATTGGTAGGGGAGCAAGAGTCGGTGTCGGTTACTGCAACAGTTTCCACAGGATTATCAATCCAAACGCCGCCGGAACCGGCGCATTCGTCTGCACTACTATTAAAATCAACGCTTTCGACTGACACCCCCGAATCGTCATAATAATAGCAATCGAGACCATATGGATCTGTCAAACGCATCGGGTCGTTCATCACATACGCATACCGATTCAACGATTGCGGATGGCGCAGGCTCACCGCGGCCCACCCTGCGGGATCGGGTGACAGCCACCTGCCCGCCGAAGGATCGTACTTGCGGAAGAGATAGTCGTAGACGCCCGTTCCGGCAGCCCCAGTGACAACATCCTGATCCTGGCCGGTGAAGGAGCGGTCAGCCGTTCCGGCCTCGTAGTACGTCTCGCCGAAGGGAGCGTAGGCCTCCTTGGAGTAGACGGCGTGCGCCCACGTCGTGGCCAGGCGGCTCGATCCGAGCCAGTCGGTATGGCGAATGTAGTTCAAACCGCCCCCATTGTAGATCGCCGTGCCGCCACCGGGAAGCGGAATCGTGCCCTTTACCAGCCCGCCGCTGTACACGGCCAGAAGTGCTCCGGCCGGACTGAAGACGAACTGCGTGTATGTGCCGCCCGAACCCTTCTCGACCATGCGGCCCAGCGCGTCGTAGGTAGCCGTGGTCGAGTTTACGCTGATGGGCAGGTTCAGCGCGTTCCAGGTGAGCGTGGCCGGGGTGCTGGTGAGCTGGTTGCCGTTGGCGTCGTAGATCGGCGCGGGCGAGATGCCGCTGGAGACCTGGTTGGTGACCGTGCTGTGTTTCCCGGCGGCCCGGTTCCCGGTCGTCTATAATGGCAGAGAATCGCGTAGAGCGAGAATTGCGCATCCGCGTGGATGCCTGCCCCATGCAGCCTAGCCTTGGCTGGCTGCGCCTGCCGGGTGGGGATCGCCGCGCCGCGCACAGAGAGTTGAAGGTTCAAATCCATCCATGATTCGTTTCCTGCAGACAGACAATCGCATGACCAAGGCTCTTCTGGTGGTCATCATCGGCGCCGCCTCGGTCTCCATGGTGGTGTATCTGATCCCCGGCCTGACCGGCGTGGGAGCCGCATCCGCCAATACTTTTGCCGTGATCTATCCCCACTGGTACAGCAAGCTGCTGTCATCGGGCGTGGAGGTGACCCAGGAGCAGGTGGAAAAGGTTGCCCGCCAGCGAGTGCAGCGGCAGTACCCGCAATACTCTGACAACCCCTCGATCTTGCGCATGTTGGAGCCGCAGGTGGGGCAGCAACTGATCCAGCAGCAGATTCTGCTTGCAGAGGCGGATAAGCTGGGCATTCACGCCACCAGCGACGACCTGATCCAGGCTCTGCATCAGGGCCAGTATGGCCAGTTGTTCTTCCCCAACGGCCAGTATGTGGGCGACGACCAATACAGGAACATCATCACCAGCCACGAGATATCGGTAGCGGAGTTTGAAGACGAGGTGCGACAGCAGATCGTCTTCCATCGGCTGGAGTCGCTGATCACGGCCGGAGTCACGGTGAGCGATCAGGAAGTCCGCGAGCAATATCGCAAGAGCAACATCAAGATCAAATTCGACTACGCGGTGATCTCCGCCGACGATCTGGGCAAGCAGATCACTGCTTCCGACGCCCAACTGGCCAGCTTCTTCAAGTCAAACGCCGCGCGTTACGCATCGGCGGTGCCGGAAGAGCGCCAGATCACCTACTTCGCCTTTACGCCCAATCAGATTCCGGGCGGGATTCCGCAGCCCGCCCAGCAAGAGATTCAGCAGTACTTCAACTCGCACAAGGCCGATTACTCGATTCCCGAGCAGGCGCGCTCCCGGCACATTCTCATCAAAGTGGCTGCCGGCGCGGACGCCCAGACAGACGCCGCGGCCAAGGCCAAGGCCGAAGGGATTCTCAAGCAGATTCAGGGCGGCGCGAATTTTGCCGAGCTGGCCAAAAAGTACTCCGACGACCCCGGCAGCAAGGACCAGGGCGGCGAACTGCCCTTTGCCAAGCGCGGCGCCATGGTGCCGGAGTTTGAAAGGGCCATCTTCACGCAGAAGATCGGTGATACCCAGATCGTGAAGACCCAATTTGGCTATCACATTGTGCAGGTGGAAGAGCGCCAGGCGGCGCACTCCGAATCGCTCAGCGATGTGCAGCCCACCATTCAGGCAACGCTGATGCGGCAACATGCGGCCCAGGCCGAGACCAGCTATGCGCAACTGCTCACCTCCGAGGCTCTCAAGAACGGTTTGGAGAAGACCGCGGCGGCTCACCACCTGGAGTTGGTGACCACGCCCCCGGTCGGCATCCAGGGCGTGATTGCCGCGCTACCCGACGGATCGCAGGTGATCGCCAAGGCCTTCCAGTCCAAGCAGGGCGATCCCCCGCAAGCGGCGCCTACGGGCGAAGGCTATGCCATTTTCCAGGTTACGGGCATCGCCCCGGCTCACGCGCCGAAATTCGAAGATTGGAAGAGCCACCTTCTGGACGACTACCGCGACCAGGTGCTGCCCCCGATGTTGAGCCTGGCGACCCACAAGTTGGCGGACAAGGCCAAAGCCTATAACGACCTGGCCAAGGCAGCCAAGGAAGCTGGCGCAACCATGAAGACCAGCGACCTGGTGGGCCCCTCCAGCCAGGTTCCGGATATAGGCCAATTGGAGCAGGTGGCTCCGCAGCTCTTTGACCTCTCAGTGGGCCAGATCAGCGGCTCCATCGATGCGCAGCGGACGGGCGTGGTGGCCAAGTTGGTTGACAAGCAGGAGCCCAGCGCGGACGAGATTGCCAAGAACCTCGACCAGATGCGCGAACAGCTCCTGGACGAGCGCCGCCAGGAAGCCTTCAGCGTCTTCCTGAGCGGCATCATGAACGAGTACCAGAAGCACGGCCGCATCCGGGTGAACGCCAAGTTGCAGGGACCGGGAGTTCCGGGCGTGTAAGCCGCCCGGGAAGCCAAACTGAACCGCGAGCAGGCCCGCATCCCTTTGAGGAGGCGGGCCTTTTTGCTCATGCCGGCCGGCTTCCGGCATTCCGCAGCGGCGGCGGCGATAATGAAGCCATGAAGTTTCAACGTTCGTCGGGAGTTCTGCTGCACGTCACTTCTCTGCCCTCCTATGGAGGCATCGGCGACCTGGGGCCTGCCGCTTATGAGTTTCTGGCCTTCCTCGCCGCCGCCCGGCAGCACCTGTGGCAGGTTCTGCCCCTCGGCCCCACCGGGTACGGCAACTCGCCCTACGCGGCCTGCTCGGCGTTTGCGGGCAATCCCTCTCTCATCAGCCTGGAGTTCCTATCCGACTGGGGATGGATCGAGGGCGAGCACATCGCAGGGCTGGCCGGACGAAGCGGCAACGTGGACTTCAATGAGGTGGAAGAGCGCAAGCTGCCGCTGCTCCGCGAGGCGGCGGGGAACTTTCTCGATCGCGGGGCGCTAGGCACAAATTATGGCCGCAAGCTGGTGAAGCAGTGGGGTGAGTTCCAGGAGTTTTGCCGGGCTGAGGCCGCCTGGCTCGACGACTACGCCCTCTATGCGGTGCTGCGGCGCCAGTTCAATACCGGCGCATGGACGGCCTGGCCCGAGCCGCTGCGCCGCCGCCTGCCGGATGCGCTGGCAAAGGCAGCCAGGGAGAATGCGCGGGAGGTGGCCCGGGAACGCGTGCTCCAGTTTGCTTTTTCGCGGCAGTGGAGCGACCTCCGCAAGGCTGCGGCGCGCAACGCTATACGCATCCTGGGCGATGTGGCCATCTTCGTCAACATGGATTCGGCCGACGTGTGGGTTCACCCGGAGCTTTTTGAACTGGATGGCGACCTCAAGCCCATCCGCATCGCAGGCGTGCCGCCCGACTACTTTTCACCTACCGGGCAGCGCTGGGGCAATCCGCTCTATCGCTGGCAGGTGCTGGCCGAGCGGGGATTCGCCTGGTGGATCGACCGGATTCGCCGCGCCTGCGCGCTTTATGACATTGTCCGCTTGGACCACTTCCGCGGCTTCGAGGCTTACTGGGCCATTCCAGCCGGGGAGGAGACGGCGGTCAAGGGCAAGTGGGTCAAGGCACCGGGGCTAAAGCTCTTCCGCGCGCTGGAAGCCGCGCTGGGGCCGCTGCCGCTCATTGCCGAAGACCTGGGCATGATTACCCCGGCGGTGGACGCGCTGCGGCTGGAGCTAGGAATGCCGGGGATGAAGGTGATGCAGTTCGGCTTCAACAGCAAGGGCGCGCACATGCACCTGCCCCACCGCTTCATGCCGGATACCGTGGCCTACACCGGCACGCACGATAACGACACCACGCAGGGCTGGTGGGATGCGGCCAGCAAGGTGGAGCGGGGCGCCGTAGAAGTTTACGTGGGGCCGGTTGGCAAGCGCCCCGTCTGGCCGCTGATTCGCGCCGTCGAGGCCAGCGTGGCGCAAGTGGCCATGGTTCCGGCACAGGATCTGCTTGAGCTTGGCTCGAAGGCGCGCATGAATACTCCCGCCGTGGCCGCGGGCAATTGGAGCTGGCGCGCGCCGGAGGGATGCTGGGAGCCGGAGCTGGCTGCGCGGCTGGCGGCGCTGGTTGAGGTAACGGACCGCGACAACGATCCGCTGGGCGAGGCGGAGGAAGCGGGCGAGGCATAGATAGGGCCACCCGGGAGTAATCGGCCAGTTTCCGGATTCCGGGTCAGCCGCCCGAGATAGGATTTGCGTGGTTCTCAATCGCAGCGGGTCTTTGAGCGGGCGACTGAACCGGCGATTTGAAGTAAAGCGAGAATCCATCCTGGCGATATGGGCATTCCTTAGTACTGATCCTAAGTCCCACGAGGCTGCTTCTTGTCCAGAGGTTTCCCAGAGGTATAACTTCCCTCCTTCGGGCAGCCGGTATCACCGTTTTCGCACAGAATAAGACGATAGAATTAGGTACATGCGCTTCACCATCGAATGCGACGGGATTTCCCTCAAGGAAGGCCAAGAGATCATCGAGCATTTACTCTCTATCCGAGAGCTCGACGATTTGGACATGCGGTTCGACATCGATGCCTCGGCCGCAAGCCAGGTCGCGATGTACATTCCGCATTTCGAGATATGGGCTTCTGTGGCCGGAGTTGCGTTGGGGGGTGCGGTAGTAAAGGCTGGGGAGAAGGTCGCTGATGCTGCGTTGACGAAAATCGGGGAGCAGATTGCTACCCGTCTCAGTGCGTGGCTGAGATCGAGGGCGCACGGCAAAAGCGCTGTTGAGATGGGTGTAACCCTCTACGGCCCGGATGGGAAGCTGATAGAAAACCTGAAGGGAAAGCGATGAGCCCCCGATCAAGGTCGCAAGGGCGATGACCGAACTGTCCGAACGCGCGTCGTACTCAAGACCTCAGGCCGGGAGCCCCAGATCTCGATCTTGAGACCTGGGAAACCACACCGCCCTTACTCGCTGCTCATGGCCTCTTGTGCCGCTTTGGCAAGAAATCCGGAACGGCTCAAATGGCGGGCTTGCGCGTAGGTGTCGATCTGCGAGAGCAGCGACCCCGGCAGGGAGATATTGACACGCTTCGGCGCGGGATCGATGCGCGACAAATCGAGGTCAACCAGCATCCACACGCCGCCCTCGTAGCGTGGGTCGGCGGCCAGCTTTTCAAGAGCTGTAGGAGCGGGGATGGGCAGGTTCTCGCCGGCCATGTGACATTCCACGGCCTCCTGCGCCATGCGGTTGATCTCCTGCCAGTCGTCCGCGGCGGAAAAGCACCCAGGAAAATCCGGAAACTCAATTCCGTGCGCGTGCTTCTTGTCCCCAACCTGGACATAAACGGGATAGAGCATTTCTCACCTCCACTGCCAGCCAGCCTGCCGATAGATACTGCGTAACGTGCCGATGGGAAGGTCTTTCTTCGGATGCGGAACGGTCACAGCGCCAGGTTTCTCCGGATGCTTGAACTTGATGTGGCTGCCGGTTTGATGCACCTTGCGCCAACCCTCCGATTCAAGCCTGCGGACAATTCCCGCGCTGTTCATGTGTGTAATTATACACAAAGAAGGCTTGGCGCACTTTCCTATCCGTGGGACGCAGGCATGGCCCAGAGCCTGCCCGGAGAGAAGCCGAGCGCCCGCTTTGTTCCTGCAAGCCAACCTTGGTATCCTTGCCCCACATGGAAATCGCGGCGATTCAGACCCACGGGCTTACGCGGCGCTTCGGCGCGCTGACCGCCGTGGACGATGTGACCTTCAGCGTGGCTCCGGGGCAGTTCTTCGGCTTTCTGGGGCCGAACGGAGCGGGCAAGTCCACCACCATCAAGATGCTCACCGGGCTGCTGGAGCCGAGCGCGGGGAGGATCGAGATTCTGGGCCAGCCATTCTGGGCCGGGGCGCTGGACCTGAAGCGGCAGATCGGCGTGGTGCCGGAGGGCATGGCGCTGATGGGACGGCTGACCGCGCCCGAGTACCTGCGCTTTGTGGGGCGCATGTACGGCCTTGATCGCGCGACCACCAACCGGCGCACGGAAGAACTGCTCGACTTCATGCAACTGGCCAACGAGACTCGCAAGCTGGTTACCGACTTCTCGCACGGAATGCAGAAGAAGCTGGCCATGGCCGCGGCGGTGATTCACGGGCCCAAGGTGCTGTTTCTCGATGAGCCGTTCGAGGGCGTGGACGCCATTGCCGCGGGCATGTTGAAGGCCATGCTGCAGGGGATGATCAACCGCGGGGCGACCATCTTCCTCACCACCCACGTGCTGGAGATTGTGGAGCGGCTGTGTAGCCACGTGGCCATCATCTCGCAGGGGCGGCTGGTGGCGCACGGGTCGATCGATGAACTCCGTGCCGGGGTGCGCAGCACGCTGCCCGGCGCCGAGCAGGAGCAGCGGCTCACTCTGGAAGAAATCTTCCTGTCGATTGTGGGAGCCGGCGGGCAGCAGGAGCCGGCGCAGGAGCTGTCATGGTTGGCGTGATGCGACTTCACAGTTCCTGCAACGAGTGTTGTGCTATCCCACCCTTGCGACATAATTCCGCCGCAGCAGATCGCAAGGATGGGTCACCCAGACATCCCGCGAATGCAGAAACGAGGCCGGCATGAATGGGGCCGGCTGGAGCGCGGGTATGCTGAGCGCCGAGGCGCGGGCGCAGTACGCGGCGCTGGCCAACCTGCGCTGGCATATGTTCAGGAACGGCCTGCGCTCTAAACTGGGCGCGTTTGAGATGGGCGCGCGCACTTTGGCCTATATCCTCTATTCCCTTCTGGGGCTGGGGCTTGGCGCCACCGCGGGCCTCTTTGGCTATCTGCTCGCCTCCGGCGCGAAATGGCTCTATTTGCCGATTCTGTTTTGGGCAGTCTTCTTTCTCTGGCAGATGATTCCAGTCATGATGGCCTCGTTTCAGGAACAGTTCGATCTCGGCATCCTGCTGCGCTTTCCGGTGCGCTTCGGCTCGTATTTCATGCTTTTCCTGGTCTTTGGCCTGGCCGATTCCGCAACGATTCTGGGCGGTCTGTGCTCGATTGGCATCTGGGTTGGAGTGACGATAGCACGGCCCGATCTGTCTGCCTGGACGGCGCTGGGGCTGGCTGTCTTTGCGGCCTTCAACATACTGCTGACCAGGGCAGTCTTTGCCTGGATCGAGCGCTGGCTGGCGCAGCGGAAGACGCGCGAGATTCTGGGCGCCGTCTTCATGGTAGGAATTCTGAGCCTGCAATTGCTGAATCCGGCGCTGCACCAGAAAAGCAGGCTGCCCAGAAATGCGACTCCGGAGCAGGTTTTGGCACAGGCACAGGAGTACCGGCTGGCCAAGGCCGAGTTCAAAGCAAGGTACGGGCCATGGCTGAAGACCGCCGACGCCGTGCAGAGGTGGCTGCCCCCAGGGCTGGCCGCCGGCGCGCTTGAGCAGGCCGCCCGGCAACAGGCAGCCTCGGCATTGGAATCGCTGGCTCTGCTTGGGCTTTATCTCCTAGCTGCCGGCGGAGTGCTGGCGGGGCGGCTCCGATCGGAGTATCGCGGAGAAAACCTGGGCACGGCGCCCAGCCGGAAGAAGGCCGCGCGCCGCGAAGCCGGATGGCTGCTGGACGGCTCCGGCCCCATCGCCGCGGTGATGGAGAAGGAGTTGCGGACCCTGCTGCGCAGCCTGCCGCTGCTCTATGCGGTGGGCACGCCCCTGCTGCTGGCTATTGTCTTCTCAGCCGCCTTTCTCAAGAGGGGTGGTTCCGGAGAACACGTCTTCCCCATGGCCGTGCCCATCGCCATGGTTTACTCGCTGCTGGGCTTTACCCAGTTGATCTATAACAACCTGGGCACCGAGGGGGCGGGCATTCAGGTGTACTTTCTTTCTCCCACTCCCATCCGGACGGTGCTACTGGCCAAGAACCTATTCCTCTCTGTGCTGTTCCTGCTGGTGGCCTCGCTGGCCGGCGTCCTGAGCAGCCTGCGCCTGGGAGTTCCCAGCGGCGCCTTGATCGTGGCTACGGCCGCATGGCTGCTCTTTGCGCTCCCAGTGAACCTGGCCGCCGGCAACGTCTTCTCGATCATCATGCCGTACCGCATCAATCCGGGGCGGATTGCGCGCCGGCGCGGATCGCAGGCCAACGCCCTGCTCAGCCTGCTGGTGCAGCTGGGAGTAACCGGGGTGGGCGCAGGAGTCCTGAGCTTGTGCTGGTTCTTTGACGAGCTTTGGGTGGCCGTGCCCATCTTTCTGGCGCTGGCCGCGGGCGCGGTTTCCGTTTGGTTGCGCGTCCTGCGCAACGCCGACGCAATGGCCAACCAGCGCCGGGATACGCTGATCGCGGCGCTGATGAAGGCGGAGTGAGAGACACAGTGGTCAGTGAACAGTGATCAGTGGTCAGTCTTCGGTACATCATTGCGGTAAAGGTCTCTTCAGCGGACCGGATTGCCGATTCCAGGGCCATCGACTGACCACTGACAGCTGCTTTTAGAACGGAATATCGTCGTCCGAGATTTCGGTCTGGTGTGCGAAGTCATCCGGTGCGCCGCTGGCTGCCGCGGCCGGCCGCTGGTCGAAACTGGCTGACGAGCTGGAGGCGCTGGCCGGACGGCTGTAGCCGCCTGAACCTTCCTCGCGGCCGCTGAGCAGCGAGAGGTCGAAGACCACGACCTCGGTCTTGTAGCGCTTCTGGCCAGACTCCTTATCGTCCCAACTGCGGGTCTGGAGCTTGCCCTCGACGTACAGCTTGGAGCCCTTCTTAACGTAATCGCGAATGATCTCCGCGGTTCGCTTGAAGGCGACCAGCGTGTGCCACTCGGTGCGGTCCTGCCAGTTGCCCTGCGCATCCTGGAACCGGTCGCTGGTCGCCAGGGTGAAATTGGCGACGATGGCGCCGCCGGGTGTGGAACGGATTTCGGGGTCCTTCCCCACGTTGCCTAAGAGGATGACTTTGTTAACACTCTTTGCCATGTTCTTGCACTCCAGTAACTGAAAAGAATAGCAGAGGATCACCTGTGGCGGGAAAGCGCCCGGTTGCGAAACCATTTGGCAACGCCGAGGGCCAGCAGCAGCCCACCGAAGGGAATGCACATCAAGGCGACGATGAGGGCGAACCAGCCGGTGTTGGTGCTGGCGCCTGTGGGCGAAAAGCCTCCCAGCACGGTGACCAGCAACAGGCCGGCCACAATGCCCGATCCAAGGATCGACGCGCCCCATTGCAGCAATTGGCGTGTGCCGTCGTTCGGCTGGACTGGATTCGGATTGGTTGCGGGCATCTTCGATCCTCCGAACTTGGGGCGGTTGGGGTTCGAGGTATCCCATCCTTCTCGCCAAGTGCGCGAAAAGGATGGGGCACCCATATTGTCGCTCCAATCACCGCCGCCAACGCGAAAAGGGTGGGGCACCCAGCCTGGGTCGTCTGCTCCCTGTTCCCAGTTCCCAGTTCCCTACTCCCTGTTCCCTGGTCCCTGGTCCCTATCCTTGCGCCAGTCGCAGCATGATGTAGGTGACGACGCCGGTGATTGAGACGTAGAGCCAGAGCGGGAATGTCCACCGCGCAACCTTGCGGTGCTGTGCGATGCGGCCGGTGAGCGAAAAGAAGAACGTTACCAGCACCAGCGGCAGCGCCACGATGGCCAGCACGATGTGGCTGGCCAACAGCGGCAGGTAGAGCGCGCGCAGAGCGGCGTGGGCCGGGTAGCGAACGTCGCCGTGCAGGGCGTGGTGCAGGATATAGCTGACCAGAAACAAAGTGGAGAATCCAAAAGCGGTAATCATGGCCGCGCGGTGAGCCGGAATGCGGTGCGCCCGGATGAAGATGTAGCCGATGGCGAGAGCAGTGGCGCTGAGGCCGTTGAGCAAAGCGTTGAGAGCGGGAAGAAAGGCGTACTGCGCGCCGGACGCCGCTGCGGGATGGATGTAGATGAGCCAGAAGAGAAAGGCCGTGGCCGCCGCGCTGATGAGCAGAATGGCGGCGATGGCAGAGCGTGTGCCGGATTCAGGAGCGACGGTGGTCGTCATGGTTCCGCTTCCTTAGTGCTTTGCCGTGGCGCAGAGCATGAGCGAGGTGAAGAGCAGGGGCAGGTAAAGGACGCTGACCTTGAGCAGATCGCGCGCCAGACTGCGGCTTTCGGTCTCCGTCCGGGCGCGCAGGATGCGGGCGAAGCGGATGGTATAGGCCAGGTAGAAGAGGCCCAGCGCGGTGGCCAGTACGGCATAGGTCATGCCGGCCAGATCCAGCCACCAGGGCGTCAGGCTGACGGGAATCATGATCACCGCGAAGAAGAGCGCCTCGGCCACGGTGGACCATCCGTCGGGCTGGACGACGGGCAACATGCGGATGCCGGCGCGGGCGTAGTCGTCGCGGTAGAGCCAGGCAATGGCCATGAAATGAGGAAACTGCCAGACAAAGAGGATGGCGAAGAGGGCCACAGCCGGCCACTCGATGCGGCCTCGCGCGGCGGTCCAGCCAAGCATGGGGCCCATGGCGCCGGGGAAAGCGCCGATGAAGGTGGCCATGGTGGTGAAGCGCTTGAGCGGCGTGTAGATGCCCACGTAGGTGAAGGCCGTGAGCAGCGCCAGAGCCACGGTGAGCAGGTTGGTATTGAGCGCCAGCCACACTGCGCCCAGCGCCAACGCGCCCATGCCTGCCAGAATGCCCTGCGCCAGCGAGAAGCGGCCGGCGGCCATTGGGCGGTCAGCGGTGCGCTTCATGCGCGCGTCGGTCTTGCGCTCCAACGCCTCGTTCAGCGCACCTGCCCCAGCCGAGACCAGGCCGATGCCCAGCAGCGTGTTCAGCAGGCCACCCTGAAAGCTGGAGATGCCCGACTGCATCGACCCCAGGTAGAAGCCGCCCCAGCCGGTAACCAGCACCAGCCCCACCACCTTGACCTTGAAGAGCTCGCGCAGGTCGTGAATCAAAGTGGCCGTGGCGCCGGGCGCCGGGGCATGCACATGGCCCTGACCCGAGGCCGGAGCTTTTACGTTGCCATCGCCGGAGGGCACTGTCAGCTCTTCCGGATCGGCGGCTTGGGTGGCGGGAGTCATTTGGACGGCGAGCATACCTCGGCAAAAGCAACCGGCCTGTATGCCGCCGGGAGCCTCTCCCGATGATAGCAAGCGAGGGACTTCTCATCGGGAATCCGCCGTGCTCGCGTCTTTCTTCAATCCGTGCTGAGCCACCGCGATCGCATGCGCGAGGTGCTGGTTGCGCTGCCTCCGATCACCCTAGCCGGGCGGCTTGGAGAATCGCGTCCACGGCCGCGTCGGGAGTAAGCGCGTCAACGGGGATAGTGACGTGGGCGGTGCGATAAAGCGGCAGGCGGCGAGCATAACGGCTGACCAGGTTGGCCTGGTCGGCGAGGATGGGCCGGGTGTGCTCGGTGCCGCGGCAGCGGACCAGGGTGGTGGCCAGTTCCACCTCCAGATGAATCAGCAGCGTGCCGGGAACGGTGAGCAGCAGCGCGCGGGTGCCGTCATGCTCGATTGCGCCGCCGCCGAGCGCCAGAACCAAGGCGCCTCCGTCGCACAGGCGGGCGATGGTCGCACGCTCGCGCTCGCGGAACCAGGGCTCGCCGTGGCGCGCAAATAGCTCGGCGATGGTCACGCCGGCCTCGGCTTCGATCACGTCGTCCACATCGAGAAAGCTCCAGCCCAGATGGGCGGCCAGCAGCGGGCCGACGGTGCTCTTGCCCGAGCCCATGAAGCCAGTGAGAACGATGCGGCGGGGCGGGGCCGCTGAGTCGCTCTGGGGGCCGGGCTGGGCTTCGGATTGGGCATGGGTGTTCACCTTAGGGAACCTCCGAAAAAGTCCGAATTGTGTCAGGGCACGACTTCAGTCGTGCCGCAAATGCAAGAAAACAAACGTGGGCTTTAGCCCCCGAGGGAACGCCCGCTTCAGGACGAGGACTTGTTCAGGGTCTCCTTAGGCATCACTCGGTGGAGAAGCGCTCTGCTTCAAAGCTATCAGGCCATGGCGCATGCAATGCTCTCTCCTCTCAGTAATGGTCCTGGTAATCCACCAGGATTGCGTCTTCGCCTTCAGGCGCGTTCGCGGTGGCGCTCGACGTACTCGCGCAGGGCGAAGTTCATGCGCGTTTGGTAGCCCTGCCCATGCTGCTGGAACCAATCGATAATGTCGGCGTCTACGCGCAGAGACAGTGGGCGCTCGATGGGACGGTAGTACGGCCCGCGCGCCGCGTGGCTCCAATCGGCGATGGGCGGCATGTGGGTGGTGTCGATCTCGCTCTCCGGCATTGCGGCAAGAGCATCCAGCTCGGCCTGCAACTCCGGGGTCAGCGGCTCGGGATTACCTCTCTTCATAGTCGCGCCTCTATGCAGCCACCACTTCGATACGGTCATCGGCGGATTCGCCCGCAGGCCCAACTACGATCTTCACCGCGCGTCCCAACCGGAGAAGGCAGTCCATCATCTTCATTTCGCTGATGCCGCGAAACTGGCCGCGCAGCATCTTGGAGAGCTTGGGCTGAGTCAAGCCCAGAACCTTCGCCGCCTGCTGCTGGCTCCATCCCCTTTCGCGCAGAATCTCGGCTATCTGCGTGACCAATTGCGCCTTGACAAGCATCTCTTCGGCGTCGGGAAAGCCCAACTGCTCGTATACATTCAAGCTTTCTTCTGGATTATTCACTGCTCAGCTCCTTTCGCCAGTGCTTCGGCTTCCTTCAATCGCGCACGAATCAAACTCATATCCGCGGCTGGAGTCTCGATACCGTGTTTCGACTTCTTCTGGAAGCAGTGCAGGACATAGACCGCGTTAGCAAGGCGCACCGTGTAAACCGCCCGGTACGCATTGCCGCGCCAATCTTCCACAATCTCCAGAATCCCCGCCGAGCCGAATCCCTTGAGCGGCTTTGCGTCGGGGTGAAGCAAGCCGATCTGGGCGTTGTACAAGGCAAAACCAAATCCCTGCTGCACCTCATCCGGCATGGCCAGCAAGTCCTTCTTCGCCGACCCGATCCAGCGCAACGACCTGAGCGCATGGTTCATCGATTAATTATGTCTACTTTGGTATAGCGCGTCAAGGATGAAAACAAACGATTCAGCATTCGATCTCACCGGCTTGTGGAGATCAAATCCCAGGTCTCAAAGGCTAGGGCCTGGGCCGCCGCCGAAGTCTTCTTAAATTCCCCAGCCGCGAAGTATCGGCTTTGCATCCAAGCGGACATGGGTATGCAAGCCTATAACCGTTCCAACCCGATGCGGATGGGCCGCTTGGGCGTCTTGCTCGGCACGCTCGCCGTGGGCGCCGTGCTCGGCTTCCTGCTGCTCTCGGGCTTTGCTCACGTCGCGCGCGCCGGGTTGTGGAACCGGCTTGCCAGCTACGCGACCGGCCGCCCCACCACAATCGACGTTTCCTCCCCAACGGTCGTGGAGAAGATTCGTCAACTGTCGCGCCTGGAAACGGTTGTGTATTCGCTCGACAAGATCGTGGAGGGCGAACGCCAGAGCGCTTACCTGCCCGACTTCCTGGTGGGCGACAAGCTGCTTCTGATCGCCCACGGAGAAGTGATTGCCGGGGTCGATCTGGCCCAGCTCAAGCCGGGCGATGTTTCGGTGAAGGGCGATGCCGTTCAGGTCCGGCTGCCCGCGGCGCAGGTGTTCACCACGCGCATCGATAACGGCGGCACACGAGTCTATTCCCGGACGACCGGCCTGCTGGTCAGCGCCGATCTGCACCTGGAATCCCAGGTGCGCCTGGCGGCCGAGCAGCAGATTGCCCAGGCCGCGCTCGACGACGGCATTCTCGACAAAGCGCGTGCCAATGCCCGAACCAGCGTCACCGCTCTGCTCTATGGCCTGGGCTTCCGCACGGTGGATGTGCAGTAGGGCATTGGAAAAACAGGGATCGGCGGGCAGTGGTCAGCAAGCCGGCGGGTCCGCGGAGTGCGGAGATCGATTCCCATATCTCAAGAGCGAGAGCTGGGACAAACTGTTTCGGGTACTCCTGGATACCTGGGCCACGCGTCGGGCTTGAATTGTAGTCTCATTGCGACTACACTTGGACTTGACCGTTGGAATTCAAGGAAGGGCTGCCATGATTACCGCAGATACTTACGTCCGTGCCCGCATCGACGCAGTAACCAAAACGCGCGCAGCCGATGCGCTGGAAGCCATGGGCCTGTCCATCTCCGACGCCATACGCTTGCTTATGCTTCGGGTTGCCGATGAGCGCCGGCTTCCCTTCGAGGTGAGGGTTCCCAACGCCGCCACCCGGAAAGCAATGGCGGAACTTGAGGCCGGAAAGGGCGAGCGCTTTGCCAGCGTCGAAGCGCTAATGGCCGATCTTCATGCGGACGATTGAGCGCTCGACGGCCGTCAAACGCGATTACAAGAGGGAGGCCAAGGGTCAGCACCGGGCCACATTGGACACCGATCTGGCGCCCATTCTGGCGGCTTTGGCAAACGACCAGCCTTTGCCGCCACGGCACCACGATCACGAGTTGAGCGGCGATTGGGGAGGCTATCGCGAGTGCCACGTAAAGCCCGACCTGCTGCTAATCTACCGAAAGCCGGATGCCGAAACTTTGTGGCTGGCCCGGCTTGGCTCGCATAGCGAACTCTTCGGCTGAAACGCGGTGTGAGCCAACTCCCAGTCTCGAATGCGAGACCGGAGGCACCCGACCCAAATCAAAACGCATCATCGAGAGTCTTCGCAGACTTCAACTTCTCACGATTTGTATATCGCGCCGCCTGGAGAGCGTGAACTTTGCCGTCCTTCTGGAGCTTGATCGGCCCAATTGGCTGAGGTGATGCGGAAAAGTTGAGGACGAACTTATGTGTGTCCTGCCAAGGTTCAATTGACTGCACTTCGGCCAAGTAAGTAATTGCTGAGACCGGCGCAACTTGATATGCTGCGATATATTTGATGTACGGCTTCATGGAAGCGTGTATGCGGACCGCGTACCAGCGCTTCTCGTTTAAGAAGGTTTCCTTGAACCCCTCCAATCTGGCAGGTACAACTATGGTGTCCACATCGGCAACGTCCATCTGCTTTCCAAGTTCTTTTCCTTCGGCGATTGGAACCTCGCTTGCAAGGCCAGCCAAGAACGGCTCAAAACTATAAACTCGAACGGCATTCTCATTCTCGTATCTGGATAACTCTATGACCTCCACGCTGAAGTTAAGTTTCTTGCTGAGAATTGTCTCAAGTAGCGCTGACTCTTCGTCAATGATCACCAAGGCGGAGAATTCGGTCTCGAATACAAGCTTATGGATTGAGTCTTCAATGCTATGCAGTTTCTGACTCGTAACATAGGCCTCGCAAGTCTTCTTAGCAGACCTATCTCCATTTAGGGAACCTCTGCGCAGGCGCATGATTTTGCAGCGACGGCGCGACTTCAGATGATTTCCTGATTTTGGATCTGTTTTCTGTTGGAAAATGCGGGTTGCTGCTGGTCTTTTGGGTC
>JBEKDH010000087.1:0-17304 GCA_050014455.1 Occallatibacter sp.
AGAACCCGCCCTTTATTGCCGATGTTCTTGGTCCCATCCGTATTTGGGGTTGAATAGACCGCTCCACTGAGCGAGTCGTTGGTCACCTGCTGGTAGAAGTAGCCGGTTACGCCCACACTCGCTTTGCCCTTCGCGATCTCCTGCTGCGCGTCGTACTGCCAGAAGAACTCATTGCCGCTGTGATAATGGGTCGCGTGGTCCACGTCGTTGATCACGTAGTCGAAGCGCGACATGATGTCCTGCGCGCCCTTGTGCGGAGTCAGCGTGAATGCGGCGGCAGGCGTCAAGGCCACGTTATGCTCTCCGATATTCACCGGGGCGCCCTTCTGGTAGCCGGTCCCCAGGCTCTCGAACTGGAGTTCGTAATACCAATGCGCGATGCCCTTGTGGTTGAAGAACGTAATCGGAACCAGGTTGAGATTGGTGAGATCGTCCTTGGTGTTCTTCACCCCCGCAACGCTCACCTGCTCGTACACGTTGGGAATGGCAAAATAACTTCCCAGGTCGCCGATGGGAAGGTGGAGACCCCAGTTGTGAGAGAGCTTCCCGGCCAGCGCGAAGACGCGCAGCTTGAACTCCGGAACCTCGCTGTGGCCTTTGCCGTCGTCGAATTCATTGGCAAAATAGAAGCAGGTGTACTCGTAAAACATGGTCTCGCCGGCGTGAGGCACGCCGGCCGCCGTGGCGTACGATTCCGCGCCCACCGGCCACACGCTTCCGCCGTTCTCGGTTGCGCCCGCCACTGCGCACGCCGACGCCAGCAGAACCGCAAGGAAAAGCAAACGCCGCAGGCTGACCGGGCGAGGTTTTTCTTCAATTGCATGGCACTGGTACATGGATAAATCCTTCCTGCGCGCGATGGCGCTGCCCCACGGCTGAAATGAGAATGCAAACGCTGTAGCGTTGCGGGCGCCCGCTTCGTGCACGCCCGCCCGCAGGCAGTCCGCACCGCCGCATTGAAACTTGTCTGCCTCTCGGCGGAAACAAGCGGAATGTGGCCACGGCCCCTCTGGGCCGCAGCCGGCCATAGAAGCCAAAACACCGATTCCGTGCACGATCCCACGCACGGATCAGCGAAAATCATCGGTATATTTCTTGCGCTATTGTACAAGAAGTCATTGGCCGGGCGCCTCAGGCAGCAGGGTGCGGATCTTGCGCGTGGATAGTCATCCAGGCAGTCCGGTGCATTTGCTTCTTCGATGGCTCTAAAGGAAAAATGGAAAAGCCAACTCCGATGGCCTGCATTAGTAACAAAATGCGAGTATCATGGCACCGAAGCTCGGCTACGATGCGCGCAATGCGCAATCGAGCGGAAGAACTTGTCCTGCGCGCGATGCCGGCTCCGGAAGGGACCAAGACCAAAGATGACCCCACCTTCTTCCGCACAGATCATTCTCAGTTTGGATAATCCCCAGGCGACACTCGAAAGGGTTGGGGGCAAGGGCGGATCGCTCACGCGCATGGTGGTAGCCGGCCTGCCTGTTCCGCCGGGATTTCACATCACCACCGACGCCTATCGCCGCTTCGTGGAGGAGAACCATCTCGCTGAAGGAATCCACTCCGCGGCGGCACAGGCACAGGTCAACGATCCAGCCACGCTCGACCAAGCGTCGGAGCAGATTCAGTCGCTCTTTGCGCAAGGCACGATACCGGGCGACATCGCCGAGGCGATACGGCAGTGGTACGGCGAGCTGGGCGCGGATACTCCCGTGGCGGTTCGTTCGTCCGCGACGGCGGAGGATTTGCCGGGTGCGTCGTTTGCGGGCCAACTGGAGACCTATCTCAACATACGCGGCGGCGACGCAGTGCTCGCTGCGGTCAAACGGTGCTGGGCGTCGCTGTGGACGGGGCGCGCCATCGGCTATCGCCAGCGGCAAGGGATTCCGCCGCAAGACGTGAGCATGGCCGTCGTCGTGCAGCAGCTTGTTTCAGCCGATGCCGCGGGCGTGCTTTTCACAGCGAATCCGGTCACGGGCGCGCGCGACGAACTCCTGATCAACGCCGCGTGGGGCCTTGGCGAGGCCATCGTCAGCGGCCTCGTCACGCCGGACACGATCGTCGTTAGCAAGCAGACGGGCGCGATTGCGTCCCAGGAGATCGCCAGCAAGGAAGTCTTGACGGTGCGCTTGCCCGAAGGCACGCGCGAAGAGCCCGTTCCCGCGGACAAGCGGAAGCAGGCCGCACTCACGCCGCCGCAATCCGCGGAGCTGGCTCGCCTGGGCATGAAGATCGAGCAGCTTTACGGCCAGCCGATGGACATTGAATGGGCCTCCTGCGATGGGCGGATCTTTATTCTGCAGGCGCGGCCCATCACCGCTCTGCCCGAATGGCGCGCGGCGCTCGAATGGAAGATACCGCGAGCAGGAGCCAGATACTTTCGGCAAAGCGTGGCCGAATTGCTCCCCGAGCCGCTCTCGCCGTTGTTCGCGACGCTGGCATTGCCTCTGTGGAACGAGGCAACACAGCAGATCATGATCGAGGCGCTGGGGCCCGGATGCGCCTCGATGGGGTTGCTGACCATCCAAGATTATGTTTATTACGAAATGCCCCTGAACGCGCGGCAAACGGCCGGGCTGCTCTTCAACTTCCTGATGCGTGCACGCACCCTGGCCAGGATGTGGCGCAAGGCGGTTGCGCATTGGGCCGACGATGTACGCCCACATTATGCGCAGGCGACCGCGGAATGGACCGGGCGAGATCTGGCCGCGATGCCCACGCAGGAACTGCTCGCCGGCGCGCACCGTATCGTGGAGGCGGCGGCAGGCTACTATGTGAGCGTCCAACTCGTACTGGGGCCGCCCGTTCTGAGCGAAGCCCTCTTTACCGCCGTTTACAACCACCTCATCAAGCGCAAAAGCGACCCGCCCGCATTGACCTTTCTGCTGGGTTTCGACAGCGCGCCGATCCTGGCCGAGAAATCGCTCTATGACCTGGCGATATGGACGCGCAGTGAAAATGAACTGGCTGGATATCTTGCGCAAACAAGCGGCAAGGAGATTGCGGCGGCATACGAATCGCAAGCGGCGGCGATCGCCAACGGCGAAAGCTGGGGCGAATTCACCCGCCGCCTCGCGGAACATCTGAACCGTTTTGGCCACGCCGTCTATGACCTGGACTTCGCCAAGAGCGTCCCTGCGGATTCCCCGGCCTCGCTGCTCGATACGCTCCGGCATTTTATCGCGGGGCAGGGCCGCAATCCGTATGAGCGGCAGGCGGCGGCGACGGCGGCGCGGGAGAGAGCTGCCGAATCGTTGCTGGCGCGCCTGGGCGGGCTGCGCCGGCGCTTGTTCAAAGGCGTACTCGGCTGGGCGCAACGCTCGGCGCCGCTGCGCGAGGACTCGCTCGCCGACGTCGGCCTGGGATGGCCGGCGCTGCGCCGCATCCTGCGCGAGATGGGACGCCGAATGGTTGCCGGGGGCGCAATTGCCGACCGCGACGAGGTGTTCTGGCTGAAGTGGGAAGAGGTGGAGGAGGCCGCGCGCCTGATCGATGCCGGCCAGCCCGTCGGGAATTATCGGCGCGCAATCGCCGAGCGGCGCGAAACCTGGCAGCGGGAGCGCGATGTCGCGCCGCCTGTCTTGCTGCCTTTGAAGGGCGGCGCGCGGATCCTCGGCCTTGACCTCAGCCACTTGATGCCCGCGCGCAGCGGCCAGGCGGCAGGCAACACCATCAAAGGAATTGGCGCCAGCCCAGGAATGGTGACCGGCCCGGCCTGCGTAATTCACGGTCCCGAAGAGTTCGACCGGATGAAGCCGGGCGATATACTCGTCGCTAAAATCACCACGCCGGCCTGGACGCCGCTCTTCGCACTGGCCTCAGGCATCGTTACGGATGTGGGCGGCCCGTTGAGTCACAGTTCGATTGTGGCGCGGGAATACGGCGTGCCGGCAGTGCTGGGAACCGGTGTGGCGACCCACCGCATCCAGAGCGGCCAGCGAATCACCGTGGACGGCAATAGCGGTGTGGTGAGGATGAGTGGATGAGGCGAGCCCGTCCAACCCAGTTCCGCGGGTCATTCCTGGCCTGCCAGCCAGAACCTCCAAAAACAGCAAAAGCGCTGCCCGAAGGCAGCGCCTTTGTAAAAGAACGCAGAAAGAGGCCTACAACGTCGATTCGATCTCGAATCCCCAGGCCTCTAGCAGCGCCTCAGGGATATACTTGGAATTCTTGTTGCGCCGAGCCCACTCCCGCAGGCGGGTTGACCGGATGTACTGGTCCGGGCTGAGCTTGAACTCCCTCACAATCTGTTCGAAGGAGGTTACAGTGGGCACAACGGGGCCAATGGGCTCCGGCTTGCCCCAATTTGGATTTCCACGACGCTTCGCCATTGATTCGGTTTCCTTTTAAGAGTTGAATTGCCCGCACTTCCTCGGCAACAAGTTGGGGGACTGTCAGTCCAGAGGAAACTCTAGATTGTTATTTTACGTAAATTCTGTTCAAAAATCAATAGCGAAATTGCTCATCGCGCACTCTAAATGCGGAACGCGAGGTCAAACCGGAAGACCAATGCATCTCGTTGCGTTCGAGAGGATTAGCGATCGGGGCGGCAACTCGGGTCGGGTCTGGAACGGTCATTCCATGCGCAAAACTGGCAATAGAGCGGCCCCGGGATGACAAGAATCCCACAACTCTCACAGATTGCTTTCACCAGGCCATCTGGCAGCCCGCCGATGTCACCGAGGCTACCCTGACGGCCAATCCAGTGGCCGCGCCAAGGGCGTCACGATCAATGCTGCCGCCAGATTGCCGAAGGACATTTCGTGCGCAGGCGCACCTCGTCCTGCGGGCGGGAGCGCCCGTCTATAGGATTGAAGCTGTCTAGCGTGGACAGCGGCTGTCCGATTTGAGCGGAACAACCGCATTGTCCCGGTGGCCTGCACGGCATCCGCTGAATCGCTGAGGTCTACCGCTCTGCCGGGATCGCCATCTAACATTTCAGAGCGAAGGTAGCCGGAATGCAAAAGGACGAGAAGGCGACGATCAAAGCGTTCGTTGTGCGGGAGAAGCAAAAGCAATTCCTGTCCTTCATCGCCAATCCCGAGGATCGCTGGTTGTTCACAAGCGAGTTGCCCAACTTCCAATGGTTCGAACTGAGATATGCGACTTTGGTTCCCTGGAAGGTAAATCCGGCCCTATTGGCACTTGGACAGCGTTTCTCGGGAATCAGCAATCTCGTTCACTTGCTGCGCTCAAAGGGAGCGAAAGACAGTTGCTGGGTAATATCCGCCAATCCGCAGATCGACGGCCGGGAGATGAGCCTGGGATCGGCGCTCGATGCCGTGGCCGAAAGCGATTGGGGAACGATCCTCTCCTTTCTCCCAGGCCGGCTCGCGTACTTCAAGGGATTGGGCGAAGCCCTCCTACTCTCGCGATAATCCCAGAATCCGCCGGAAAACGGCGGTTGGGGAACCGGCCTCGAGGCTCATCCCAGCCCCAGAATCCTCCTATTCCGACCCTGGTCGGCGTCGCCGCCGGCAAACTCGTCGAAGGCCCGATCGGTGACGCGAATGATGCGATCGCGAACGAACCGCGCTCCCTCCGCCGCGCCGTCCTCCGGATGCTTCAGGCAGCACTCCCACTCCACCACCGCCCAGCCCGGATAGTCGTACTGGGCCAGCTTGGAAAAAATCGAGCGGAAATCTATCTGCCCGTCTCCCAGGGAGCGGAACCGCCCCGGCCGGTCGATCCATTCCTGGTAGCCGCCGTATACGCCGGAACGCCCGCTCGGCCGGAACTCCGCGTCCTTCACGTGAAAGGCCCGGACCCGGTCATGATAGAGATCGAGGAAGGCAAGATAATCCATCTGCTGCAGAATCATGTGGCTGGGGTCGTAGAGGATGCTGGCGCGCTGGTGCCCGCCGACCACGTCCAGGAAGCGCTCGAAGGTCGCCCCGTCGTGGAGATCCTCGCCCGGATGCAGCTCAAAGCAAACGTCCACGCCGGCCTCGTCAAAGGCCTGCAGAATCGGCAGCCAGCGCCGCCCCAGCTCCGCGAATGCCTCGTCGATCAGGCCCCCCGGGCGTTGTGGCCAGGGATAAAAATACGGCCACGCCAGCGCTCCTGAAAACGTGGCATGTGCTTGCACGCCGAGCCTCCGGCTTGCCTTGGCTGCTGAAAGCAGTTCCTCGACAGCCCACGCCTGACGGCCCTTCACGTCCTCAGCGAACTCCGGCGGAGCGAAACCTTGAAACAGCACATCGTAGGCCGCATGGCTGGCTACCAGCTGCCCCTGCAAATGCGTCGCCAGCTCGGTAATGGCAAGCCCGGCGGCGCTCACCGTTCCGTTCACCTCGTCGCAGTAGCCCTGGCTCTCGGCGGCAAGTTTCAAGTCGAAGAGCCGCCGGTCCCAGGTGGGAATCTGAACCCCAGCAAAACCCAGCCCCGCCGCCCATTCGGCCATTCCCTTGAGCGTGTTGAACGGCGCCGCATCACCCGCGAATTGCGCCAGGAAGACTCCCGGCCCCTTGATTGTCCTCATGATTTTCCTCCCTCGGATTGCCCTGCCGCCTTAGAATTCAACCCAGCTTTCGGCGCGGCTGCTTTCGATGGCTCGCTCGATGAACCGCATCCCGCGCACTCCGGCTTGAATCCCGGGCAGCGTCGGCGGCAGCGGGTTCACCTGCCCCTGCCCCCAGGCAATCAGCGCATCGGCAAACTCGCGATAAAGCACGGCAAAGGCCTCGATAAACCCCTCGGGATGGCCGCCCGGCAGCCGCGCGACCGCGCGCGCATCGGCGCTCAGGTAGGTTCCGGCCGCATGGCGAATCTCCTCCAGCCCATCCAGCCACTTCACGCGCAGCCGGTTGGGATCTTCCTGCCGCCAGTCGATCGATCCCTTCTCGCCATAAACACGGAGGCGCAGGCCGTTGCCTTCGCCCGCGGCCACTTGCGAAACCATCAGTACGCCGCTCGCGCCGTTCTCCAGCCTGAGAAGAGCGTTGCAATCGTCGTCCAGCACGCGCCCAGGCACCACCGAGCGCAGCGCCGCATTCAGGCTGACTACCTGCAAGCCAGTCACATATTCAACCAGGTGAAAGGCATGGGTGCCGATGTCGCCAATGCAGCCGCCCGGCCCATTGAGCGCCGGATCGGAGCGCCAAGCCGCCTGCTTCTGCCCCGTGCGCTCCAGCGGCGCACTCAGCCACCCCTGCAAGTACTCGACGGCAATTTTGCGAATCGGCCCCAGGCTGCCGCCTGCGCAGATGGCCCGCGCCTCCCGCACCAGTGAATAGCCGGCATAGGTATGCGTCAGCGCGTAAGGCAAACCGGAGCTGGCCACCACAGCCTCCAGAACCAGAGCCTCCTCGTAAGTTGCCGTGGCCGGCTTGTCGCTCACAACAGCAAACCCAGCCTCCAGCGCGGCCTTTGCTACAGGCAGGTGCATGTGATTCGGAGTGGCGATGACCACGAAATCGATTCCGTCGGGCCGCTGCCGCTCCGCCGCAATCATCTCCTGGTAGTCGGGGTAGGCTCTGCCGGGATCGATCCCGAAGGCCTCGCCAGCCGCTCGCGATCGCTCAGCCGACTGCGAGAACGCACCCGCAACCAGCTTGATCCTGCCATCCAGCTCGGCGGCCATCTTATGCACCGGACCGATGAAGGCTCCCGGCCCGCCGCCTACCATTCCCATGCGCAACTTGTACTCTGCTGCCATCGCTTCCCTTCCCTTGCCCCGAGCAATCAACCTGCCAGCCGTCGCCCTGGCACTCGAATGCCCCATCCAGCATCCAGAAACATTATTACCACGTAAGACGCAACGTAAGACGCTCCCCCTGAAGGCTCGGCGCGTCACACGCCACCCAGACCGCCATGCACTAGAATGGATTCGCCTATGAACACCATCGCGATTCCCGATTCCAGTCGCCGCTGGGACTGCCTCAGCCTGGGCGAAGTCATGCTCCGCCTCGATCCCGGCGAGAGCCGCATCCACACCACACGCCAGTTCCAGGTGTGGGAGGGCGGCGGCGAATACAACGTTGCTCGCGGCTTGCGCCGCTGCTTCGGCCTGCGGACGGCCGTCGCCACCGCACTGGCTGAGAACCCTGCCGGCCGTCTGGTGGAAGACCTCATTCTCCAGGGTGGCGTCGATACTGCTCTGCTCAAATGGGTTCCCTACGACGGCGTGGGCCGCACGGTGCGCAACGGCCTGAACTTTACGGAGCGCGGCTTTGGCGTGCGCGCAGCCGCTGGCTGCTCCGACCGAGGCCACACGGCCATCAGCCAGGTCAAGCCCGGCGACTTCGACTGGGAAGCGATCTTCGGCGCACCGAACGGCTCCCGCTGGTTCCACACCGGCGGCATCTTCGCCGCGCTCTCGGCCTCCACCGCCGAAGTGGCCGTTGAAGCCATGGATGCCGCCCGCCGCCACGCGACCCTTGTCTCCTACGACCTGAACTACCGCGATTCGCTTTGGAAGTCCATCGGCGGCAAGCCCAAGGCTCAGGAGGTGAACCGCGAGCTGGTTCGCAAGGTCGATCTGCTGCTCGGCAATGAAGAGGATTTCTCCGCCATGCTCGGCGTAAAGATCAAGGGCGTCAGCGAGGACTTCGCCGAGTTGCCCATCGCCGGTTACGAGGAGATGCTGCGCGAGGTCGCCGCAGCTTACCCCAACCTGAGGCTCATCGCCAGCACGCTGCGCACGGCGCGCACGGCCAGCCGCAACGCCTGGGGCGCCATCGCGCTTTATGAGGACCAGATCGTCCACGTTCCCCAGCGCGAGATCGACATTCTCGACCGCGTGGGCGGCGGCGACAGCTTTGCATCTGGCCTGATCTACGGACTGCTCGCCGGCAAGCCCATCGACTGGGCCGTCCGCTGCGGCGTGGCCCACGGCGCGCTGGCCATGACCACCCCCGGCGATACCAGCATGGCCACACTGGCCGAGGTTGAACGGCTCATCAAGGGCGGCTCGGCGCGCATCGCCCGGTAGCCCGCATCGAAGAATCGAGGAAACCATGCCCGAAACCACACAGGAAATCATCGAACGCGTAGGACTGATTCCCGTCCTGCGCGCCAAGAACGCCGCCCAGGCCCACGCCATCGTGAAAGCCATGATCGCCGGCGGCGTCAACGTCGTTGAAGTCACCATGACCGTCCCCGGCGCGGTCGGCATCTTGAAAGAACTCAATCGCGAATACGGCAGCGAACTCTTGCTGGGCTCGGGCACCGTGACCACCGCCGCAGAGGCCGAAGCCACCATCGAGGCCGGCGCAGAGTTTGTCGTCAGCCCCAGCTTTCACCCTCAGGTGGTTGCCAAGACCCACTCCTTGGGCAAGATCTCGATCCCCGGCGCGCTGACGCCCACCGAGGTGATCACCGCCTGGAACGCCGGCGCGGACTACGTCAAGGTCTTTCCCTGCTCGGCTGTGGGCGGCGCAAGCTACCTGAAGGCGCTGCTTGCGCCCTTCCCGGACCTCAAGCTCATTCCCACCGGCGGCGTCACGCTGCAAACCGCCGAGGGCTTCCTGAGGGCCGGAGCACGCGCCCTGGGCGTCGGCAGCGACTTGGTCAATCTGGCCGCCATTGACGCTGGAACCCCGGAGACCATTACCGGGACCGCTCGCGCGTATTTGAAGGTGCTGGCCCAGGTGCGGCTGGGTTAGCGCGCTGGGAATCGTCCGCCCCGCATGGCAGAGAGAATCGCCCCCTGTGACGCGAGTCACCTCCCGCGCATCCGCTGGCGTGCTCCCATAGTTGCGGGCATTGCCCGCATGGGGGAAGCATGAAAACAGAGTTGGATGAAACCAGGTCCGGCGCCGCCGGAAGACTCGCGCGCCTGAGCGCCGCAATTGCAGGCCTTGCGGCCCTGGTGTGGTTCCTTCTCCGCGTCATTCCCAAGCCCAGCCGCGCAACCTATCCCTGCCAGCGGGCAGCCTTTCCCATCGCCAGCGCGTTTGTAGTGTGGGTGTGCGGATCGGCGGCTGGCCTCTTCTCCGTCGCCGCGCTCCGCCGGCTGGTACGCCGCTACCGCTGGGCCGCTGCCGGTCTTTGCGCTCTCACGCTCGTGGCAACTGGCCTTTGGCTGGCGCGCTCCAGGGCCATCGCCGCCGCCGAGGTCGCAACCCGCTACGACTTCCAGCCCAAGCAGCGCAACGTTCCCCTGGGCGTTGCCCGCGGCATCTATCCGGGGCGGGTGGTCTGGGCGCGCGATCCCAAGGCCGCGCACTGGACCGGCCACATCGAGTCGGCGACCGACCAGTGGTGGATGGAATCGAGCACCGACCAGGCCCGCGTAGACACCATGCTCTCCACAACCCTCCGGAAGCTGACAGGCGCGTCCAGCGACGAGGCGGCCTGGAAGGCAATCTTTACTTACTACAACAGCCATGCACGCGGACTTCAAAGGACGGGCTACCACCCCGGCGAGATCGTCGCCGTCAAGGTCAACCTGAACAACAGCAGCGTGCAGGGGCCCGGTAATGTCGTCAATGTCTCGCCCCATGTGGCTCTGGCCATGGTGCGCCAGCTTGTAAACAACGCCCATGTGCCCCCGGCCGACATCGTTGTCTACGACGCGCGCCGCGACATTTATCCGGGCCTGCTGACCAAGATCTGGAGCGAGTACAAAGATGTGCGATTCGTCCAGGCCGATCCGCCCGATCCGGCCCAGCCCAAGAATCCCGGCTACGGCGATTACCATGGCCTGGAGGCCGCGCATTGGGTCGATGGCGTCAGCTACTCAACCAACACCTACAAAGAAGCCAGGCTCATCCCCCAGCAGATCAAGGACGCCACCTATCTGGTGAATCTCGCCCTGCTCAAGGCCCATTCCTATCCCTACGCGGCCTCCGAAGGCGGCGACGAGGGACAGACCGCCATCACCATGACCGGCAAGAACCACTTCGGCTCCATCAAGGGCACCCCCGAGCTGCACTTCGCCATCAACACCAACCAGGGCGCAACGCCCCACGCCTACTCGCCCATCGTCGATCTGGCGGCGTCGCCGAACCTCGGCGCCAAGACCATCCTCTACGTGCTCGACGGCCTCTACTGCGGCCGCCGCCACCAGTCGTACCCCCTCCACTTTCCCAATGCTCCTTTCAACAACCGCGTCGAGCCCTATGCCAACACCGACTGGCCGTCGAGCATTCTGGCCTCGCTCGACGGCGTCGCGCTGGACTCGGTCGGCCTGGATATTCTGCTGTCGCAAACCAAAAACAACCTCGATGAAAACGGTCACTCCCGCATCCTGATCCGCGAAAACGCCGACGATTATCTCCAGGAAGAGGCTCTGGCCGATCATCCGCCCTCGGGAACGGCCTATCGACAGAATGGCAAGCCGGTAGCCAGCCTGGGCGTCACCGAGCACTGGGACAGCGACCTCAGCCGTCAGTACTCACGCAACAAGGATCCGAAGGCGGGCCAGGGCATCGAACTGGTTTATTTGCCAATGAACTGAAAGCAGAAGAGGCCCCGACTCCGGGGCCTCTTTGCGAATCCGCTGACTTGCCGACCTGCTAACTTGCCGGCGCGATGGCCTTGCGCTCGCCCCCGAACCATGCATAGAGCGCCACCCCGGCAAAGCAGACCACCGGCACCATGTAGGCCGCCTGCAATGGCAGCATCCCCATTACCTTGGTCAATGCGGCCCCGCCCAGAATCGCCATCACCAGCAGCGATCCTGCCGTCTTGGTTTTTTCGCCCATCCCCTTCAACCCCAAAGCGAAGATGGTGGGGAACATGATCGACATGAAGAGGCTGGTAAACAGCAGGCAGATCGCTCCCAGCCAGCCCGGCCGCGTGACAGCGACCAGGCCAAGGACAACGTTCACCACTGCGTAGACTCCCAGCATCGTCCGCGCCTGGAAGTGCCGCATCAGCCATGCGGAGCTGAAGCGCCCCACTGCAAACGCCGCAAGCGTGCCGGTCAGCATGTACCCTGCGGCCTTATCCCCCACTCCGGTTGCAGACTCCACGTACTGGATGAAGTAGCTCCAGGTGCCCACCTGCGCGCCGACGTAAAGGAATTGTGCCAGCACGGCAAAAACAAAGTGCCGCTGAAGCAACTTCACCGGCGCCGACTTGGCTTCCGGGTTGTGCGAATCGCGCTCTCCGCCCAGAACCGGGAACTTGGTCAGCATCACCATGATGGCCCAGATGAAGGCAATCGCCCCCAGCACCAGGTATGGCGCAACCACGCGCAGCAACTCTGTGTGCAGGTAAGCCTGGTAAGTTCCGGCGGCCTGTTTCGCGGCAACCTCGGCATCGGTCAGCTTGACGCCGGAAAAGATGAAGACGGTCCCGATCAGGCCCGCGGTGATCGACCCCAGGGGATTGAAGGCCTGCGAGAAGTTCAGTCTCCGCTCGCTCGACCCCGACGGCCCCAACTGGGCGATGAACGGATTAGAAGCGGTCTCAAGAAACGAAAGCCCGCTGGCAATCACGAATAGCGCCACAAGAAAGAAGGCGTACAGCCCGGCTTGGGCAGCGGGATAAAACATGAGGCACCCGGTGCCAAGCAAGACCAGCCCCGTCACGATTCCGGTCTTGTAGCCGAACCGCCTCATCAGTTGCCCAGCGGGTATGGCCAGCAGAAAATAGCCCAGATAAAACCAGATCTGCACGCCCGCAGCGCTCGAACGGTCGATGTTGAACGACTTCATGAACTGCCGGATAAGAATGTCGTTCAGGTTATTGGGGATGGCCCAGAGAAAAAACAGCGCCGTCACCACGATGAAGGGCAGCATTCTGCCCGCTGGAATCAGCGGAGCCTCAATCCCTTCATCCATCAGCGGTTCGCGCTCCGATCCGGCGGTTCCAATCGATCCAGTCGAGATGCTCAAAGTGAATTCACCCTCCAAAAAACGCGTTGGCCCCATGCGTTTGTGAGCCTTGCCGCCGAAGGCGATTTCATTCCGGCGCGGCTCCCTTAATCGTTTACTGGCACCATCCTTTCTATCCAATCCGCATGGCTGCTGGCAAGTCGGGATGCGAATGCATCCGCTTGCGGAATACCGGGATAGAGCTTTTTGGAAACTTTGCGCCAATGCGAGCCGTGCGCCCAGCATCCCGCCAACCACAAAGAGCCCCCCTTCACCACTCATCTGCAGGATTTGTGCTCGCGCAGCGGGCTATCGCGTCGCGGGCCGCGCCGCGGACTCTCCACCAGCCGCCAGCGCCGATGTGCCCGTGACAACTTCAAAGGGGAACGCCGGCAGCAACTCGGTTTGCGGGTTGTTCTTGCCCTTATTTTGCGCGGGTGGACGCTCGATGGTCGCCATCACAATCAAGTTTCCTCGCAGGCCAGCCGAGGCTTTTACGCCGTCCGCTTTGACATAGGCGACGATTCCGCCCTCATAGGGCGCAATCTTCTCAATCGCGACTCCATCCGGTGGATTGCTCAAGGAGATCTGCACGCGGTTGGCCAGCTTCTGTGGCAGGGCAAACTTCACCGCGACGCTACGCCCCGCTGGCAGCGAAAGCGGCTTATCCGCGCGCCACGACCAGTCCACCTGCGGCAATTGCCGCCCATTCACGGCTATCAGCAAATCGTTGGTTGCAATCAGGTGATGGTAAGAAAAGGCCTGCGTCCATTCGTCCGCGGCAAGGCAGTCGCGACGCAGTTGCTTGTCTCCCACAGTCGCCGCGCCTTCGAGCGCAAGATGGAACAATTGCTTGTTTCCATTTTCCGGCACGCGCAGGGTAACTCGCTCCTTCGACTTGCCGGCGGGAATAACTCCGCCATTCAGTTGGAAACCCGGCGGCGCATCCTTCAAGTTCACTTGAATGTCACCGGCAAAGCCGCCGCGACGCTGAGCGTGGATGGTAACAGGCACAATCGATCCGGCCTTTGCGTTCACGCTCGAAGGCACGACGCGCAGGTCGATGTCCGGCTCCGGATGGCTCACTCGCAGGCGGTAGGCAAACTCCGGGCCGCCGTTTCTCTGCGTATCGCACAGGCGCAAATAGTAAGAACCATTGGAGGGCAGCTTGGCTCGCAGCAGCGAATCCGCCTGATCGGTGAGCAAGCCGGCGCTTTCGTCCGGGAAGTCGTCGTTTTCCGCCAGTGTCTTGCCTTTTGAGTCCATGAGCGTAAGCAACGAATCGAGGGGGGAATCCAGCCGCCGGGCATGGACCTCGGCCTCGATCGCTTCTCCCGCTTTGCCTTTCATCTGAAAGAACTCGCACTCGTCCTTGCGCTCCACCCGTCCATTCACAATCACCGGCAGGGAGAGTTTTTGCGCTTTTTCCCGCGCATGAATCTCTTCTTTCGCCAGCGTCTCCGGCAGCGTATCGAGAGCGAAGGGCCGTGCGTTGAACTCTTCTTCTCCCAGCGAGAGCATGACCAAGCCCTTGTCCTTGCCGCGCGATCTTTCCTTCAGCTGCGCCTGCGGCAGGTTCCATCCGGAGAATTCAACGTTCGTCTTGGCGCCGGCTTTGCCGCCCAAGGGAAACATCGCGGTTATGAACGGAACCTCGCCCAGCAGGATGCGATAGACGAAATCCTCCCGTCCACGATAGATGGAATCGTGAATCGCTACCGTGTATTCGCCGTCTGCCGGAATCTCATAGAGCAGCACGGGATCGGGATGGAAGGCGTAATGATCGGCATATTGCACTTCCTTGCCGCTGGCATCGTGAAGAGTCAGCGACGCCTGAAACCATCCTGGAACGGCATCGGCAATGTAGGGAATCAATTCGCGGGCGCTGGCCGCCACCACCAGATGCTCTCCCTTGCGCGCCATGAAGCGGTAGCGATCCACACCGCCGGCCGCCATCTGTCCATTGACGATCGACGGCGGAGTTACCTCCACCACCGGCGTGGGCGCGGGGTTTTCCACGCGCTTGCGCAGATAGCCCTGCTCGTTCACTTCCTCTTCGCTCACAGTGCCCGCCGGCGCCTTGCTCCACTCCGGCAGCCGCCCCACGTAGAAGTAAACAGGGTTCGTAACTCCATTGGGCGTCAAAAGGCGCAATTCGCGCTTGCCGGCAGCCGCCCCCGCATCGATGGAAACCTGCAAGCGCACCCTCTCGGCAATGGCGACATTGGTTGAACGCTTTTGAAACTGAGCCAGCTTCAAGCGAAGCTCGCGAAGTTCCTCCTCGTCGCCGCTTGTCCACACTGCCGGCGGAATGTCCGCCGTCGCCGAAGCATTCGCGGCAAGCGAAGAACCGCCGACCGCCGATTTGTCCGGGACGGGCGTAACATTCGCCGGTGGCGATTTGTCCGTGGTTCCGGAGGTGTTTGGGGCTGCCGGAATACCGGTGTTTGTCGAAGCGGCCGCGACTGTAGATTTGTCCGCGGCCACCGTCTTGTTCGTTGCTGGCGGAGTGTTTGCGGCCCGCCGTTTCTCATTCAGCTCCTTGAGCCGATCGCGCAGCATCCCGGCCTGTACCGGCTGCATTGGCTTGATGTACTCCAGCACGGAGAGACGCACGCCGTCGCCGCCGATCAGCGCGCCGCTGACTCCGTTCAGAGACTGCCCGCCCACGGTAACTTCAAAGCTCGCGCCCTGCCGCCCGCCCGCCGGATACACATAGCCGGCATGAGGCGAGTTCTGCTGCGCCGCCAACTGCGCGCAGGCCAGCACCATGGCCGCGATCAGTCTTCCGCGTCTCCGTCTCACACCAGTTCCTTCAGCAAGCCTGCCGTCGGCAAGCCTTCTGCCAGCGCGGGAATGGCAGTGATATCCAATCCTTCGGGATGGGGCAGCCGCGCGTCGGCGGGAATACCCATTTGCTTGTAAATGCTGCCGATCAGATCCAGCGGATATACCGGCCTGCTGGTCACTTCTTCGCCGCGCGCATCCGACAAGCCAACCAGCAGGCCGCCCTTGAATCCTCCGCCGGCAACCAGCGCGGAGAAGACCTGTCCCCAATGCCCTCGTCCGCCGTTCCACGGAGCCTCCCAAGCCACCTTGGGCGTGCGTCCAAACTCACCGCAACACCAGACCACTGTGCTCTCCAACAGCCCGCGATCCGACAGATCTTCAAGCAATGTAGCCAGACCCTTATCCAGCTCCGGAAGCCTGCGCCGCATGGTCTGGAAGTTCTGCTTGTGGGTGTCCCAATCGCCGCGGTAATTGATGGTGACGTAAGGGACGCCATCTTCCACCAGGCGGCGAGCCGCCAGGCACGACTGCCCGAAAGTAGTGCGCCCATAGCGATCGCGCAGCGTATCCTTTTCCACCGACAGGTCGAAGACCTTCCCCGCCTCGCCCAGAATTAGTTCATAGGCCTGCTTTTCGGTTGTGTTCAGCGTGGCAACCTGCGGATCGTTTTTCAACGCGTGCCCTAAAGTGTCCATCTGATGGAGCAGTTCGCGCCGATCCTTTTGCCTTTGATCGGAGATGCCGGGCACAACCACGCCCTCCACGGCAAAACGCTGTTGCGCGGGATCGCCTCCGGTGGCGAATGGCTTGTACTGCTGGCCCAGGAATCCAGCCTCGGAGAAACGTCCCTGCGGCTCTGTCAGGACGATATAGGGAGGAATCAGCCCCTTGTAGCCCGCGCGGTATCCCTTGAAGAGCGACACTACCGCGCCCACATTCGGAAAGACATCGTGCCCGCCGCTCAAACGCCCTGTCTGCACCGTATAAGCGGCCGTTTCGTGCGCGTTCAATCCATGCGTCATGCTGCGAATCAGCGAATACTTGTCCGCCTGTTTGGCCAGTTGCGGCAACAGTTCGCCAATCTGGATGCCGTTGGCGTTGGTCGCGATCGGATGGTTCAAGGGGCCGCTATAGTCCGAGCCGGCTTCGGGCTTCGGGTCAAAGGTATCCAAGTGCGCGGGGCCGCCCCACATCCAAACCTGAATCACGGACTTGGCTTTGCCGTTGGTCGAAACAGGAGCCGGGGTTGCGCTCCAGGCAGGAAGGCTGAAGCCTCGCGCCATCAGCGCCGCCGCGCTCAAAAAGCCGGCCCGCAAAGCATCGCGCCGCGTCATCGTCGCATTTTCCGGTTCCAGAGACTTCATTGCATCGCTCCTTGCCCTGCCGGCATCAATGCCGGAAGAGAAATTCCGTGCTGTTGACCATCGCCCACGCCAGATCCGTAATCGCATCGCGGCGCGGCCCATTCTGAAGACGCTTCAAGGCCAGACTGCGCTCGTCGGCCGAGGGGTATCGGGAGAGAATCGTCAGGTATAGCGAGGTTACCAGTTCGTCGTTGTTCTTTGCCGCGCGCGCCAAGTCCTGCAGTGCCGGACCCTGTTGAAGCTTCTTCTGGATGTGCGACGAATTCAGCATATGCAGGCGCTGCGCATCGGTTGGCGTATTGTTGCGCTCGGTTACGGCTCCCGTGTCGCGCGCGGGCTTGCCGAATTCCTCAAGAAATGCGCTCGATATGCTGCCATCGGGCAGGCCG
>JBEKDH010000088.1:0-17209 GCA_050014455.1 Occallatibacter sp.
CAGCGCCCCAGCGTCGATGTCATCACCGGCCTCATCAAGGCCAACATTCCCACCCGCATCAGCTTCCGCCTCTCCACCAAGGTCGACTCCCGCACCATCCTCGACACCAACGGCGCCGAGGCTCTGCTCGGCCGCGGCGACATGCTCTTCCTTCCGCCGGGAACCAGCCGCCTCATGCGCCTCCACGCGCCTTATGTTAGCGAGAAGGAGACTGCGGCCGTCGTCGGCTTCTGGAAGGCCCAAGGCCAGGCCGAGTACGTCGAAGGCTTCCTCGAATCGCCCAAGGACGACCGCGAGCCCGTCGAAGGCTCCAACGCCGATCCCGACGAGAACGATCCCCTCTTCAACGACGCCGTGCAACTGGTCTTCGAGTTCGGCAAGGCTTCCACGTCCCTGCTCCAGCGCCGCCTGCGCATCGGCTACGGCCGCGCCGCCCACCTCATCGACCTCATGGAGCGCGACGGCCTGGTAGGCCCCGCCGACGGCTCCAAACCCCGCGAACTCCTCAAAGCGCCGGGCTGGCTCCACGAAGTCGCCGCCGCCAACGACTGATCCGAACGCGCCGTCCGCCGATTCCCAAGCCGGTAGTCGCGTACCCCGGCGGAGTCCCTTATTGGATTCCGCCCACAATTTGCACAGGTTGGGCAATACATTATCGTGCTGTAATGAGGACAATTGGTCGCCCTTCGGGCCGACTGGAGAAACATCGAAAGTGTGGATACCGTCCCTCCATCCAAGCGCTCCGAGGTCATGGCGCTGGTGCGTTCCAAAGATTCCAGGCCTGAGCTGTTTGTCCGCAAGCTTGTCTTTGCCATGGGGTATCGATTTCGGCTTCATGCCAGGGATTTGCCTGGGTGCCCCGACCTTGTGTTCCGCGCCCGCCAGAAGGCCATTTTTGTTCATGGCTGCTTCTGGCACCGGCATGAAGGATGCGCCCTTGCGCGGATGCCGAAATCCCGTTCGGAATTTTGGGAGCCGAAGCTGGAGGGCAACAAGCAACGGGATGCCAGGAATATGGAACGGCTAGCGCTGGCGGGGTGGGAAGTGCTGACGATTTGGGAATGCCAACTCAGCGACGCTGAGCGTCTGCGAGCCACGATAAGGAGGTTTCTCGATGCGTAGCGTTGAACTGTTCGCCGGCGCCGGGGGCCTCGCGATTGGCATGTCGAACGCGGGATTTCACCACGCCGCCGTTATAGAGTGGGATCACGACGCTTGTGAGACGTTCCGCGAAAACCAGCGCGACGACCTCCGGTCCGTTGAAAAATGGCCGCTATTCGAAGGCGACGTCAGGGATTTCGATTATAGCCACCTGAAAGACGTGATGGTTGTTTCCGGGGGGCCTCCGTGCCAACCATTCTCAATGGGTGGTAAACACGGCGGGTATATGGATGCCAGAGATATGTTTCCGCAGGCGGTGCGCGCAGTGCGCGCACTCCAGCCCAGGGCATTCATCTTCGAGAATGTGAAGGGACTCTTGCGGGAGACATTCGCAGACTATTTCGAATACATCCAACTCCAACTCACGCATCCTAGCTTCGCCAGACGCAAATCGGAAAGCTGGAGAGACCACCGGATTAGGTTGGAGGAGCACCACACTTCCTTGCGAGATCGCACAGAATACAATGTTGTGTTCCGGCTGCTTAACGCTGCGGATTATGGTGTGCCACAACGCCGTGAGCGCGTCTTCCTTGTGGGCTTCCGGTCCGACCTCGGCATAGAATGGAGCTTCCCGGAGGGGGCTTATTCTGAGAACAGATTGTTGAGTTCCCAGTGGGTCACCGGGGAGTATTGGGATCGCCATAAGGTAGCGAGTCGAAAACGACCGAGGCCCGACTTTCGGCAAGCCATTCGCGTTGAGAAACTTCGCCGTGGATCGCTGCTAGATTCAGGCAAACTGCCGTGGCTTACCGTGAGGGATGCAATTGGGGATATGCCGGACCCCGAGGAGAACCTGCTGAACGGCATCCCAAATCACCTGTTCAATCCAGGTGCGCGAACCTATAAGGGCCATACTGGTAGCCCCCTCGATGAACCCGCGAAGACCTTGAAGGCGGGCGACCACGGCGTGCCAGGAGGAGAGAACATGCTAGCGCGCATTGACGGATCCGTTCGGTATTTCACCGTGCGTGAGGCCGCGCGTCTGCAAACCTTCCCGGACAACTACCTATTTCGCGGAGCCTGGACCGAGGCCATGAGGCAATTGGGCAATGCTGTCCCCGTTCGCCTTGCCGAGGCGGTGGCACGATCAGTAGCCAAAACCCTCGTCAACTCGAATGGGAGGGGCTGACAGATGGGTACCCCGTATAATCCACTCGATAAGATGAACCTCGCGCAAAGTATCGCAGAGGCGCTGCTGGAGTGTTCGGTTTCTCCACTGTCGCAAACGGGAGGCATAATCGGCGCCGGCGTGTACGCGATTTACTACAACGGAGGGTTCGAGCCATATCGTCCAATTGCCGTCAGAAACCGAGACGGAGGCTTTACTCAACCGATTTACGTGGGCAAGGCGGTACCCCAAGGCGCACGTAAGGGTGGTCTGTCGTTGGATGCTTCGAGAGGGTCGGCCCTTCGTACGCGTCTGAATCAACACGCAAGATCGATCAACGAAGCGGAAAACATCGAGCTTGCGGACTTCCACTTCCGGTGCCTAGTCGTAGACGATATCTGGATTCCGCTCGGCGAAAACATGATGATCGAGCAGTTCAGACCCATATGGAATACGGTTATTGACGGATTTGGAAACAACCCCACGGGCATTCGACGCGAAACTCAATTCCGCTCCGCCTGGGATGTGCTGCATCCAGGACGGAAGCGTGCAAGGAATTTGGCTGATAGTGGAATCCGACCAGATGCGATTATAAGAAAGCTCCGAGCGTATTTCGAAGGAAATGCGGACACAATGATCCTGGCGGAGGGAGCGGCCGACGTGGAGACCGTAGACGATGAAGAGGACGGCTGAAGAAGGCACGCCTGGCTTCCCAGATCAGCCGGCGGGTGGCCTCGGTCTCGACGCCCCAAAAACCACACCGAGGGTGCCCCCGGTCCCTCGCTCTGGGGGACCGGGGAGACTCCGGACCTCAGCTAGAAAGAAGGAGCCCACGGTCTAGCAGGGCCGGTCCCGGCGAGCACCCTTCCCGCCCGAAGGCGGACCAATTCGAGAGTGGCCGGCAAATCGGGGAGCGGCGCTACCATCTCTTTTTGCGCAAAATTACCGCCCGCCGGCGCACACTGGCTGATAGGAGAAGAGCGTGGCAAGCCCCAGTCCAATCTGTCAGGGATGTGCCCGGTCCTTAGTCACTATTCCCTATTCCCTATTCCCAAGTCCCTAGTCCCCATTCCCTAGCCCCTATCAGCGACCCCTACCCCCTGCCACACCGGGAGCCTCTTTTTCACTCCCGCCTTGCTAATAACTCGTTACGAATGAATAGCATAAGAATTTGCCGCATTGACTGACTGGTAATCAATGCCAGCCGTTTTCCGCGTGTCAGGCCTCGATTTTGCTCTCGAAAGGCCACGCGAGAACGCCATTTGGCATTTGGCGGAGGGATCGCCCGGCAGGCCCGGGTTTCACCCCCGGCGCAAACACGGCAAGCCCGTTCCCTTCGATGCCGGCGTCCTTTGGCCCTTCTCAGGCCGCGCTGGCGCTGAGGGCGAAAGCCTTTGCGGCGCGCAACGTGGCAACCGGGTCGCCGCTGGGATGGAACTCCATGGCCACCATCCGCCGGTAGTTCAACTGGGCCAGCTTGCGATAGATATTGGCGTAGTTGATTTCGCCGGTGCCGGGCTCGTGGCGGCCAGGCACGTCGGCCACGTGGATAAGCCCGATCACGTCGATATGCTTGTCGAGCTTTTCGATCAGGTTGCCCTCGGCGATCTGCTCGTGGAAGATGTCGTAGAGGAACTGGACCTGGGGATGGTTCACCTGCCGCACCACCTCGATGGCCTCGGCGGCGCTGATGAGAAAGTAGCGCGGGTTCTCCTCGGGATCGATGCACTCCAGCAGCAGGCGCACCGGCTGCCCGTTGATGGTGCGGCCCTCGACCAGGGCGGCGGCGCGCTTGAGCGTCTCCACGCAGCTCCGGTGCTGCGCCCAGCGCGAGAGATTCGGCATCACATTGCCTGAGAGCAGAATGATGGCCGGGCAGCCCAGAGTCTCCATAGGGGTGAGCGCCTGGTTCAGCTCGGCCAGCAGCGCCTCGCGGCTGGCGGGGTCGGCTATGCCATGCCCCAGGCCGGCGGTTGCGTCAAACTCGATACCCAGCCGCTTGCGGGCGGCATTGGCGCGGGCAAAGTCGTCGGCGGACCACTTGCCGTATTCGCCCACCAGCTCGACGTTGCTGTAGCCCGCCTCGGCCACCTTGGCCAGCCGTTCCTCGAAGGGCAGGTCTGTAAAGACCGTCCAGAGCATGACGGAAAGTGGAAACGGCGCGGTTTTCGGTGAGGGTTCGGCGCTTGCGGGCGCTGCCTGGAGCGGGGCAACCACGGCGCTCAAGGCGGCTGTGGCCAGGGTTTGCGTAAAGGTACGGCGATTCATGGGTGCCTCCTGAGGCAGAAAAACCGGTTGAGCGCAGCGGTCTCCCCCTTTGTATGTTGCGAGGTGAGGCGTGAGGATGGTGTCACGCTTTGGCGGCGAGGCCGTTCCCGCCCTGGGCCAACCCTCTGTTGAGCCTGCGCGAAAGATTGGCCGCCGTCCCTCTCTTTGGAGGCCGTGGAGAATCGAAGGCCTTATGAGCCTGCATGTTCAAGGCCGGCATAAAGAGTGAGTCCGTAGGCGCGGACTGGGACGGCTGCTGGAGCTGATCTTAGCGCCGAAGGAGGCTCATGAGCAAGCAAGTCGTTTCTATCGGCAATGCCGCCGTTTCATCCAGCAAGTTAATCGATCCCCGGCATGCATGCGTGTTTTGCGGCATGGACTTCAGCGCCGAAACTCTGGCGGCGGCGGTGATCGACCCGGATCAACCCTTCGAAGAGCGCGAGATTAGCAATTGGCCCGGCGCGCATACGGCTCTGCTGAACTGGCTGGGCAAGAAGAAGGCCCAGCCGGAGCGCCCTGGCACTGCGCGCCATCAGCCGTCCTATCGAAGCACTGGGCGTGGAATGAACGCGAGCTGAATAGAGAATCCTTCGCCAGTAAAAAGGCGGAAGGATGGGACACGGAGATGGTACAAGAACAAGCAGTCAGAGACCTAGCGAGACTCTGCGCAAACGTCTGTCGTGAATTTAGCATCCACTCAGGGTTCCGCCGCATCGGACTTCGCGTTTGTTCTGTTGCACCTGCGGCACTGTCCCGGACCCGGAGGGTTCATTCGGTACCCGGTCGCGCCCTGTTCCAAGGCGGGCTTGCGAAGAGTTTTCCCAGGGCGAGGAGTCGCGACAGGGAAAGCTTCAGTCGGCTCATGAATTCGCAAGGATCGCCGATAGGCAATCCAGCAGAGGAGCCTGGGAGATGCGTGAAATTCGAGCCCTGATCGTCGACGATTCCTCGGTAATGCGCAAGATTGTGGAGCGTTCTCTCCGTCAGGCCGGCATTGACCAGATGGTGGTCTACGAAGCCGGGAACGGCGCCGAGGGGCTGGACGTGTTGAAGTCCAAGAATGTGGACCTGATTCTCTCCGACATCAACATGCCCTCGATGGATGGGCTGGAGTTTCTGCGCCAGATACGGGCGCAGAACTTGGCTCCGGGCGTTCCCGTGGTGATGATTACCACCGAGTCGAGCGAGGAGCATGTAAAGCAGGCCATTCTGGCCGGGGCGCGGGGATATATCCGCAAGCCGTTTACGGCCGAGCAGGTGAAGGAACGGGTGCTGCCGCTGGTGAATGCGGCGTAACCGGAAGGGATTGAAATGCTGCTGAATGGTGCACGAACAGCCGCTCTGGTGCGAGCGCGCGGAGGCGGCGCAGACGAAATGGAGCGTACCATGGCGGTCTCGTTGCGTGAATCCGTGCAACTGGTCTCCGATCCGCGGAACCTGGATGCGAGCGTGGAAGAGGTCTTCAAACTGATGCTGGGAGTGAACTGCTGGCGCGTCCCGGGACCGATCGTCCAGGAGCAGGAGTCGGTGACCGCTGTGGTGGGCTTTGGCGGGCTGCTGAGCGGGGCCTGCGTCTTCAAGAGCGGCAGCTCGACGGCCATCCGGATCGCCGCGCACATGACGGGCATGGAATTCTCCGAAGTGGACGACACGGTCAAGGATGGCATCGGCGAACTCTGCAACATGCTGGCTGGAGCGTGGAAGGGCAAGGTGCCCGAGCTGGCCGCCAACTGCGGGTTGAGCGTGCCGGCCGTCATCACCGGCCGGGACTATCACCTGCACGTGCAGGCGCCGGAGTTCAAACTGGATCATGCCTACCGCTTCGACGATGCCAGCTTTGCCGTGACCATCATCTGCGACGGCCTGCAGTGAAACAGGGATCAGGGGTTAGGGGTCAGGGACCGGAGCGCAGGGGTTGTCTACAAGCGATCAGCCGGCAGTTGGAGGCTGTCGCTTGCCCGGTTCTCCGATCCCTGACCCCTGCGCTTCAATTCTGACGTTCTTCTAATCACTTCCGAGTCACTTCCGGTCCTCGACCTGCACGCTTCCTGCCTGGCAGGAGGCGGGTTCGATGGACAGCGGCTACTATGCGGCGATGACCGGGCTGGTGGCTCGAACCCAGGCGCTGGACACGGCGGCCGCCAATCTGGCCAATGCCGGGACTCCCGGCTACCGGGCAGAGCGGGAGTACTTTCGCTCCGTGCTGCTGGGTCCCGACGCCCTGGACTCGCAACTGGGGCGCGTGGTGAACAACTTCGGATTGCTGGGCGGCGACCGGCTGAGCATGGCCCAGGGCGCGCTTCAGCAGACCGGCAATCCCCTCGATCTGGCTATCGAGGGCGAGGGATTCTTTCAGGTTCAGACCCCGAACGGCATTCGCTACACCCGCGACGGCGGCTTCCATCGCGCCCAGAACGGGCAACTGGTCACCTCCGCGGGCGAGCCGGTGCTGTCGGCCACGGGCCAGCCCATTCCGGTTCCGCCGGGCGAGGTGAGCGTGGGCTCGGACGGCGTGCTTTCGGTGGCAGGCGGCGTGGTGGCCGCAGTGGGGGTCTTCACCTTTCCCGCCGGTGTCGAGCTGACACCCGAGGGCGCCAACCGCTACATCGCTCCGCAAGGGAGCACGCCGGCGCCGGCAGTGAATGCAACCGTCCACCAGGGAGCCATCGAGGCCGCCAACCAGGACGTCATTGAGGGGTCACTGAACTTGATCGTGATGCAGCGCCAGGCGGAGATGATGCAGAAGGCGCTGACCATCTTCCACACCGAGTTCAACAAGATCGCCAGCGAGGATCTGCCCAGAGTGTGAGGGGCAGGGACTAGGGACTAGACCCTCAAGGAGGAGAAGGATGATTCGAGCCTTGTATACAGCCGCCAGCGGCATGAGCGCGCAGCAGATGAACCTGGATACCATCGCCAACAACCTGGCCAACTCCTCGACCACCGGATTCCGGCAGTTGCGCCTGGAGTTTCAGGACATGGTCTACCAGAACCTGGTGACGCCCGGAGCGGCGCAGAGCCAGTCCACGGTCTCGGCCGGGCTGCAGATCGGATTGGGCACCAAATCCGCGGCCACCGAGGTGATCATGACCCAGGGATCGCTGAACCAGACCTCGAACCCGCTGGACGTGGCCATCGAGGGAACCGGCTTTTTTCAGGTGCAGCGGCCCGACGGAACCATCGCCTATACCCGCGCCGGGCAGTTTCAACTCAATAACCAGGGAACCCTGGTCACCACCGACGGCGATCCGGTGATTCCCACCATCACCATTCCTTCGAACGCCACCGCCGTCACCATCACCCAGTACGGAGTGGTGAACGCGACTCTGGCCGGGCAGCAGAACCCCTCGCAACTGGGGCAACTGCAACTGGCCACCTTTCCCAATCCCGGCGGTCTGGAAAGCATGGGATCGAACCTGTTGCAGACCACCCTCAGCTCCGGCGACCCGGTGCTGGGCAACCCCGGCGGCACGGAAGGGTTGGGTACCCTGCAGCAGGGCTACCTGGAGAACTCGAATGTGGACGTGGTGACCATGTTTGTACAGATGGTGCTGGCCCAGCGAGCCTACGAATCGAACTCCAAGGTGATCAAGGCAGCCGACGATATGTATTCTCAAGTCAACAATATGACACGGTAGAGCTAATGTAATACATGAAAACTGGCACGGCGGAGGCGGGATGAAAACGGGGCGGACAATGCGGTGGGGCGCGGCGCTGGTTGTAATGGTAGCGGCGTCCTGGGCCCGCGGGCAGACGGCTGCCGCAACCGGCCCCGGCATGCGGATTCTGATCTCGGTGCCGGGGCTGGCGCTGGCACAGACCGGGGGCGAAATCGTTCGCGAGATCGACGACCCGCACAGCGGAGCCCGGTGGCTGCTGATGCGGAATGCCGATCATCCCGGCGGGCCGGGACTCCTGCTGCTGGCGGAGAGCGGCCGCAAACTGGTCCAGCAGGGGCAGGCGGGGTTCGAGCCGTCCGGGACAGGACCCCGAACGGTCATTCGCGCCGGCGAACGGCTGGTTGTCGAAGAGAATACTGCGGTGGTCGAGGCGCGCCTGGAAGCGGTTGCACTGAACCCGGCGGTCATAGGCTCCGTTCTCGATGCCCGGCTGAGGATTGGGGGCAGGGTAGTGCGGGCAGTAGCTCTGGGGCCGGGCCGGGCAGCGCTTCAACCCCAGACGGAGACGCGACCATGAAGCGGAGATTCCTTTTTGTTCTGATGCTTTTCGTGTCTGTGGCTCTGATGGCGGGGGCGCCCGTTCGCGCTCTGGACGGACGGAAGATTCCGTTCCCGCCGGTAGCCAAGCCGACGCCGCCCGAAGCAGCTCTGCACGCCTACATTGAGCGGGTGCGGGCGCAGCAGGCGGCGGAGGTGAAGACGCCTGGCTCGATCTGGACTCCCGAGGGCCGGCTGGTGCGGCTGGGCACTGACGCCAAGGCGGTGCGGCTTCACGACGTGGTGGCGATCGTGGTGACGGAGAGCCTGGCGGCCTCGACCGACGGCCAGGTCAAGAACTCACGAGCCTCGAACGCCAACTCCGGATTGACCTCGCTCTTCGGCAAGCTGAAGGCCTCGAACGCCCTGCAAAACCTGGTTGGCATGACAGCCTCCTCGGGGCTGACGGCGCAGGGGCAGAGCACGACCAACTCCAGCCTTGCAACCACCTTCGGCGCCGAGGTGGTAGATGTGCTGCCCAACGGAATGCTGGTGGTGCAGGCGACGCGGCAGTTGACCTTCTCGCAGCAGACGCAGCTGATCAAGCTGCGCGGCCTGGTGCGCCCCGAGGATGTGAGCGCGCAGAATCAGGTGCTGTCGACGGCCATGACCGACCTGGAACTGGAAGTGACCGGCAAGGGCATCGTCAACGATTCCACCTACCGGCAGAACCCGCTGGTGCGCTTGCTTGAGAGGCTGATCATCTTCTAGGGGTCACGGGTCAGGGAATTGGGAATAGGGAATAGGGACTAGGGAATAGCCGGTCGGGGATGGGCGGGACGAGAGATGATGGCCAAGCGGGATGCGAAACAGAGACCGGCGCGGGAGCGGTTGGGGAGATCGGTCTGGGGTTCGATTCCGCTGGCGGCGGCGCTGGCGCTCGCGGCAACTCTGGCTCCTGCCGAGTCCGCGCCGAAGCTGGCGCGGATCAAGGATGTGGCCGCCATCGAGGGGATCCGGGACAACCAGTTGGTGGGTTACGGGCTGGTGGTGGGGTTGCGCGGCACCGGGGACAGTTCGCAGACCGTCTTTCCGGCCCAGACCCTGATCTCCGCACTGGAGCGGATGGGCGTCACCGTACCCCAGACCGGCTCCAACAGCGCCAGCAACATGCAGGTGAAGAACATGGCCGGGGTCTTTGTGGTGGCTACGCTGCCGCCCTTCAGCCGTCCGGGCTACAAGCTGGACATCACCGTCTCCTCGGCCGGAGACGCGCGGTCGCTCGAAGGGGGCATCCTGCTGATGACTCCGCTCTACGGGCCGGACGGGCAGGTCTACGCCGAGGCGCAGGGCGCTTTGGTACTGGGCGGCTACATGGCCACTTCGGGAGGCAACTCCAAGCAGCTCAACCACCCGACAACCGCGCGCGTTCCTGGCGGAGCATTGGTGGAGCGGCTGGTTCCCTTCGATTTGAAGCAAATGCACATGGTCAGCGTGGTGCTGAACGATGCCGACTTCCATACGGCCGAGCGGATGGCCGCGGCCATTGACCGGGCGCTGGGATCGGAGCGCGCCCACGCCGTCGACAGCCGGCGGGTGGAGATTGCGGCGGCTGCGGATGAGGATATGGCGTCGCTGCTCGACCGGGTGGAAGCCGTTGAAGTCGAGGTGTACCCGCCGGCCCGCGTGGTGGTGAACGAGCGGACCGGTACGGTGGTCATCGGGGGCACAGTTCGCCTGCAGCCGGTTTCCATCCTGCACGGAGGCCTGTCGGTGAATGTAATCTCCGAGACCCTTGTTTCGCAGCCAAATCCGGGCGCGTCGGGAACGACGCAGGTGGTGCAGCAGACCGCTCTTCAGGCCCAGGACAAGCCGGTCAATCGCATCGACCTGAAAGAGGGCGCGACGGTGGAGGATTTGGTCCAGGAATTGCAGCGGACAGGGGCAGGCGCGCGGGATGTGATTTCGATTCTGCAGGCGATGAAGGCGGCCGGTGCGCTGGAGGCCGATTTGGAGGTGCTCTGATGCATTCGATGGCGGTGGCAACCTCGGCAGCGGGCGGCGGAGATGCGGCAACCCCGCAGCCCAGGCTGGTGCGGGCGGCGCACGAGTTCGAGGCGCAGATGATGAAGGAGCTGATGAAGCCCATGACGCGCGGCAGTTCGCTCACGGGAGCGGACGAGGACTCGGACAGCGGCTCTGGCAGCGGCGGGGCGCTGGGCGAGTTTGCCTCCGAGGCTCTGGCTCAGGCGCTGAGCCAGGGGGGAAGCTTCGGAATTGCCAGCCAGATCATCAAGGATCTCTCCCATTCCGGTAACCGCGCCGCAACTGGGACGGTAACCGGAAATCGGCACCTCGATACCGTCATGAGAGCTTCCAAATGACTAGAGTGATTAGTGAACATGCCGATAGGCCCAGCAAGGAGCAAGTGGTATGGACATTCGCAGTAGTCTCGATGGATTGAAGTCGCTTTTGGGGGTGACGCAGCAACTCCCGGCCGCGCCCCAGGCCAAGAGCAATGCCGCAGCCGCGGGAAGCGCGTTCGCGAACGACCGGGCGACATTCAGCAGCGCCGGGAACGAGGTTTCGCTCACCGCCGCCGACCCGGGCGTGCGCGCCGACAAGGTGGCAAGTGTGCAGGCAGCGATTGCCGCTGGAACCTACAATGTGCCAGCATCGGCGGTGGCCTCCAAGGTTGTGGATTCCATGCTGGGCCTGGGAGAGTAATGCGGTTTTGGCACCGGAGGATGATGTCGAGCCAAAGGAAGGAAGGGGAAGCGGGTCATGGACGAGTTTTGGGAGCGCCGGGGGCAGCGTGAGCTGAAGGAGCTTGTGGTGGAGGCTTCGCGGGCGCTGGCCCGCCTGGATGCAGACCGGCTGGAGGAGTTGGCGCTCTCGTGCCAGGCGCTGAATCGGGAGCTGCCGCCAGCCAGCGCAGGGGAGCGCGTCTCGCTGGCCAGCCAGGCCCGGGAGGCCGTGGGAGAGATGGCAGTCTTCGCCCGGGTGCTCGAGGCTACGCGCGCCAATCTACAGGTGATGAACCGCTTGCGGGAGTTGCGCGGGGGCCGGTTGGAGTACGGAGAACGGACGGCGCAAGGATGGGCGCGGACGGGGAGCGGCGATGGGAACCATTAACTCCGCATTCAGCCTGATCTCAGGGGCCCTGGACGCCGATCAGTCGGCGCTCAGCATTGTGGCCAACAACGTGGCCAACGCCAACACCCCCGGCTATACCGAGGAGACTCCCAACTGGAGTGAGAATTCGCCCGTTGAAATCAACGGAGCCTCCTACGGCTCGGGGGTCACGGAAACTGGCCCCACGTCGTTGCGGGACCGGGTGCTCGAGGAGCGGCTGAACCAGCAGCAGCAGCTGGCCTCGGCTTCCAGCGCCCGGCTGACGGCGCTGACCGGCGTGCAGGCGCTGTTCACGCCGGACTCCGGCTCGGCCAGCGCGACAGCGGGAGACATCGGCAGCGACATTACCGGCTTCTTCAACTCCTTTGCGTCGCTGGAGGCCAACCCCACCGACAATGCGCTCCGCCAGCAAGTGCTATCGTCGGCTTCGACCCTGGCCGGCGATGTTTCCAACGCGGCGGCCAGCCTGAATGAGCAGCGGGCGGCTCTCGATCAGGAGGCGAGCGGCGTGACCAGCCAGGTGAACTCGCTGACCAGCGCCATCGCTCAGTTGAATCTGCAGATTCAGTCCACCTCGCCCAATGCCGATGCGGGCACGCTGGAGGACGATCGCCAGCAGGACATCGGCCAGCTTTCGCAGTTGTTTGGAATCAACCAGATCACCACCGAGAACAATGGCCTCTCGATCACCACCACCTCCGGCCAGTTGGTGCTCACCGGGGGGTCGAGCTTCCAGTTGACCACCGGGACGGTGGGCGGGGCCACCCATTTCTATTTGGGGACGACGGATGTGACAACGCAACTGGCCGGCGGGGGAGGGGAGTTGGGCGGCTATCTTACGGCGCGCGACCAGGATATTCCCAGCGTGATGAATTCGCTCGATCAACTGGCCTACAGCGTCTCCACGCAGGTGAATGCGCTGAACAACACGGGAACCGATCTGGATGGATCCACCGGCACAGTCGCCAATCCTCACTACATCTTCAACGAGCCCACAGCCGTGGCCGACAGCGCGTCCGGCATGAGCGTGACCATGACCGACCCCAATCAGATTGCCGCCGCCGCATTGGGGCAGGGAACTGGCGACAACACGAATGCCACGGCCATGGCCGGCCTGGCCAACCAATCGATCGTCAATGGCCAGACGCCGACCGATTACTACTCGAACTTCGTCTCCACGCTGGGTTCCACTGTCTCCAGCGTGCAAACCGAGAATACGGCGCAAAACGCCTCGGTGACGCAGTTGACGACGCAGAACAACGCTCTCTCCAGCGTCAATCTGGACGATGAAGCTTCTTCCATGAGCACATTGGAGCGCAGCTATCAGGCGGCTTCGCAGGTGTTCACGATGCTGAATACGATCATGGCCTCGGCCTTGAACCTGGGCGAGCAGGCAACGGTCTCCTAAGGCTTGCTGTCCGACCCTGGCCGCAAAGGAACGAAACGCAGGTTCTTCGACTCCGTCCGCCGCGGCGGACTTCGCTCAGAATGACAGGCGAGGAAGCGGAACCCATGACACGACACGATTCTGGGAGGAATTGAATGCGGGTGGATCCGAATTACGTTTCCAATCTGGCCGGCGCCCTCGACCAGAGCCAAGCGAGCGAGCAGCAGTTGACCGCCGAGCTTTCAAGCGGCGTGACCATCACTTCGCTGAGCCAGAATCCCGTCGCCTCCGGGCAGAATGTACTGCTGCTCAACCAGATTCAGCAGGACGATTCCTTCACGCAAAGCACGAATCTGGTCACCGGCCAATTGCAGGTGGCCGATTCGACCCTGGGCAGCGTGGTCTCGCAACTCACCCAGGCCATTTCCCTGGCCACCAGCGCCAACAACGGCACCATGAACCCCAGCGATGTGAAGTCCATCGGGAGTCAGATCTCCGGCATTCTCAACGAGGTGCAGTCGCTGGCCAATACCAACTACCAGGGCCAGTACATCTTTGCCGGCGGCCAGACGTCCACGAGTCCTTTCAGTACCTCGACGGGCGCGTCGCCGGCCACCACCACCTACAGCGGCGACAACGACATCAACTATCTGGAGACGCCCAACGGCCAGAAGATCCAGCTGAATGTGCCGGGCAATCAGATCTTCTCGGCCACCGGCGCGAACAGCGTCTTTGGAGCCCTGAACGACCTGGTGGCCGACTACTCCACCGGCACGGTCAACACCGACCAGGCCGTGAGCGATACCGAGGCGTTGGGCACGGCCATGAACTACGTCTCGCAGCAGCGCGTGACCATCGACAACTCCATTACCCAGCTCACCGCCGCTTCCGACGCGGTAACCAGCGATCAGACCCAGCTGACCAGCGCGCAGACCAACCTGATGCAGGCCGATGTGGCGCAGGTCTCCACGCAGCTATCGCTCTCCGAGACTCAACAGACGGCGCTCGAGGACGTGATCGCGCAACTCGATGCGCAATCGAACAGCCTGTTCAGCAAGTTGGGGCCGTAGGCGCTGCGCCAACGGAGAAGCGGCGGGCTGCGATCTCCTATCCGGCGCTCGGCGTCGCCGTTTCCCGCTCCGGACCAGCGCGCCAGGTGTGAATCCGTCTATACTTCATTCAGAAGGAAGCACATTGCTCGCTCCGATCCGATTCATGTGGAACGCGACTCGCGGCCACCGGCTGGCTTTCTGGCGCAGCCCATATATGCGCTGGCGGGTTGAAACCTACTCCGGCATGCCCGCCGAAACGCTGACCATGGGCAAGATACTGGGGTTTTTCTGGGTCTCGCGCTGGGAGTTCCTGAGCTATCTGATCTGGATGGACCGCCTGGACCGCGAAGTGCGCAAGCGGGCGTGAAGGCAGGGAGCGGGGCGCCGATGCCGCAGCTGGGAGTACCACCACGGCGAACGGACGCTAGCCAAGGGCAGCTGTGCAGCTTCCGAATCGGCGACAACCCGAGGACTGCGGCGATTCGTCAGGGAACGGACTTGGCGCTGCGTTCCTCGATTGCAAGAATTTGATCCCGTACAGTGTCATAGCTCGGCGCGCCGTCGAAGAACTGAATGAGAGCGTGCCGGTCATCGCTCGTGTCGCCGGGCACAGCCTTGTCCAAGAAGGCATCGAGGGAAAACTGTCGATCGCCCTTGGCCGCCAGGTCGGGATGAGTTTCCCTGAAGTACACCTGGTCAGAATCACCGCTGTCGAGCTCGATGTGCAGCATCAGGCTGCCGGAAGCGTCAAATATCTGCGCAAGGAGATGCGTATTGTGAGGAGCCGCGGGTCGCAGAAAGTATGCGATGGTGACTGCTCCGCCGCCCTTCAGGCTATGTTGCTCCAGCAGGAAGGCGTCGAGTTTGCCGGCGGGCGATTCCGGAGCCTCCTTGTGAAGTGCAGTGAGAGCGCTGATCTCAGCGTCGCGCTCTGCCGACCGCCCTTCCTCCGCATAGGCCCGAGCCAGGAGTGTTCTCGCCGGACAGTCGCTTCCATTGCGCGCCTCGATGGGCTTCAGGAGCGATATCGCGTAGGTTTGTTCCCCCGCATAGACCGCCGCTTCCGCTGTTCTCTCCGCCATCGCGCTCTGTGCCGGCGTGTCTGGCGGAAGCTGTGCCAGCAGACTGCGCAGCTCTCCAAGCGCATCGGCAAAGCGGTTGGCGATGAACGCATTCTGCGAGTCCATAAACGCCTTTTTCTGGGCCCGAGTCAAACTGGATAGCGATCCGGGAGGCGGATCGCAGCGCGTCGTGGGCTCCTGTGCGGCCGGATTTGCATGGGCGGCCAGCGAGCCTGCCGTCAGGGCTGTCGCGAGGAGCAATTTCGAGGGGACTGGCATCGCCTTACTCCTCTTCTGTTGTATCACCGCCAAACCGGAGACTGCGCCGCGACCAAAGCCGGCGGTCGGCGCATCCTATAATGGAGAATGGCCGGTTGCGCCCTGAGCCTCGCCGAGGGGACAGGGATGCGGCCGGACAACTTCTCAGCGGTGCCTTCCCTTTGAATGACTCCATCATCATCCGCGGCGCGCGGACTCACAACCTGAAGAACATCTCCTGCGAGATTCCCCATGGGATGCTGACGGTGATCAGCGGGGTCTCGGGGTCGGGGAAGAGTTCGTTGGCCTTCGACACCATCTATGCCGAGGGGCAGCGGCGGTATGTGGAGTCGCTTTCGGCCTATGCGCGGCAGTTTCTGGAGCGGATCGAGAAGCCCGATGTGGACCTGATCGACGGCCTGGCGCCGGCGATCGCCATCAAGCAGAAGAATTCGACCCGCAACCCGCGCTCGACCGTGGCGACCGCGACCGAAATCTACGATTACCTGCGCCTGCTCTACGCGCGCTGCGGAACGGTGCATTGCGTCTTTTGCGACGGCCTGGTCAAGCGCGACTCGATGGACGAGATCGCAGAGGCTGCGCTGGGGCTGGGCGAGGGAACGCGTTTGCAGGCGCTGTTTCCGGTGGCCGGTGCATCGCCCGAGGCGGAGCCGCCAGCGAAGCCCGTAAAGGCCGGTGTGCGGACGGCGAAGACGGCAGCGAAGTCCAAGCCGGTGGTGAACGGAGGGGATTCGCCCCACACCGAAACGCTGAAGGCGCGGCTTGCCGAGTTGCGCTCGGGCGGCTTCAACCGGCTCTATCAGCAGGGCCGGATCTTCGAGTTCTCGACGCCGGAGTCGCTGCTCGACCTGGACTTGACGCTGCCCATCTTTGTCCTCTTGGACAGGATTGTGGTGAGCGCGGAGAACCGCTCGCGGATTGTGGACGCGGCAGAAACTGCCTACCGCGAGTCCGGCGAGGTGATTTTCGAGGAGGTTCCCCGCCCCACGGACCACCCAGAGGGTGCCCGCCTGTCCGTGGGGGCCCCGAAGCCGCGCGACGAAGGCGCGGAGCGCAAGCGCCATCGCTTCAGTGGCGCGTACGAGTGCAAGAGCTGCCACCGGCAGGGCAAGGAACCGGAGCCGCGGCTGTTCAGCTTCAACAATCCCTTTGGGGCCTGCCCGCGCTGCCAGGGCTTTGGCAACACTGTGGACTTCGACCTGAACCTGGTGATTCCGGACAAGAAGCTGAGCCTGAACGAGGGCGCCATCGACCCGTGGAACCGGCCCAAGTACCGTCCGTGGTTCACCGACTTGCGCAAGCAGGCGGAGGCGCTACAGATTCCCATGGACGTGCCCTGGCGCGACCTGCCCGATGCGGCGCGCGAGACGGTGCTGCGCGGCAAAGGCAGCTTCGTGGGGGTTTGGGGATTCTTTGCGCAAATGGAGCGCAAGAAGTACAAGCTGCACGTGCGGGTGATGCTGAGTAAGTATCGCGGCTACGCCGAGTGCCCGGACTGCCGGGGGCAGCGGCTGCGGGCCGAGGCGCGGTCGGTGCGCATCAATGGCCAGAACATCTGCCAGGCGACGGCGCTGACCATCGCCCATGCCAAGGAGTTCTTT
>JBEKDH010000089.1:0-17146 GCA_050014455.1 Occallatibacter sp.
GGGCGCTGGTAGCCGCGAACTTGCTCTGGTAGCGTTCCACGCACTTGCGGTCGATGAGGTGGGCGATGTCCAGCACCATCTTGCCGCTTTCGGTAAGCCGGCAGGTCACCTCCTCGTCCAGAGGCAGGAAGAGGCGATGCATCTGAAAGCTCACGGCGCGCGCCCGGGTCTGCCTATCCCGCGTACGCGAGGCATTCTCGCGCATGTTGGTCAGATACCCGCGTTCCATCCCCCCGGCCGGCAGGCGCCTTTCGATCGCGCGCCCACAGCAGTCGTCCACAAAGACCTTCAAGTGCATCTCGGTCTTGCCGCGCAGCTTGTCGATGTTGCCCAGAAACTGACGCTGGTTCGAGCGGACGGACTTGCGCAGGCTTTCATCGTCGCTGAAAACGGTCCCGAAGCGGAAGGGCAGCACGGTGGAGTGGTGGAAGCAGTCGGCGATGACGCGGGCGTGGTCGACGCCGGATTTCTGGTTCAGTGGTTCCGCGGGGTTGTGTTCGCTCACTACCACAGCGAGGTCGCTGGCGGGATAAACAAAGACCTGGTTGCCGCTCACCCCGAGCAGAGACTGCATCGGAACGGGCTTGCGATGACGGGCTATCTCAGGAAAAGCTTGTCTTTCACCGATGCAGTAGGCATACCACGCCATGAGGAGACACTCCGATTGCGCACGCTTGTCAGCGACGCTCGTTGGTGAAGCTCTTTGAACCTGGGAACAACTGCATAGTGGCTTACAAAAGGGTTTGGATAAGAATAACCCTGGTTACTCTGCGACAAATAGTAACCCTCCGCAAACACTGCTGGCAATGCTCCAATACACCAACCGCAAAAGAGGCGGCTCAATCCTTCAAGTCTGTATTCACATAAACAACAAGATCGTTGACATCGCAAACAAGTGATTCTTTGGATTAGAAACAATCATTTTGAAACGTGAGCCGAACTCGCGTCCGGGAGATGGGCGCGCGGATCTGGGGCAAACAACGAAGCTCTCCTCTTGCGGTGCGGGGCCGCGGAAAGCCATACCGTGTCTTCAGGAATCAGGGAATCATGTGCTGGACGTGAAGAAACAGGAGCACGTTCATGATCAAGGAGACGGCCAGCAGCGCCGACGCCAGAATCGCAAACCGATTGACCTTTTTGCGAACGGCCTGCATACCTTCGAGAACTTCCTCCTGCTCGCGCGCAGTGCGGTCGGCGGCTTCGCGCACCGTCTCCAACTGATCCTCGACTCGCTTCAGCGCCGTTTTCTGCTCAAGAAACTGATTGCGCAAAGCCCTATGCTGCATCTGAAGTTCAGAGAGGCTGTCTTCGATGGGCTCAAGATCGACAGGTGGAGGAGGCGGGGGCATCTGCGGGTACGGCGCCAGGACATTCGATACGGCGGTGCCAATGTTCCCGTCCAGCAGAGGCAATATCCGCTGGACAAAGGGCAGCGCCGCGCGCAGGGCGCCGGCGGCGCGCTGCAGGCCGGAGGGAGGCTGGTGTGCGGGCGCCGACCGGGCCAGCGCATGCTCTGGCGGAGGAGGGGTACTGCGATAACGCTGAGCATCGCCCGGGACCGGCTGCAGGGGGGATGGATCGCGGAGTCCAACCGGCAGCGGAGATCCAACCGCGCGCAGCCGCGGTTCGTCCCGGTGCGGTTTCCGGCGGTCCTGGTCGTTCCCCTCACTCAAGCCAAAACCAGCAAATTCGCTCATGGTCCCCTCTTTCAGCATTCTATAAGGGAATGGCGCGCCACGGGGAAAATCCGCATTCCGGGCGCGCATTGGTCCGTTTGCGGTCCGGTGTTCCAGGGCTGGGCGCTCGGTTTTGAACATCCGTAAGAAGCGCAAGCTCAGCAGTCGCGTATCCTCGTAGGCAGGAGAAGCGTATGAATCCTGTCCTTGCCCGTACGCTACACAGCCTGCAAAGGAACATTCTGGCCGGCATCATTACCATTGGACCGTTGTTTGTTACCTACCTGGTCTTCAGTTTCCTTTTGGGCGTCCTGGCCAAGGCGGGTTTGCCCGCGATATGGCTGCTGGCGGCCATCTTGCCTGGGGATTGGCTCAACGAGCCGTGGTTGCAATCCCTGCTGGCCGTGATCCTCACCCTGGCTGTGCTCTACGTGGTGGGCCGGGTGACTTCGCTGGTGATCGGCCGCCAGGCTTTCAAGCTCTTTGAGGCTGCGCTGGAGCGGCTTCCGGTTGTCGCCAAAATCTACACTTCCGTCCGCCAGCTTCTTGACAGCATGATGGTGAAAAAGGAGTCGAGCCAGCGCGTGGTGCTGGTCGATTTTCCCATCGAAGGCCAGAAGAGCATTGGGTTCCTGACTCGCACGCTCACCGACGAAACCACAGGCGAACTGCTGGCCGCGGTGCTGTTGCCCAATGCCATCAACCCCACTTCGGCTTTTTTGCAGATACTGCCCATCGGCCGCGTGACCGAAACGGACCTCAACATGGAGCAGGCCATGAGCATGATCATGACCGGCGGGGCGGTCGGCCCAAGCGCAATCCGATTTACCAGGCCGGCACTTCCGGCAGAGGAAAGTATTACGCCGCCTGGGCCCGTGGCTTGAAATTGAACGCCATTCGTTAAGAACGGCAAGCGTTACAGCGCATCGTCCTCGTCGGCCTCATCGTCCACCGCCAGTTGCTCTCCGGCGCGTTCGCTTTCCACGGCCACCTTGCGCAGGCTCACGTGCTCGAAATGCGCCCAGATCAAGCCCACTGGCACGATTCCCAGAAAGGTGATCAGGAGCAGCGTCGCGGCGCAGGCAGTCGAGGTCTCGGGCGACAGGGTGAAGAGGTTTCTCAAAATCTCCTCGAGCGCGGCAATCTGGGTGAACCAGCCCAGCACGGGCAACTGAACGATACTGGCCACGCCACCGCCGACCATGAGCACCATGCACTTGGCCAGCGTGACCGACGCCCGTTGGTCGCCGCTGACAAAAGCCGTGGTTCCTTCCACATAGGCCATCGTAATCAGCCCCCACATGGCCAGCGAAAGCGTCAGGGTGACGGCAAAGTCGGCGGGCGAGCGCAGGGTGTTCAGTCCGGTGCGGAAGCTGCGAATCTTTGCTCCCACGGCATGGCCCAGGCGCTTGGAGACCACGCCGAAGGCGCCTTCGAAAAACGAAGCCACAACGCCCCCGGCCAGGCGCACGGCCACCAGAAACAGTGCTCCCAGCACGGTGCCGGCAAGCCCCCCGTAGCCGAACTTTCTGAATAGCTCAGGGTGGGGGAGCGCTCCAGCCGGAGCCAGCAGAATCACGGAGGAGAAGATGAGGGCCATGGACCCGGCGTCAAAGAGCCGCTCGACGATGTAAACCGCGATCTGGGTGCTGACCGGCAAGCCGGTCTTTCTGGCAACTAGATAGGGGCGCACCAGGTCGGCGATTCTGCCGATCAGCGCGACCGCCGTAAAGCCGATCACCTGCGTCCCCAGAAGCGAAAGAGGCCCTACCTTCTTGTTGGGTTTCAGCAGCAAGGCCCAGCGCACCGAGCGGAAGATGTAGGCCAGATAGATGCAGCCGGCGGCAATGCCGATCCTGCGCCAGTCGGCCAGCGCGAATTGCTGAACAAACGTGTGCCAGTGGAAGGGATGCTTGTGCTGCGCATAAACCCCTAGCGCGGCCAACGCGACCAGGACGATCAGACTCAGGATCAACTGCTTCTTCTTCAAGCGTTCTCCGTTCCGCGGTTATCGGTCCTCAAACAGTCTAAATTGTCGCGCGGCGTAGCCGCGGGATCGATGCCAGAAGCGGAGAGCAGCGAGAGTGTTTCCACTCATTCCGGGCAGACTTCCGGCCCGATCCGGGAGAAGCGCAACCGCCGGCTGCTCCCATTCCCGCAAATTCGCGGCGACGGAACAATGTGACTGCAATCACTCGACAGCCTCCCCGGCGGATGATAGGCTTCGATTGACATTTCTGCGCTGTTCCGCGAGGCCCAACTCTTTTGGGCCGTTCCGCGATACAGCTTCAAACCTTAGTCTGGGAGGACATGTGACTGCACTGTATTGGGTGTACTCTTTTCTGGGCGTTAGCGCGCTCTCGCTCGCTGTGGCTTTCTACTTTGCGCGCTTCGTAATCGGTTCGGATTTCGGAACGCTGGAGATGCAGGATTTCGCGGGCGCGATCAAGGAGGGCGCTAAAACCTTCTCGAAGCGCCACTACAAGACCGCGGCGATCCTCCTGGGCCTGCTGCTTCCGACATTTGCCTATGGGCAGGCGGAACACGCGGGCGGAGGCGAAGCCAGCCTGGTGCTGCCCGATTTGACGAGCGTGAGTTTTCTCGGCTTGAACGGACATGCGCTTCTCTCGATCGGATTGCTGTTCTGCGTCGGCGGACTGCTGTTCGGCCTGGCGATCTATGTGCAGTTGAAGAACCTGCCGGTTCATCGCTCCATGCGCGAGATCTCCGAACTGATCTATGAGACGTGCAAAACGTATTTGGTCACGCAGGGCAAGTTCATCCTTCTGCTCTGGGCATTCATCGCGGTCATCATCTCGCTGTACTTCGGCTTGCTGGCGCCGGTGCCGAATAAACCGATCTGGGTAACGCTGCCGGTCATCTTGCTGTTCTCGCTGGTCGGCATCGCGGGCAGCTACGGGGTGGCGTGGTTTGGAATTCGCGTAAACACCTTTGCCAACTCACGGACGGCATTCGCGGGATTGCGCGGCAAGCCGTATCCATGTTTTGCGATTCCGCTGAAGGCCGGCATGAGCATCGGCATGTTGCTGATCTCGGTTGAGCTCCTCATCATGCTGTGTATCCTCTTGTTTATCCCGCGCGATTATGCGGGCCCATGCTTCATCGGCTTCGCGATTGGCGAAAGCCTGGGCGCCGCGGCCCTGCGTATTGCCGGCGGTATCTTCACCAAGATCGCCGACATCGGCTCCGACCTGATGAAGATCGTCTTCAAGATCAAGGAAGACGATGCGCGCAACCCCGGTGTCATCGCCGACTGCACGGGTGACAACGCGGGCGACTCCGTCGGCCCGAGCGCCGATGGCTTTGAAACCTACGGCGTCACCGGCGTGGCATTGATCACCTTTATTCTGCTGGCAGTCCCGAATCCTGCGACGCAGGTGCAACTGCTGGTTTGGATCTTCGTGATGCGCGTAGCCATGCTGCTCTCCAGCTCGGGCGCCTACTTCCTCAATGGCGCAATCGCTCACGCCAGATACGCGAACTCCGACGAAATGGACTTTGAGGCGCCATTGACCTCGCTGGTATGGATCACATCCATCGTTTCCATTGTCCTGACCTACATCGTCTCGTACTTGATAATCCCCGACCTCGGTGACGGAACGCTCTGGTGGAAGCTGGCTTCCATCATCTCGTGCGGAACCCTGGCGGGAGCGCTCATCCCGGAATTGGTCAAGGTTTTCACTTCAACCAACTCGAGTCACGTGCAAGAAGTCGTAACCTCGGCGAAAGAAGGCGGAGCTTCCCTGGGGATCTTGTCGGGACTCGTGGCCGGCAATTTTTCGGCCTACTGGCTGGGACTGAGCATGGTCGCGCTCATGGGATTGGGCTATTACTTCAGTTTGGGCATACCGGATTCACAGAATAATCCGGCGGGAATGATGCTCGCTCCCGCCGTCTTCGCCTTTGGCTTGGTCGCCTTCGGCTTCCTGGGCATGGGCCCGGTCACCATTGCCGTGGATTCCTACGGCCCGGTCACCGACAATGCTCAATCCGTCTACGAGCTGTCGCTGATCGAAACGATTCCCGGCATCGAAGCCGAGTTGAAGAAGGACTTCAACATCGATGCGAAGTTCGAACGCGCCAAGTACCTGCTGGAAGCCAACGATGGAGCCGGCAATACATTCAAGGCTACGGCCAAACCGGTGCTGATCGGCACCGCCGTGGTGGGCGCAACCACGATGACTTTCTCGATCATCATGGCCCTGACCGGCGGACTGACCCACGACGTGCAGAAGCTCTCTCTGCTGCACGCGCCCTTCCTGCTTGGGTTGATCTGCGGCGGCGCAGTGATCTACTGGTTCGCAGGCGCTTCCATGCAGGCGGTCACCACCGGCGCTTACCGCGCGGTCGAGTTCATCAAGGCGAACATCAAATTGGAAGGCGCGGAGAAGGCATCGGTCACCGACAGCAAGAGGGTAGTAGAGATCTGCACGAAGTACGCGCAGAAGGGAATGTTCAACATCTTTCTCGCCGTCTTCTTCTCTACGCTCGCATTCTCGTTCATTGAGCCCTTCCTGTTTATCGGCTATCTGTTCTCGATTGCGATCTTCGGACTGTACGAGGCCATCTTCATGGCTAATGCCGGCGGCGCATGGGACAACGCGAAGAAGGTGGTAGAGGTTGACCTGAAACAGAAGGGGACGCCTCTGCACGATGCAACCGTGATCGGAGACACCGTCGGCGATCCGTTCAAAGACACCTCGTCGGTGGCAATGAACCCGATTATCAAGTTCACGACCCTGTTCGGATTGCTCGCGGTCGAGCTTGCCGTGACGCTCAGTTCGGGCCATCCGCAGCTCACACACATCCTGGCAGTCGTATTCTTCCTGGTGTCGGTGTTCTTCGTGCGGAGATCGTTCTACGGCATGAGGATTGAATCCACAATCAGTAAATGATTTCTGTCATGTAAATCGACGAAGACGCCGCCTGGAGATGGGCGGCGTTTTCTATGCACGATATCGCGGCGCCCGTTCATCAAGGCGCGCTGCACCGTCACCTTCGTGAAGGCGCCACTGCTCCTGTGGCGCGCTTCAAGCGCGCATGACCCGGCCGGCGAGCGACCGAAACCCAAAGGGCTCCGCGCTGGATTGCGTGGAGCCCCTTTCATTTTTTACTGCCGTTGGCTGTTTGCTGGGCCTGACCAGCTGGATGCTCGATGGCTGTTTACCGATGGGTTTCTAGAATGGCGTTGGTTTCAGAAACCATTGCGATCCTCGGCCTTCCCTGATGGGTAGGTTATGCATCGCTGCCGGCTGTCCTCGTTGCTACTTGCCGAAGAGCGGAACGTGGAAAGGGAGTTCGGCATTGGACTGCTTCTTGGACTTGGCGTTCGAGTCCGTGCGCAGCACTGTGCGCTGCGAGTTGATGCACAGCCAGCCGCCATGTGTCCGCGTAAAGACGTGCGTAAAGACGCCCTTCTCGTCCGTCTCGCTGGAACCAACCTTGTGGTGCAGCACATAGGTTCCGTTGGCCACGGCGGTGTCTCCCAGCATGCGCACCGTAATCACCCGCTGATCGATATGAATGGTCTTGTCCTCGCCGGCAATGATCATGGCCAGTTGCTGATTGCGGGTGGTGATGTCGCCGGCGGCGGAAATATCGACAAACACAGGAGACAGCACGAGCTCCAACGCGTACTGGTCGCGCAGGTTGATGGCGTCGGACCAGGAGTCTTCAAGCTTCTGGAACTCCCGTTTCTCCGGGCTCTCGGCGGAGGTGACGTTGGGCTGGGCGGAGGCTGCGACGTGAGATGGAATGGAAACCTGGGCAACAGCAGCGCAGCAAGAGAAAAGAACACAAGACAAGCAAGCCAGAAAACGCGTCATACGCAGAATGAACTCCCACCTGAACGGATTTTCCACAGATCGGCGGCCGGTTGTCAGAGTCGCGGTTCCGGCCCAACTCGGGGTTTCTGATCCCTGACCCCTATCTCCTGATGATAGCTCTTTGACTCGGGAAGCAGGCCGGGGGAAAGCGGGAAAAGACGCATCTTAATCTAAGAAAACTCTGCACACGGCAAGCCTGTAACAGGGCGCGACCCGGCACCGGGAACCTTCTGGTCGTGTGCCGTGCTGCAAATGCAACAAAACAAACGCTGAGTCCGCTGCTGCGGACCCTTGAGGGGATGCTGGATTCGCGACGGACACTTGTGCAGAGCCGCCCTCAAAGCAGTGTCTGCAATTGCTCCGGGTGGTGAAGCGTGACTAGCGAGTCTTCGATCGAGATCCAGCCGTCTTTGCGGAACTGGCCGAGCGTGCGGGTGACGGTTTCGCGGGTTGTGCAGGCCATTGAGGCCATCTCTTCGTGGGTGAGCAGCAGCGGGAAGCGGAAGCCTCCGCCTTCCAGGTGCTCGCCGATCTGATTCGCCAGCTCCAGCAGCAGGCGTCCCAGGCGAGCGGCCACGGTCTCGGCCAGGGCGATCCGGCAAGCATCCTGCAGGGCAAAGCGGTATTCCTGGCAGATGCATTGCACGGCGCGCATCTGCGCCTCCTTGTGGCTGCGCAGGAAGCCAAGAAAGCGCTCCCGCTCGACCGGGCGGAGCTGGGTTTCAGTCAAGGACTCGGCTGAGACCTCATAAACGCCGTGGGAGAGAACCGCGTACAGGCCGAGCATCGAACCGGGACCGGCCACGCGCACGATCATCTGACGATCCTCAAGCCGGCCGGCGGTGAGCTTGAGATAGCCTCCGCAGATCAGATAAAGGCAGCGGGCATCCTCGCCCTGAGTAAACAGCGACGCCTGGGCCGGCAAGGTAATCGTGCTGGTTACCAGCTCGAGATCGGCCAGAACCGCGCTGCCCAAAGAACAGAACCATCCGGGGCGGCGATTGGCGCAGGCCGCGCACCCAACCGGAATCTGCCGGGCTAGATGCTTCTGCCGCGTGTGCGATGCTGCCGCGATCTCTGCGTCTGCCATTGTGTTTTCCCCCGACGCCGATCAAGCGCCTCCTCCTCCCCCCGTCCCCATGACCTTGCATGCCGCCGCACAGGCTCGAGTCGAGGTGAAGATGCCCCAAGCTTCCCGGAGAATGGGCACTTTCTCCCACAGAGTTTGCCTTACTGCCCCCCACCATGGATGTGATGGGCCTCACGTCTCTAAGAGGCCACGGCGCACTCGAATCTCCTCGTCGAGCGCCAGTCTTGAGGGCCGTTTTCTGCCGTTTTCCGCCACCGGCCTCTACGCCGCTCGGGCGGCAAAGACCGCGGTGAACACCCCCCAGGCCAACGGGCGCCAGCCAATGCCGGTCTCCCCGGAAGCCCTTGAGAAAACTGTCCTGTATTGCACAGAAAAAGAGCCCCCAGCGTGCTTCTCTACCGAGTGGAACACCGTACCTCGCCGGGTTCCGGCAGCGTCGGAGGAAGGGTTGCGGCAGGGGTGCCGAGGGCCTGTTTTCAGCGTTGAGGGGATCTATGTCACCTTAATAGGGGAAATCCAGACGCTAAATTGGTGCCATCATCGCATGTGATGAGCGTCACCGTTTGAGGCATCAAGACCAACGTACCATTCAGCGAATGAAGTGATGCTCCGCACAAAGAGCTCCTTCCGGGACGTTGCGCCAGCGGACCCGCGGAATTTCCGATTTTGCCCAACCAGGAATAGTGGGGCTGAATCGCCGGACGCTGGTAAAGTTGTGTTCGGAGGGAGCGATGAGATCACACAAGGCGGTATTTTTCATGCATGAAGATAGGCCTGTAACGCGATTGCAGATCGGTGCGGCCCCGGGCAAATGGCTGGGACTGCGAGCTTGTTTGATGATGCTGGGTGCCGGCATAATGTGCGCTGCCGCTCTGGGGGCTCCGGCGCCCAAGGCCGCGCCTGCGGAAAATCAAGCCGCCGCGCCCGCGGACTATGTGGGCGGCGATGTCTGCGCGACCTGCCATGAAGACGTGTCGAAAAAATTCGAGGGCAATCCGCATACCAAGCTTGGGGCACAGCACGGCGCTGCCGGTGTGAACTGCGAAGGTTGCCATGGGCCGGGCAAGGCGCACGTTGACGGCGGAGGGGACGTGACCAAGATCTTCAATCCCGCCAAGGCTTCGGCCAAGGATGTCGACGCCACGTGTCTGGGCTGCCACGCGGGAGTGCATCCCAACTTCGATCGTTCTCCTCATGCCAAGGCCGGCGTAAGCTGCGTTGGCTGCCACGACGTCCACGGCAGCAAGGAAGAATCGCTGCTCAAGGCGCCTCAGCCCACGCTCTGCTTCCAATGCCACACCGACGTGAAGCCGGCGTTCAGCATGCCTTTCCATCACAAGGTGAATGAGGGTCTGGTCAAGTGCAGCGACTGTCATGACGCTCACGGCACTTTCGGGAACAACAACCTGAAGTCCACGGCCGATCAGAATGCGATCTGCACCAAGTGCCACGCGGAGACGCGCGGGCCTTACGTTTTCGAGCACGCGGCGGTCAAGGCGGAGGGATGCATGGGGTGCCACACTCCGCATGGATCTCAGAACGCAAGGCTGTTGAACATGCCCAGCATCAACACATTGTGCAACCAGTGCCACAGCCGGGTAGCGAACGCCACGGTTCACGGAATGGGCGCTGGATCGGACGAGCTACAGCCCTGCACCAGCTGCCACACCTACATTCATGGGTCCAACATCAATGCGGCGTTCCTCAGATAGGAGTCACGGATTTGCGCCGCGCCCTCCCGACCTATTGGAAGGCGCGGCCCGATTCCGCACCAGGGTGGTACACGAGTTCAAGGTTTCGATTTCAGCAACATGTTTTTTCAAGTGAGGCTTCATATGAAGAAGATTGGCTGGTTTTCCCGGCTGTCCAAGCAACAGCCCTCTTTGGCGATGGTCCTGCGCAGCGCTGGGGGCATTGGAGCCGCCGTTCTACTACTGACGATGGCGGGCATCTCTGTGGCCCAAAATCCGACGCCCGCCGCTCCCTTGCCGGCAGCGGAGACGCAGATGAGTGCCCCGAATGGGTACGCGATCCACCAGAGCGTGGATCTGGGTGGGCGCATGGCCAGCAAGTCGGGCAGCGGGGCCATGTACGACACGCTGGTCAATTTGCAGTCTGGGCCGCGCGTGCTTGGCGAGACCTTTGAGATGCGTGCGCTGCCGGGCAAGAAGGATACCCTCGTCGATGAGCTCAGGGCCATCGGCAACGGCTTCGGCGGCGATCCAAACAGCTTCGCCAAGCTGGACTTCTCCAAGGGCAGGGTCTACGAGTTCTCGGGACTGTTCCGCCGCGACCGCCAGTACTTCGACTACGACCTGCTCGGCAACCCGAATATTCCCAGTGGGCAGACGATTCCCGTCACCGGCTCGACAACTCCGCTGGCGTGGCCGCTGGTGAACCAATCGCCGTTTTTGTTCAACACCGTGCGCCGCATGACGGATACCAACCTCACCATCCTCCCGCTTTCGAAGGTGACGCTTCGCGCGGGCTACTCGCAGGGTATCTTCCAGGGGCCGAGCTTGACCCCGAGCGGTTATCAGTTCGCAAGCTCCCACGACGTTCTGCTCCAGGAGTATCAGCGCAACAGCACCGACGATTTCACTGGCGCCATCGATTGGAAGCCTGTCCATGGCACCAAGCTGACCTTCGAAGAACAAATCGATCACTACAAGGCGGACTCCTACTTTACCTTGGCCCCCGTCGACTTCGACGTGCAGGAAGGAAATGGAACGAAGGTGGCCCTTCTGGCCAACTACGATAGCCTGACGCCTTACGCCAGCAGTTCCTGCAACACGGCCAGCATGGGCGGCAACCCTATGCTCTCGCCGCCGCAAACCCCCGGCGGCTTGCCGGTGGTGAATGCGGCTTGCGCTGTGACCACCAGCTATCTGCGCACGCAGCCAACCCGCATTCTCTATCCCACCGAGATCTTCCGGCTGCAAAGCTCCAGCATCAAGACCATCTCCATGAACGGCGATCTCCGCTATACCGATGCGAACATGAACCTGCCTAGCTACTCCGACAGCTACCAAGGCCTGAACGGGACGAATCGCTCGACTGTGTATACCGGCAATGCCTCGGCGCACCGGGCCGTGGTCGCCGCCGATTATGGCATCGTCTGGCAGGCGACGAAGACGTTCAGCCTCTCCGATCAGCTGGACTTCTCCGACGTTCACCAGCCGGGAACGAGCACCATGACAAGCCTCATCACTCAGGTGACGCCCGCCTTGACTACAGGAAATGCAACCGTCAACTACCCTACCTTGACCACGGTGACAGCCGCCGCCGCTGCCTCCACATTCGAAGGCAGCGGTGCCATCGGCGTTCCGAACCCCGCTTACTTCGGCCAGCGGTATCTGACCAACAACCTGACTGGAACCTGGGACGCGACTTCGCGCGTCACGCTCTCGCTCACCTATCGCTACCGCGCTCATACGATTGCGGAGAACGCGTACAGCGCTGCTACTGCCACTGCTCCTGTCGATCCCGGCGGCAATCCCGGCGACGTCCCGTTAGCCGTGAACGCGACGAACAACGGAACCGTAAAGATTGACGAGAGCGGTGGAATCTTCAACGCCGCCCTGCGTCCGGCCAGCAATTGGGATATCAACGGCACGGTCGAGGCGTCTTATGCCGACAACGCGTTTACCCCGATGACCCCGCGCCAAACCAGACTATACAGAGTGCATACCCTGTACAGGCCAAAGCCCTGGGCGACGCTATCGGGCGCCTATCACGACGTGGAACATCACAACAACACCAACAACGATCAGGCTGCCGTGGCAGCAAATGACGTTGCGTATGCCGGCCCGCTCGATCACGTGGATTACAGCCGCGTCCTGGGCCTGGGCGCGCAACTGTTCCCGAACGATCGCTACGGCATCGACTTCAACTACGGCTACAGCGACGTATACATGGCAGACAACATCTGCTACCTGGGGGGCGCTTCCACTGCTTTGCCCGTTGCCGCCTCGACGCCCAGCGGCACGGCGTGCCCAGCCACCAGCGCGGGCAGGTCGGGCTACGATTTCGGGCCCGTTTTGGACTTCAACCATGCTCCCACGCAATCCGGGTCGGTGGCTTTGGCCTTATCGCCGGTCAAAACCTTCCGATCCAACATCGGCTATAACATCAGTTCGGTGAACGGCAGCCGCTTCTACAACGATCCTCGCGATGTCGCGGGTTCCCTGGTGTCTACAAATCAGTCTCCATTCGTGAACGTTGCATGGACCCTTCATCCCGGATTGACCTGGAAAGCCGAGTACAACTTCTACGGCTATGGCGAAGGTGGTCCTTCCGGCGCGCAACTGTGCAGTACCACGAACCCCACGCCTACGGCTCCCGTAACGCCCGTGGCCTGTTCTACGCTGCCTAACCAGACCGGCATGAACATATCGCCGGCCGGTGAGACGGCGCCAAGGAACTTCCATGCGAATAACGTAACTCTCGGATTGCATTACGAGTTCTGACCGAAACCGCGATCCCTGCGAGGATCGCATTTGGGTGGACTGGGCTAGGGGTTTTGCCAGTCCACCTTTTTTTCGCTTGAGTGGCTATTGCGGCATTCCGGCGATCTGGGTGAGATCCATCTATCTGTTCGGCTTTTGTATAGCCGTCCCAAGAGCCTCATTTGCTGCTGGAGGCCAAAGACGGGAGACAATCCCCACGGCCTGCGGGGTTTCCGCGTACAATGACCGTGAAAACGCTTTAGGAGTTTCTTTCATGACAAAGACGATTCGATCCATCCTGGTGCTGGCCGCTGCAGTCTCTCTTGCCGGCGCCGTGGGCTTCGCCCAATCCGCGGGTGAAGCGACTTACAAAGCCAAGTGCCAGATGTGCCATGGCGCCACCGGCGCCCCCAGCGCGGGGATGGCGAAGGCGATGGGGATTAAGGCATCCACCGATCCGGAGATCAAGGCGCTGACCGCCGACCAAATGGCTGCCGCCGTGAAGAACGGCAAGGGCAAAATGAAGCCGATTGCGGGACTCACCGACGCACAGATCAAGGACGTGGTGGCTTTCTACCGCGGCCTGAAATAGCTGGCAGGATCGAGCCGGCAAGTCGAACCAGGCCCGCCTGGAGCGGAATCACTACGGGTGTACCCAAGGCGCGGTTGCAGCGGCGATTCCCTCTGGAAATAGCCGCCCTGTACAATGCCCGTTGGGGCTCCATAGTTGCGATTCCGCCCTTCTTGGCGGGCCATTCCTTTGAGCGTGGGGGACAAGGTGTCAGTGCTTCAGAGATTCCGCGAGGGCTGGGTGCGGCCGGCGCTCTTCTTCGGCAACAATCCCATCAGCCTGGCCGGCGGCGCACTTACCAGCGCATCCGGCGTCACCATGATCGGCTATTGGCTGGTGGAGCTCTTCGGCCGCCCCAACGACAATCCCTACCTCGGCATCATCTTCTTCCTGCTCCTGCCGGCTTTGTTTATCGCCGGCCTGCTGCTGATCCCTGTAGGCCTGCTGGCGCGCCGCAAGAAGCTCCAGAAAGCCGGCCAGATTCCGGCCGAATTCCCCAAGATCGATCTCAACGACCGCATCTTCCGCCACGGGCTGGACATCGTTCTGGTGGCCACCATCGTCAATCTGCTGGTGGTAGCCATGGCCAGCTATCGCGGCGCTGCATACATGGATTCGCCGCAGTTCTGCGGCCAGTCCTGCCACGTGATGCATCCCGAGTACACGGCCTACAAGATCTCGGCGCACTCCCATGTGGATTGCGTGGCCTGTCACATCGGCTCGGGCGCTTCCTCGTACTTTGCCGCCAAGGTGAACGGCACCAAGCAGGTTCTTGAGGTCACCTTCGATCGCTATCCCACTCCCATTCCGTCGCCAGTTGAGAGCCTGCGCCCGGCCCGGTATATCTGCGAGGGCTGCCACACGCCGGCCCGCTTCGTGGGTGAAAAGCTGCTGGTCAAGTCCACCTTTGCCGATGACGAAAGGAACACCGAGACCCAGACCGTGCTGGTGCTCCACCTGGGCGGCCTCGATGGCCTTTCGCACCTGACCGGCATTCACGGCGTACACCTGGGCCACATCGAGTACATCGCCACCGACCCCACTCGCACCACCATTCCCTGGGTCCAGAGGCAAAACGCCGACGGCTCGCAGACCGTCTTTGCCGCCTCCGCAACGGGCGGCGCCGTGCCCCAGGGCGAACGCCGGGTGATGGATTGCATCGATTGCCACAATCGCGCGGCCCACACCTTTGTGACCGCGGAAGAAGCGATCGACCGGGCCATGGCAGAGGGTGCGGTCAGCCCCGATCTGCCCTGGGTCCACAAGGAGGGCCTGGAGCTGCTCAAAGCCACCTACGCCAGCGACGCCGAAGCGCGCACGAAGATTCCCGAGCAGCTTGCCGAGTTCTATCGCACCCAGCATCCCGAGGTCCTGCCGGCCAAGGCCGCGCTCGTCAAGCAAGCTGGCGAGCAGCTGGCGACCCTCTATAGTCAGAACGTCTTTCCTTACATGAAAGTGACCTGGGGAACCCATCCCAACCACATCGGCCACATGAGCTATCCGGGGTGCTTCCGCTGCCACGACGGCGACCACGCGGCCAAAGACGGCGCCAGCATCCCTCAGGATTGCGCGACATGCCATAACCTGCTGGCCGTGGACGAAACGAAGCCCAAGGTGCTCGCCGATCTCGGCATTCAATAGGGTAGTCCAGCTGCTCCTGCAAATTTGGGGTGCCCCATCCTTTTCGCGCCTTTTGCGAAAAGGGTGAGAAGCTGGGTGCCCTGCCTTCGAGCGCTTTTGTTCGAAGGGCGCAGGCGTGGTAGGCTGGCTTTTCACCTTCAAGGAGCTTCATTCGCCATGCATTCCAGCCAGCCCATCCATTTCAATCTTGTTGCCGCGGCCCACGCCGCCATGATCGAGCACGGTTTTCAGCCTGACTTTCCCGCCGCAACCGGCGCGGAACTGGCCGCGATTGAGGCCCATCCCGCCCCGCCGGCGGTCCCAGGCATCAAGGATCTGACCGGCCTGCTCTGGTCCTCCATCGACAACGACACCTCTAAAGATCTCGACCAGATCGAGTGGGCCGAGCGGCTCGCCGACGGCCGCATCCGCGTGCTGATCGGCGTGGCCGACGTGGATGCCCGCGTCAGGCTGGGCACGGCGATCGACTCGCATGCCAAGAGCGAGACCACCTCGGTCTATACCGGCGTCAAGGTCTTTCCCATGCTCCCCGCCGAGCTCTCCGAGGGGATTACGTCGCTCAACGAGAACGAGGACCGCGTGGCGCACGTCATCGAGTTCTCGGTGGACGCGGCCGGCACGGCTTCCGACGGCAAGGTCTACGCCGCTCTTGTCCGCAACCGGGCGCAGTTGGCTTATAACGGCGTGGGTGCCTGGCTTGAGGGAACCGGCCCCGCGCCGGCCAAGGTTGCCGCCAGCGCCGGGCCGAATCCGGTTACCGACTTGGCCGCCCAGCTCAAGCTCCAGGACACCGCCGCCCAGCGCATGGTGGGCGGCCGCTTCCAGCACGGCGCGCTCGATCTGGAGACCATCGAGACCCGCCCCCTGATGCAGGCCGAGGAGGCGGTCGAGATCGTTCGCCTGCAGAAGAACCGCGCCACCTCGCTCATCGAGGAGTTCATGGTGGCAGCCAACGGCGTCGTCGCCCGCACCTTCGAGGACGCCGGCGTAGCCTCCATCCGCCGCATCGTCCGCACCCCCAAGCGCTGGGATCGCATCGTCGAGGTGGCCGAAGGCCTGGGCACGACGCTGCCCGCCGAGCCCGACTCGAAGGCCCTCAACGACTTCCTGCTGGCCCAGAAGCAGAAGGATCCCGACCACTTTCCCGACCTGTCGCTGACGGTCATCAAATTGATGGGCCCCGGCGAGTACGTGCTGGTCAAGCCCAACGAGCCCTCGCCCGGCCACTTCGGCCTGGCCGTCCAGGACTACACCCACTCCACCGCCCCCAACCGCCGCTTCCCCGACATGGTGACGCAGCGGCTGATGAAGGCCTGGCTCGCCAAAGCCCCGCAGCCCTACTCTGAAGGCGATCTGAACGACATCGCTGTCCACTGCACGCTGATGGAAGACGGCGCCCGCAAGGTGGAGCGCGAGATGCAGAAGCGCATCGCCGCCGTGGTGCTGCGCCCCCGCATCGGCCAGAGCTTCCCGGCCATCGTCACCGGCGTCAACAAGTACGGCACCTTCGTCCGCACCCTTGACCCGCACGTGGATGGGATGGTGGTCAGCGGCGGCAAGGGGCTGGACGTGGGCGACAAGGTAACTGCGAAGCTGGTCTCCACCGATCCGCAGCGGGGATTTATCGATTTCGCGGTGTGATGGGAGCTTCTTATGAATCCACTGAACCGGCCAGGACGGGCTGGATCAAATGGAAATGCCGCCAACCCCAGCTATGGTCTCGCCTCTTCTCACAGCAACGGAGATTACGCCTGCGGTGATTCATCCACCAGGCGGCGGAGCGTAGTTCCTAGCTTCTTCCAGTTTTCAGGCGCGGTGTATAAGGGATGATGTGCCAATACCAGGATCGTGCGGCCTAAGAGTCTGAACTCCGC
>JBEKDH010000090.1:0-17085 GCA_050014455.1 Occallatibacter sp.
AGCGCATACGGTTTGCGAAGGAGGAAGTCCAGGAAACCCGTAAGCTTTCATGGGAGGAACGATTTGAAAGGAGGAAAGCAATCCCGTCTGATGAAGAGTCTGTGTTGCGGACAATTGTGTACGACAATCCCCATGCGGCAAACCCATTGCCAAGCGACATTATTAAAGGTCCATTTGATCTGCGCTGGAGTCCTGTTGATGGGCAAATCGCGCCGACCTATGTAGGCGATAGACTGGCGGACCTTGAGAGAAGGGAACAAGAGCTTGACCTGCATCGCAGCCGGTGGATGCGTTATCAGAAACAGTCGGAGATAGTCCAGAAGGAGACCTGAAAATGAGCAACGATCTGGTGAAGCGGGCGTACAGCATCCTAACGGCGTTGCGCAAGAATCTCGAGGGTGCCCGCGGGTTTATCCACCAACCCGAATTAATTACGATGTATAACAGCGCAATCCAGAATCTTGAGAAGGCTGGCTTTGCTGTGGTTGAGTGGAGATTATCCGACAATGCCATCGAGTCACTCTATGCGGTGGAACTTCGTGTTAAGGTCGATACTGTTTTGACCTATTTTTCGGTTTCTGATAAGCAAATTGGCTTTGACGCCCACCGCGCATAGCTGCCGGGTGCCCCACCCTCGCCGCGTCTTTGTTTTTGCGGCTAGGGTGGGACAGCACCGTGCCAACATTACAGGAACAGTGAAAATGCTCTATATCGCGGTTTCGCCGCGTTCGTCGTTACGGATGCGAATGGCCTCGTCGATGCGGCTGATAAAGATCTTGCCGTCGCCGATGTGGCCGGTGCGTGCGGCGCTGAGGATGGCCTGCACGGCCTTGTCCTTCAAGCCGTCGTTCACCACCAGTTCGATCTTTACCTTGGGGAGAAGATCGATGGTGTACTCGCGGCCACGATAGAACTCGCTGTGGCCTTTCTGGCGGCCGTGGCCGCGGGCTTCGAGGATGGTCATTCCTTCGATGCCTGCCTCGATCAGGGCGTCCTTGACTGTGTCCAGCTTGGCGGGCTGGATGATGGCTTCGATCTTGAGCATGTGCGGATTCCTCGCTTGAAAGTTCGACTCGGGACAACAGCAGTTAAGTTCTGGCATCCCACCCTAGCCGCAAGAACAAAGACGCGGCGAGGGTGGGGCACCCTGTTCGATTCAGGCTCGTGGAATCCCACCCTTTCGCCTGAAAGGAGGCGAAAGGATGGGGCACGGGGCAGGAGCAAGATCAGGCGTTGAAGTCGTAGCCTTCCTCATTGTGCTGGGAGAGGTCTAGGCCGGCTGTTTCCTCGGCCGGCGAGACGCGCAGGCCCATGGTCTTGTCCACCAGGAAGAGCAGCACCAGCGTCCCCACGATAGCGAGCGCCCAGCCAACTCCCACTCCAACGGCCTGGTTGAAGACCTGATGCGTGTTGCCGTCGATGAGGCCGGTCGGGAGGGGATGGCCCGCTGCGTCCTTGCCGAAGACGGCGTTGATTGACCCCGCGGCAAACAGGCCGGTCAGCAGCGCGCCCATGGTTCCGCCCACCCCGTGAACGCCAAAGGCGTCCAGCGAGTCGTCGTAGCCGAAGAACTTCTTGACCCTGAAAACCATGAAGGGACAGACGACGCCGGCAATGAGGCCGATCAGCAGGGCAGACATAGGCTGGACGAAGCCTGAGGCCTGGGTGATGGTGGCCAGTCCGGCCACCGCGCCGGAGATGGCGCCCAGGGCGGTGGGCCTGCCGTTGTTCATCCACTCGGCGACCACCCAGCCGATGGCGCCCGCCGCGGCGGCGAACTGCGTATTGATGAAGGCGCTGGTAGCCAGGGGACCGGCGCCCAGCGCGCTGCCGGCATTGAAGCCGAACCAGCCCACCCACAGCATGGCGGCGCCGATGAAGCTGAGCACCATGGAGTGAGGCGGCATGTCCTCCTGCGGGTAGCCGGCCCGCTTGCCCAGGTAAAGAGCGCAAACCAGCGCCGAGACGCCGCTGGTGATGTGCACCACGGTGCCGCCGGCAAAGTCGAAGACCGGCCAGCGCCCGCCGGCGCTGTTCAAGATTCCCCCCACGCCCCAGATCATGTGGGCCATGGGGCAGTAAACCACCAGCGACCAGAGGGAAAGAAAAACCGCCATGGAGCTGAACTTGACGCGCTCGGCAAAGGCGCCCGTGATGAGCGCCGGAGTGATGATGGCGAACATGAGCTGGTAAACCATGAAGCTCTGCTCGGGGATGGTGCCGCCGTAGTTGGGGTTCGGCGCCAATCCCACGCCACGCAAAAAGGCGTGCTCCAGGCCGCCGACAAAGCCGTTGCCGGCTCCAAAGGCTAGTGAGTAGCCCACCAGAGCCCACAGAACCGTGATCAGGCCCATCATGGCGAAGCTCTGCATCATGGTGCCCAGGATGTTCTTGCGCCGGACCAGGCCGCCGTAGAACAGCGTCAGGCCGGGCGCGGTCATCATCAGGACCAGGGCCGCGGAGATGAGCACCCAGGCGTTGTCGCCGGAGGTCTGGGCATCGCGGATGGCCTGTTCGAGGGCAGCAACCTGGGCCTGGGTTGCGGGCGGCGAGGGGCGCAGGTCGGGAGCCACGGCAAAGGCCACGGCCGGGAGACCCAGACAGGCGAACAGAAGGAGCAGCTTGATGGCGCGACGACACATAGGGTTTCACTCCAGAAGGAAACTTCGATAGTCGAACAGCTAAGCACTCAGGCGGAAGCCGGCCGCCATTCCGGATGAATCGAGCCAAGAAGCGCCGGTCGCGCAGGCCAGGACAAACACCGGCCACAACCGAGGTACAGGCATTGAAAGGAGCCGCCTGCCGAACCAGAGACTTGCCGGACTAGAAGTGTGTTGGGAGGAATTTTATATAATCCTTATGGAAATCGGCAAATCTTTATTTAATCTTCATTCTTCTTGAGGTAAACAGAGGCGCGGCTGTCGATGGCAGCCAGAAGGGCGCGTTCCGTGCCAGGCAGAGAACAGCGGTATATTGGAAGCATGGCGGAGACGGCGGACCGGGATCGTTATCTATTCGGAGCGTTGGAGAGCAGCGCGCTGAATCGCGCTAAGCTGCGCGAAGTGAGCTACGGGTACGAAGAGCCGGAGGGCGTGATTCTGACCTCGCTCGATTTTGCAGTGAACTGGATCCGCAAGAACTCCGTTTGGCCCATGACCTTTGGATTGGCCTGCTGCGCCATCGAGATGATGTCAACGGGCGCAGCGCGCTTCGATCTTGCGCGTTTCGGCGCCGAGGTCTTCCGGCCGTCCCCGCGGCAGTCGGATTTGATGGTGGTTGCCGGGCGGGTGTCGCAGAAGATGGCCCCGGTCATTCGCCGTCTCTACGACCAGATGCCGGAGCCGAAGTGGGTGATTTCGATGGGCGCTTGCGCCACTTCGGGCGGGGTCTTCAACAGCTATGCGCTGGTGCAGGGCGTCAACCAGGTGGTCCCGGTGGACGTGTATGTTCCGGGGTGTCCGCCCCGGCCCGAGCAACTTATTTACGCGATTACGCTTCTACAAGAGAAGATACAGCGCGAGCCGCGCAGCCTGTTGAAGACGCTGAATGCGGGGTGAGCGGGTTGGAAGTGTTGAGCTTCGCAGGCGAAGGGTTGCCGAAGCAGCCATTTGCGGCCTGCGATGTGCGGCGCGCATCGGAGTGCAAGTTGTAGAAAAAGTGTGCAATCGGATACATGTCAGTCCCGGAACAGGTTTTATAATGCTCCATGTACGCATTGCGACCCGTTCGCCGCGCGGAATTGAGTCGGTTCGAGCCGGGACTTGGGCTCGCAAACAGCCGGTGCCATTCGTTCAATCAGTTTGATTCAGGAGGAGAAACGCATGTACGTTCGTGTTAGGAAGTCTGTTTGCCGGGTTCTTGCCTTGGCATTTGTAGCATCGATACCCGTCGCGTTGGCCGCACAGGACGCAGCCAAGCCGGCGATGAAGGCTCCCGCGGACAACTCCGCGTCGAAGTGGGACATCTTCCTGGGATACAGCGCCCTGATCCCCAACGCAAGAATAAACGGGTATGGCTACCAATCCATCGACTACGGCGCGATTGGGAGCGTATCCCGCTTTTTCAACAAGAATGTTGGCGTTCAGTTCGAAGGAGATGAGCACGTCTTGCTTCCTGAGAGCAATCCATACGACGAGTCCGTATCCCAGCCGGGCGATGACTTCGCCGGCGCATCGGCGGGCTTGATTTTCAGATTCCCCAAGGGCAACATCACGCCGTTCGTTCACGCACTGATTGGCGTCGAACAAGCTGGCAGCTGGGCTCAGGCCGATGCCTGGGGCCCGGTGGTGACACTGGGCGGCGGTTTGGACGCCGAAACGCCGTTGTTCAACCATCGTCTGGCGATACGTCTCTTCCAGGGGGATTATCAGTATCTCCACGAGAACTTCCCGGACAATGAGGGGGGATCCGTCTCATTCAACCCCCAAGGGCGCATCAGCGCCGGCCTTGTCTTGCACGTCGGCACCATCGCGCCGCCGCCTCCGGTGACCTTGGCCTGCTCGGTTAGCCCGACGTCGGTCTTCCCCGGCGACCCGGTCGCGGTCACCGCGACGGCAGGCAGTCTCGATCCCAAGCTGAATGCGATTTATTCGTGGTCGGGAGCGGGCGTGACCGGCAGCGGAACCTCGGCTTCTGTAGCCACCGCCGCGCTGGCGCCTGGCGCCTATACGGTAAAGGCTGAAGTAAAGGAAGGCAGGCCCGGAAAAGAAGGCCTCAAGCCTGGCCAGACTGCCGACTGCTCGGCCAGCTTCACCGTGAAGGCCTTCGAGCCGCCAACCCTCAGCTGCGTGGCCAGCCCCAGCACCATCAACCCCGGCGACAAGAGCACGGTCACCTCGACCGGCGTCAGCCCGCAGAACCGTCCGCTGACCTACAGCTTCTCGGTTGCGCCGGGAACAGGCTCCATCAGCGGCAGCGGCGCTACGGCGATCTATGATTCGGCGGGCGCTCCGACCGGAGCCATCGCCATCGCCTGCGGCGTCACCGACGATAAGGGCCAGAGCGCCAGCGCCAACGCCAGCGTGACCATCACCAAGCCCTACGTCAAGCCGATTCCGCACGTCAGCGCGCTGTGCCCCATCACCTTCGACAAGGACAAGGCGCGACCCACTCGCGTAGACAATGAAGCCAAGGCCTGCCTCGATCAGGTGACCGACGCTCTCAAGAACGATCCGACTGCGACGGTCGTGGTTGTGGGCGAAGCCGATGCCAAGGAGAAGATGCCGCCCATGAGCAAGCACGCCAAGGTGCGGGACTTCGCGGCAGAGCGCGCCGTCAACACCAAGGACTACCTTGTGAACGAGGAGCAGAGCGGCGTTGACGCCTCCCGGATCTCCGTTCGCACCGGCATGGAAGACAGCCAGGCGGTGCAGGACTACCTGGTGCCTGCCGGAGCAACCTTCGAGAACGACGTGCAAGGGACCACCCCGGTGGTTCAAAGCTCGGTGAAGCCGCTGGCGCGCAAGACCATCGGCGCGGCTGAGCCCAGGAAGGTGCACAAGAAGAAGGCTGCGGCGGCCGCCCAGTAGAACTGCCGGCTTGCGCAGGCGGTAAACCGGTCCGTCAGGCCTTCCAACAGTTATGGAAGGCCGGACGCAAACCTCAAAAACATCTCATGCATTTCTTGAGGCTGACCCGGAAACGGGCCAGCCTCTTCGGTTTCATGCGCATCCATTGCGAATGCTCGTTTTTGAGACCGGGCCGGAGTTGCTTCCTGGCTGGCACGGCGGAAGGAGCCGCACGCCGATGTCTGCTGTGTTTCAGTGCGGCCGCGCGGTGCTGGCGCTTTCTGTTTCTTTCTTCGCGGATGCCGGATTCAGCGCTGCGCTGGCAGCAAATGCCGGCCGCCAATCGTCTTGAAGAACGTGAAGTTGCGCAACGGGAGCCTGAGCATCGATCTGCCAGGAAGAAAATTACTGAAGTACCCGTCACAACCCGCAATGTGTACCGTGCATCGAAGGGTAACCCACTGAAAAAAAGTGTACTGGCGGATTCGTCCTATGGTACGTTTGATCATGCTGTGTGGGCGCTGATGGTCCGCTCGCTTTGCGGGGTCGAGGCAGTGCGGGCCAGGGTTTGTGTTTACAGGCAACTGCCGCCATTTGTTCATTCAGCTTGATTGTGGAGGAAAAGCGCATGTTTGCTCGTGTTTCGAAGTCTGTGTGCCGGGGGCTTGTCTTGGCAGTTGCGGCATTGGCGCCCGCTGCCCTGTCAGCTCAGGTCACCCCAACTGCAAGTGGAACTCCGCCGATCTATCCTGCGCCGAAGTGGGACATTTTTATAGGTTACAGTTTCTTTGCTCCCTATGACACAGTGCATGCGCTTCAGCCCAACGGCGAGATTCTTCCCTTTGACTTCGAGGTAGAGAAGAAGGGATTGACGGAAAGCGTCGCTTACTTCTATAGCCGTCACTGGGGAATACAGGTCGAGTCGGGCCAGCACGATCTGTTTACCGATACCGGCGGGTCGAACCAGGGCTCAAGCAACAGCGGCATCTTCACATTGGAGCCGGGGCTGGTCTATCGCTGGCCGCACAAGCGATTCACTCCGATGGTGCATGCTCTGGCGGGCGCCGCCGATGTGGATGGTCCTGACCATGAGCCATATACCTGGGGCTGGGGAATGACCGCCGGCGGCGCGCTTGACGTTAACGCGCTGTGCTCCAGCAGTCACTTGGCGGTTCGCCTCTTTCAGGTGGATTACGAGTATCTTCACGCCAACTCCGGAATCTCGCACATGAACGGAGGCGCCTTTATCTGGGGTGACGATGAAAATATCAACGGGCTCAAGCTGAGCGCGGGGCTTGTGTATGGGAACGGAGGCTGCGCGCCGCCGCCTCAGTTGGCCCTGACCTGCTATGCCACTCCGACGACGGTTTTTCCTGGCGATCCGGTCACTGTGAATGCGACCCCCGCCAATCTCGACCCGAAGCTGAATGCCGTGTATTCCTGGTCAGGAGCCGGAGTAACTGGCAATGGAGAGACGGCCTCTGTGGCGACGGCATCGCTGAAGGCAGGCACTTACGCGGTCCAGGCTGAAGTGAAGGAAGGCAAGCCCGGCAGGGAAGGCCTGAAGCCCGGCCAGAGCGCCACTTGCTCAACCAGTTTCACCGTGAAGGCCTTCGAGCCGCCGACCATCAGCTGCGTGGCCAGACCCAGCACCATCAATCCAGGCGACCCCAGCACCGTCACTTCGACCGGCGTCAGCCCGCAAAACCGTCCGCTGACTTATAGCTACTCGGTTGTGCCGGGCACCGGCGCCATCACCGGCAACGGGACCACGGCGATGTACGATTCGACGGGCGCTCCCACCGGCGACGTGGCCATCGTTTGCAACGTAACAGACGACCTTGGGCAGACGGCAACGGCAGGCACCAGCGTGACCATCACCAAGCCTTACGTCAAGCCGATTCCGCACGTAAGCGCGCTATGCCCCATCACATTCACCAAGGATAAAGCGCGCCCGACTCGCGTAGACAACGAAGCCAAGGCATGTCTCGATCAGGTGACCGACGCTCTCAAGAACGATCCGACCGCAACGGTTGTGGTTGTAGGCGAAGAGAGCGGCAAGGAGAAAGCGCCGCCAAAGAACAAGCACGCCAAGCCTCAGGACTATGCGGCCGAGCGTGCCGTCAACACCAAGGACTACCTGGTGAACGAGGAGCAGAGCGGCATTGACGCCTCCCGGATCATCGTTCGCGAAGGCGCCTCGGACAGCCAGTCCGTGGAGAACTACCTGGTGCCCGCCGGCGCTAACTTCGAGAACGACGTGCAGGGAACCACCCCGGTGGTTGAGAGCGCAGTGAAGACGCTGACGCGCAAGCCCATCCCGGTTCCTGGCGCCAAGCCCGTGCACAAGAAGAAACATGCGGTTGCGAAGCCTGCGGCACAATAGTCGACTGACAGCCTGTGTGGTCCGCCCGGTCCGCACAGGCTGAACACACAAGACCTGAAAACTCCAACTGCAATCCTCTGAGGCTGACCGGCAATCTGGTCAGCCTCTTTGCTTTTTCCGCGGGGTGCGCGGATGCCGGCGTTCGCAGCGATGCGTCGCGGATCTCTTCTTCCAGCGGTGAAACCGCGAAGAAGCATCCCCTGCGGCAGGCGCGGATGCGGAGCGAACTTCAGCACAATAGGTCGAAAAATGCTCTTCTTGAGTGTTATAAAAACTCTGCTTTCGCGTCTATCTCAGCAGGTTGGCGGAGGGCTTCGGCGCTTCCGGATGCAACCAGGAAGAACTTTCATTGAGGAGAGATTCATGCAAACCAAATGGATGTGGACGGTTTCTCTGCTGGCTGGCCTGGCCGCGCTGTCTGGCACGGCGGCCAATGCGCAGACGGATGTGGCGGCCAGCCTTTACGGAGCATTTACTGGAGCTACCAATGAGAACGGCACCATTTACAGTCCAGCCAACGCCGCCGGCGGCCTGCTGGAGGTGCGGCACATCGCCAAACCATGGGCCGGATACGAAGGCACTTACGCGTATAATCGCGCCAATGAGACCTATTTATGGGGTCCGGTCCCATCCGGCTATACCTGCCCTGTAGGAACCGTTGGGGGGTGCACATCGACTGTTGTACCGGCAAATGCGCACGAAGTGACCGGGGATTGGGTAGTATCGGCCAAGGTTTCAAGATTCAGGCCCTTTGCGCTGGCTGGCGGAGGCGTCCTCTTCGATGTGCCTAGCCAGGGGCAATTCGCCGTCACGTTCTTCGGCCCCTGTCCCGTTGGGTCGATACCTCCTTGCGCCTTCGCTCTTACTACCAGCACCTACAACACGGCCTCAACCACCAAGCCGGTCTTTGTCTATGGCGCCGGCGTGGACTGGAAGCTGCTTCCGCACATCGGACTGCGCTTGCAATACCGGGGCAATCTCTACAAGGCGCCCAATCTGACCACCTTGTTCTACTCCACCGGGGCTTTTACGCACACGGCCGAGCCCGTGATCGGCATTTACTTTCGCCTCTGAGCCGCTTCCGGCGTGCGGTGCAATCGCATGAAGGGAATGAAGCATGAGGATCGCCTCGAAGTGTCAGGGCACGACTGAAGCCGTGCCCTGACACTTCTTGCTCCCGCGATTCAACTTTCATGCGATTGCCCTGTCCCAGTGAGCGGTGCAAATTGAGACGCCCGGCGTCTTTGTATACTCGATTTATGAGCACCGGGAGTTTCTTGTCTAGATGAACCGTTCGCGGCTCCGACTGCACTTATCTCTTCGTATTTCTCTACTGGCGCGGATCGCACCTTTGATCCTGGCCTTGGCCGCGACGCCGAAGCTGACAGCCCAGAATCTGTGGAACTCCGTCGGCCCGCCGGGCGGCGATGCCCGCGCACTGACTCCGGTCCCAGGGCAGGCCGGTCATCTTTATCTGGGCTCAACCAATAGCTGGATCTACGAATCTCTGGATGAGGGCGCTTCCTGGCACCGCCTTGCGCGGCTGGAACCGTCGGAAGACGTGGTTCTTGACAACATTCTGGTGGATGCGAGCAATCCCGCCGTCATCTACGCGGGCGGATGGAAGGCCGAACAGCGCGATGGGGGCTTTTGGGTCAGCCGCGACGGAGGCAAGCAGTGGAAGCTGGTGGAAGCCTTGCGGGGCCAGTCCATCTTCTCCCTGGCGCAGGCGCCATCGAATCCCCGCCTCCTCTTTGCCGGCACCTTCGAGGGAGTCTTCCGCAGCAGCGACGGGGGCGCGTCCTGGAAGCTGATCAGCCCGCCGGGCAGCCGTGAGATTCACGAGGTGGAGTCGCTGGCGATCGACCCCGCTGACCCAAATATCGTCTACGCGGGCACATGGCATCTGCCCTGGAAGACCACCGACGGCGGCAAGAGCTGGCACAACATCAAGAAGGGGTTGATCGACGACTCCGACGTCTTTTCAATTGTCGTCGATCCGGTCAGGCCGAAGACTGTCTTCCTGAGCGCGTGCAGCGGAATCTACAAGAGCGAGAATGGCGGCGAACTCTTCCACAAGATCGCAGGCATTCCGGCCACGGCGCGCCGGACCCGCGTGCTGATGCAGGATCCTGAGAATCGCGAGATTCTGTACGCCGGAACCACCGAGGGGCTCTACAAGACGGTGAACGCCGGCAAGACCTTCCAGCGCATGACCGGGCCGGACGTGGTGGTGAACGACATCTATGTCGATCCGCGGGATTCGGACCGCGTACTGCTTGCTACCGATCGCGGGGGTGTGCTGGCGAGCGAGGACGCGGGAGCGAGCTTTGCGCCCGCGAACGAGGGATTTTCAAGCCGCAAGGTGGCGGCGTTGCTGGTTGACCGCGGCAACCCGGCGCGGATCTTCGCGGGTGTGGTAAACGACAAAAGCTATGGCGGCGTATTCGTTTCCGCCAATGGCGGCCGGACCTGGGAGCAGATTGGCGACGGCCTTGGCGGCGGACTCGACGGGCGCGATGTCTTTGTCCTCGCGCAGGCGGCGGATGGAACCGTGCTGGCCGGAACCAGCCACGGCATCTTCGCGCTGGACCAGGGCAGCGATCCCAACGCCACTGGCCAGTCGCCGGCAACTCCTGGAGCAGACGCCGGCAAGCCTGCCTGGCAGCCGAGAAACACCATCGCGAATACCCGACTCAAGGCGTCTACCGAGACCCATTACGGGGAGCGCATCAACGTGGAGAAGCAAGTGAAGGATCCCGCCTTTCAGCTTCAGAGCCGCGTGAATGCGCTGGAGGTATCCGGAGACGTCTGGCTGGCCTCCACCGGCTTCGGACTGCTCACCAGCAGGGATCGGGGAGCCAGTTGGCAGGGCGGCCCGGTGATGGGCTCGAACGAGTACCTTTCCGTAACCGCGCATGGAGCGCTGATGGCCGCGGCCCGCGCCGACGGAGTGGTGTTTTCCATCGATTCCGGCGCAACCTGGATGCCGATGGGGATTCCAACCATGCTCACGCGCATCCATCGCGTTGCCTTTTCAGCCGATGGAACGCTCTGGCTGGGCGCGCGCGAAGGAGTCTACTTTACCCGCGACCAGGGCAAGACGTGGCTATGGATCGAGCGCCTTCCCTTCCGCAATGTGGACGATCTTTACTTTGACGCGGCGAACGGCAAGGTGCTGGTGAGTTCGCGTACCAGCGACCAGGTCTACTCCATCGATCCCAAGACGCTGCGCTGGCAGTGGAGACAGACCGGTTACGCCGCAGCGCTGATCCGCGCGGCGGGCGACCGGCTGGTAGCAGCCTCGCTCTACGATGGGGTTCTGGTTGAACCGCAGGCGGCGCGGGCGGAGACGGGACAGAAGTGAACTGGCCAGCCTGAGCGCTGCCTGGGCAGCAAGCCAGTTCAATAAGAGGTTTCATGAGAGAGAGTGTGGAAGCGCAGATTTTGGAGGCTGAAGAGCGGCTGAGGGTTGCGATGCTGCAATCGGATGTCAGCGCTTTGGACGAGCTGCTGGCTCCGGAACTGATCTTCACGAATCATCTTGGGCAGTTGATGGGAAAGAAAGACGATCTCGATGCCCATGCATCGGGCCTTCTCAGCGTGAAAGAGCTAACTCCTTCCGAACAGCACATTCAACTTCATGAGAAGGCTGTCGTCGTGTCGGTGCGAATGCGCTTGTCGGGTACACACGATGGCAACCCGGCAGATGGCGATTTCCGCTTCACGCGCGTCTGGGTACCCGCGCCCGCCAGAAATTCCTGGCATATCGTGGCTGCCCATGCAGTGCTGGTGATTTGAAAACGACGAAGAGGTTTTTCTGTATCATCGAAGTATGCAGGCTGAGACGGCGGTTTCCCGCCCATATTCCACCATTCGGAGCCACGCCTTTCGGAGCCATGATCCGCGCGTTGAGCCGATCGCGACGAAGGTGCTGGCCGGTGAGCGGCTTGACGCGAGCGATGGCCTGGCGCTCTACGGCTCGCCGGACATACTCGCGGTGGGCTGGCTGGCCAACCATGTGCGCGAGCGGCTCCACGGCGACGTGACCTACTTCAACGTCAATCGCCACATCAACCCCACCAACGTCTGCGTGGCGGCCTGCAAGCTGTGCGCCTTCGGGCGCAAGAAGGGCGACCCGGCCGGCTACACCATGGCGCTCGAAGAAGCGTGGCAGACGGCGGCCTCGGGCTACTCCGAGGCGGTGACCGAGTTCCACATTGTCGGCGGGCTGCACCCCGACCTGCCGCTGGAGTATTTTCTCGACCTGGTGCGGGGTCTCAAGCAGCGCTTTCCCAAGGTGCACATCAAGGCCTTCACCATGGTGGAGGTTGCGTACCTGGCGCGGCGCGCCAAGCTCCCCATCGAAGCGACGCTCAGGAAGCTGCGCGAGGCGGGCGTGGACTCCATGCCCGGCGGCGGAGCGGAGATCTTTGCGGCGCGGGTGCGCTCCATCATCTGCGACCACAAGATCGACGGCGAGGAGTGGCTGACGACGGCGAGGCTGGCGCACAAGCTGGGCTTCAAGTCGAACGCCACCATGCTCTACGGCCACATTGAAAACGACGACGATCGCGTCGATCACCTGCTCAAGCTGCGCGCGCTGCAGGACGAAACCGGCGGCTTTCAGACTTTCATCCCGCTCGCGTTCCACCCTGAAAACACGCTCCTCGACCATCTGCCCTTGACGACCGGGCTGACCGACATCCGCCAGATTGCGGTGAGCCGGCTGCTGCTGGACAACTTCCCGCACATCAAGGCCTACTGGCAGATGCTCACGCCGAAGATTGCGCAGATATCCCTTCGTTTTGGCGCCGACGACCTGGACGGCACGGTCGTCGAGGAGAAGATATACCACGACGCCGGCGCCACCACGCCGCAGGGCATGACCCGCAAGCAGCTCTGCCGCCTGATCACCGAGGCCGGCCGGATTCCCGTGGAGCGCGACACACTTTACAAGGCCGTGACGCGCACTGAGGACAGCTTTACGGTGGCGGTGTAGAGAAACTCATAACAGCCCATAGCGGAACTTATCCTGTGAAAGAACCGGTGTCAGGGCACAACTTTCATTCCAGCCGTTAGCTGCGGATCTGGGATCGTGCATCGGCTGACTTTAGGCGTCGCCGGCCACATATTCTCAAGCCGCGAGTGACTGAGGCCTCAACTTGTGCAATAGCGCCGCGGCACCATAGATAACGGCGGCGATGAGCAGCAATGCCTTCATTCCCAGGATGAAGGAAAGGTTCTGCGCCAGGCCGCCCGCGACCGCGCCGAGCATGTTTGCCCCAAAGACGCTGCTTCGCCCGGCTACGCGGCGGAAGCTCTCCGTGAAGATAACTCCGGCGAAAAAGAAGGGCACGCAGTAAGCAAAGCAGATCAGGATTCCTACCATTGTTCCCGAACCAGGCACCTTGGTCCACGGTATCGCATAGTTGATTACAAGCGTAGCGCACAAAAGGATGTAGCAAATGCTCAAGTTTCCCACGCGGCAGCGCTCCACGTAAAGGTTCGACAGCAGCAGAACCGTAAGTATGCCAGTTAGCGCGATGCAGTTTACGAGCCATGTGGTGCCGAAGTACAGCGCAAGGCGGCTGACAAGTTGGGTTTCCATCAGCAAAAAACCCGCTCCCAGCAGGAAAAACTGCCAGGTGCTGCTATCTTTCGTCGTGAAGAATGGCCCAACCAGATAGAGCGCCATGAGCAGGATGACCGCGGAGACTGCGAAATAGGCGCGCGGGATGGAACGCGAGAAGTGATAAATGTAGGGCCAGTCATCGGTTGTTGGCGGCGGGGCATTGGCAGCGGAAAGCGGAAAGTCGGGCGGGTGAGAGCTCAGGAACGCCGACTGCTGAGCGCCGAGACTCTTTTCCCACAGGGATGGAGAATCGGATTCGATAAAGACCGTCGCGCTCAGCAAAGCCTCCACTTGCTGAGAGTAGTAAGTCAAGGGCGGGCGAGGGAAGATGCCGCTCAACATCGCGTAGAAACGCTGTCCGATCCAGGTCCATGGCTTTCGCACTTCGAACTTCAGAACGAGGATCCCGTCCTTATCGAGCAATCGCCTGGCATCGCGAAGCGACTCTTCCGTGTAAACATAATTGTCCACGCGCATGTTGCTGTAACCGGAGAACTCCGTGTGAGAGTCCAATAACGCAAAGATGATGACATCGTACTTATCGTGGCTCTGGCGCAGGAAGTTCCTGGCGTCGTTGGTGATGAGATGAACCTTTGGGGAGGCATAGGGCTGCTCGGGATGGAGGCGCACGCCCAGGCTCGCAATCAGCGGATCGATCTCCACAGCATCCACGCGAGAGGCCCCGTGGCGTAACGCGGCGGCAACATCGTTGCCGGCTCCGGAGCCAACCACCAAAACACGGCTTGTGCTTGTGGCAAATTGGAAAGGGCTGTCATAAGAGCTGTCTTGATAGTTGGCCGCCAGGTGCGGATCCTTGGCCAAATAATCGGGGCTTAGATTGGCAATCGTCATGTAGCCCTCGTTGTTGACGTCGATTTGATATTGCCGATTGCCATGATCGGCTACAGAGAGCTTCTGGTAAGGGGACCAGTAAACCGATTCGCCGGGCGCGGAATGCAGAGCCAGCAAAGTGACCGCCAGCAACGCACACGCAATGAGACCGGAGCGCCAGGACACAGGCTGCGCGAACAGGATAAGAACAAAGGCCGCGGCAAACCAGAACGATGGGGAAAGCCATAGAAAGGCGAGGATGGCCAGCAGCCAGATGCCCGCCAAGCTGCCCAGCAAGTTGACCGAGTAGGCCGCGACCGTCTTGGGCGCCGATTCGAGATAATATCCAACCCAGCGGCCTAGCGAGATCATGGCGACAGCCAGCAACATCAGGAAGAGTGCAACCACCAGCAGCGAGAGCGTAAAGTCCCAAAAGTAGCCGGAGACAGCGCCCTGGTAGAGACCGCCCCAAAGCGCAGCGTCAGACGTGCGGGAAAGAACCGAGGACATGAGCTGCAGGAAGCGATGCCATACCTGGATGGGCAGGCTCACAATGGTAACCAGTGCGGTCGTCGCCGCCAAAGACGGCAGCAAGCTGCCGCGCTGTTTGGAAGTGAAGCAGCCAACGCCGAAGCCAAGAAAACAGGCAATCAGCGACAGGTTCTGGAAGAAGGCAAAGATCTTTACCTCGGTGCCGAGCCAGCGAATCAAAACGATTTCAAGATAAAGGCCTGCCGAGCTGATCATCAGCAGCCGCCACATGGAAAAAGGCTGTTGCAACTCGCGCTCTGTGCGGTCCGGTTCGTGGGAGGTCGTCCGTGTCACGATAAGCTCTCCTCGACTGACCGGCAACGACCACCAACGCCAGGTCGCGACTCAGGTCAACCTTCGTTATTTGTGAAAGCAATATGTACCATTCATGCCAATCCGGGGTCAAGAACGATTGGCGTTTCCGAAACCCGCGTTGAACAATCGTCTGCCTGGAACTGGGCGGACGAAGGGCTTTGGTGCGGCGAACTGCCGGATCGAGTGGGGCTGTTTCTTGGCAACGCCCGGGGGCTCCTGGCGTCGCAATCGTCGCAATTCCGGTAAATATCTGAAACAATTCTATTTTGGCCGCTACAAAAGCGCCGATTCCGCATCTAACACCGTGACATCCAACCTCGGTCCTTGACGGAGCGCCATGCGCGATCATTTGGCTACACTCCTCGACGACTTCCGCCGCTATGGGCGCGAGGTCGCCGTGGTGCGTTACCAGGGCAATCGCCGCCGGGTCACGACCTATGGCGAGATCGCGCGCCTTGCCGGCCGCTTTGCGGCGTTGCTGGCCGAGCGGGGCATCGGGTCCGGCGACCGCGTACTGCTTTGGGGTGAGAACAGCGCCGAGTGGATCGCCGCCTTCTATGGCTGCCTGCTCCGAGGGGTGCTGGCCGTTCCCCTGGACGCCAATGGAACCGCCGACTTTGCCGCGCGCGTGGCTGCCGACGTGGCGCCCAAACTGGCCGTAGGCGATGCGCTGCTGCTCAGCCAGTTGCCCGCTGTAGCACCTCAGTTGAGGTTCGAAGACTGGCTGGCCGTTCTGCCCGCCGAGGAAGCCGGCCCCATTCCGGGACTCTCCGCCGAGACGCCGCTCCAGATTCTCTTCACCTCCGGCACCACCGGCGATCCCAAAGGAATCGTGCTCACACACGGCAACGTGCTGGCCAGCGTGGGTCCCATCGAGGATGCGTCACAGCCCTATATGCGCTATGAGCGGCTGATCCATCCCCTGCGCATTCTGCACACGCTGCCGCTCAGCCATGTCTTCGGCCAGACCATGGGGCTGTGGGTTCCGCCCATCTATCGAGCCGAGCTTCACTTTGAGAGCCGCCTGGCCGCGCCCCGGCTGATTGAGACCATCCGCCGCGAGCGCATCTCGGTTTTGGCCGCCGTGCCAAGGGTGCTGGCGCTGCTGAAGACGCACCTGGAAGCTACGCTGCCTGAACTTGCCGAGCGTGTCCTCGGCCCCCAGGGAACGTCTACCGGAGTCTCCGTTCCGCTGCGCTGGTGGAGGTTTCGCGATGTCCACTCCGCCTTCGGCCTGAAGTTCTGGGCCATCATCTCCGGGGGCGGGGCGCTGCCCGGGCCACTCGAAAAGTTCTGGAATGCGGTCGGTTTTGTGGTGGTGCAGGGCTACGGAATGACGGAAACCACGGCGCTGATAACTCTGAACCACCCCTTCCATGTGGCGCAGGGAACCATCGGCAAGCCGCTGGCCGGGCGGGAGGTGAAGCTGGGCGCGGATGGCGAGGTGTTGGTGCGCGGCGCATCCATCTCCGCCGCCACCTGGTCTGGCGGCGCGCTGCATCCGCGTTCGGGCGAATGGCTGGCTACCGGCGATCTGGCCCAGACCGAGCCCTCCGGCGAACTGCGCTTCCTGGGCCGCAAGAGCGAGGTGATCGTGACCGCGGCGGGGCTGAATCTGCACCCCGAGGATCTGGAGGCCGCCATCGAGCAGGAACCGGGGGTACTGGCCTGCGCGGTGGTGGGCCTGGATACGGCCGCCGGCCCGGAACCCTGCGCCGTGCTCGCCTTTCGCGGCGGACGCGCGCAGGCGGCGGCGGCCATCGAACACGCCAACGGCAGACTGGCGGAGTTTCAGCGGGTCATGCGCTGGGAGCTATGTCCCGAGCCGGACCTGCCGCGCACATCGACCGGCAAGGTGAGGCGCAAGGCCGTAGCGGAGT
>JBEKDH010000091.1:0-16865 GCA_050014455.1 Occallatibacter sp.
ACTGACCTTTCCGCTGATCGGCGATCTGTTCTGACCCGTAAGGCTTCGCCACGGCGCAAACGCAGACTTCGACGATGATCGACGCGGGCGGCTATTACCACTTCAAATCGCCGGGGCTGCAACTGCTCTTCGCCTACGGGCATTCCATCGCAGGACAAACCGAGAATTACGGCTATCTCGGCCTCTACAAGACATGGGGAAAGGACCGAGCGCGTTGAGGCGTAACTGCAAAGCCATGTCGCAAACGAGATGGCCAACATCTAGAAAATCCAAGCCGTGTGCGCCGTTTGATTCAGGTTCAGAGAAATGACTGAATGGCCGGTATTCTCAAAAGCCAGAACGAGATGCAGGAAACTCTGTGTTCTTTTGTTCCCAATAGACTGTTGCATTTCCAAGCTGTATTCGGTGTCCTTCCAGTGACAACCTGGAAGCAATTCGCGTGGGTTTCAACCCCACATTAACCCCACAATACAGATTCCTCACCGTTCCCAATCAATACCTTAGGCGCCAGCCGTTCCGCGTAAGTCGTTGATATTGCATTGTTTACTGTTCTCATAACCCAAAGGTCGCTGGTTCAAATCCAGCCCCCGCAACCAATCAAATCAATCAGTTGCGTGTGAGCGTTCCCCGCCGGCAAGGCCCCGTTTGACCGCAATCGGAAACGGCCCCAAAACTCCCCAAACTACTGAATAGAGACAGACCCGTCGACGGTCTGGTTTGGCACGCCGAAAACCAGGCTCACCATCTGACTGTTGACGCGACATTTGCTGTCAGCGCTCCACGGTGTTCATCGTGCTGGCCAAGATTGACGGTTGCTCGGCCGACGCCGCGCTCACATGCTTCAGCCGCATCCTTGACCGCATCGACGCCCAATTCCGCTTGTCGATCACTTGCGACTGCGGCAGGGAGAAAGCCAAACATGAGCAACTGACGGCCAAGATCGGCGTCAAAGCCTATTTCGCCGATCACCACGCACCCTGGCAGCGCGGCGCCAACGAAAACACCAACAGACTGATCCGCCAATACCTGCCCAAGGGAGAAGTTCTCACCCAATACTCGCAGGAACAACTCGACCAGTTCGCCTGGCTGCTCAACTCAACACCACGCAAATCTCTCAGCTGGAAATGCCTCGCTGAACTCTACGTGCCAGCCTTCGACTCATGGAACACCACGAGAGGTTCTTTGCACTGCGAACCTGAATCCAGGCCGTCAATCCTTTTTTCCCGAGGTTCGATTAGAAGTTGGCGCCTGCTAAAACCGGTGCTGGAGGGGGAGACAAGTCCCCTCCAGCACCAAAGGATGGTCACATCGGAGTTACTGCATTCGGAGAGCGTCTCCGCGCTCCTCCGAACCCTGGTTGCGGGGAACTGCTCGACGGTCCCCTGGCCGGCCACGAGTGCGGTTAAACCCTGGGCTGATTGCCCGGGCCTCGCCACTGCTCACGAGCGCGCGTAGAGCGCCGGCTGGAATCGCGATCCCCCGTGTCAATCAAATCCGCTCACTGAGCGGTGGGTCTCCTCAGCCATGCATGGGGGGGCAGGAAGCGGAAGAGACCTTTCAACTAAACGAGCCGAAAAAACCTGTCTTCTGAGATTCCTCGATATTTCCGATCTTCAACGCAAGAAGCAGCACGCCCCTAATCAAGATACATGGCTGACATTCCAAGAATCTTGAGCGGAGCAGTCCGTTTCCAGCCGCCGGGAACTCGGAAACCCGGGCTTCAAGTATACGTATACACTTTGGAAACTGCACTTGTAAACGTATATCTTCGCTTCAATCGCGAGAATTCAAAATAAATCCGCAAAACTCGTGCAGATGCCGAACTTCCTCCCTACTTCCCCGCTCCAGCCGGCTGAGTCTGCGTCTGCTCCTGGGGCGCCAGCGTGGCAATCACCTCGTTGGACTTGACGTAGTGCAGCTTCTCCCGCGCCAGCATTCCTACCGCCTCGGGGTCCGACTTGAGCCGTTCAATGCGATCCCTGAGCCGCGCGTTCTCCTGCTCCAGATCCTTGATCTCCCACTGTAGCCGATGGTCCTCGGCACGCTTATAGTGCCAGGCATTCAGCCCGTTCTCGCCGTTGATCACGTGCCAGGTGAGCAGCAAAGCTAACCCCACGGCCACCACCGTCCCCGCCGGACGCCATATCCGCATCGTCCAATCCAGCGCCCGCTTGGGCATGGGACCGTCATCCATCTCCGCCGTGCCATTGCCTGCCTGCATCTTCCCGTCTCTCATTTGACCTCGACTTGCACCCTAAGATAGAACAAATTTCTCCGCCGCCGCCTTCAGGGCTTCCATATCCTCTTCGTTGCGCGCTTCCGAATAGGCTCGCACCACCGGCTCTGTGCCTGACAGCCGGTAGCACACCCACGAACCGTCTTCCAGGATCAGCTTGAGCCCATCGGTGCGCACCACTTTTGCGACCTTGCGCCCGCTCAACTCCGCCGGATCGGCCTTTATCTTTTCAGTGAACGCTGCCTTCGCCCCCGCAGTCAAGCGGAAGTTCTCTCGAACCGGATAGAAGGAACCAACTTTGTCAAACAATTCCTTCAGTTGCGCGCCCACGCTCTTGCCTCGGGTAGCCACCATCTCCGCCATCAGCAGGCCAGCAATCACGCCGTCCTTCTCTGGAACGTGCCCGCGAATGGTCAGCCCCGCCGATTCCTCGCCCCCGATCGCGATCTTGCCCTCCACAATCAGCTCGCCAATGTACTTGAACCCCACAGGCGTTTCATAGAGCGGAACCTTGTGGTACTCAGCCAGCGCGTTGATCAAATTGGTCGTCGCCACGCTCTTGGCCACGCCCATCCGCCAGCCCCGCGTCGCCACCAGGTAATCGAAGAGCAGCGCGATCACGTAGTTGGGCTGGATGAAGGTTCCGTCGCGATCCACAACGCCGAAGCGGTCGGCATCTCCGTCGGTCGCCACGCCCAGGTCCGCGCCGATCTCCCGCATCTTGGCCTTGGCGTCGCCCAGCAGCTCGTCGCTGGGCTCCGGCGCATGGCCGCCGAAGAGCACGTCACGGTAGTCGTGAACCGTCTCCACAGTCACGCCCGCCTCGCGCAGCAAATCGGAGAGATAACCGCGCCCCGCGCCCCAAAAGGGATCGTAGACCACCTTGATGCCCGACTTGGCAATGGCTTTCAGGTCCACCAGCTCCGCCAGCCGCTTGAGGAATGCGGGTTTCACGTCGGCAGTCTCAAACCCGCCTGCCGGAGCGCTCAGGCTGGGGATCATCTCGCCGCTGCCAAGCCCGTCAATTGCCGCCTCAATCCGCTTGGTCACCTCGGGCAGCGCCGGAGCGCCGTCGTGCGTGGAGAACTTGATGCCGTTGTACTCCGGCGGGTTGTGCGAAGCGGTAAAGTTGATGGCCCCCGAAGTCTTCATGGTTTGCACAGCGTAGGCGATGGCCGGGGTAGGCGCGGCCTCCGGGATCACGATCGGCGTAACCCCGGCTCCGGCCAGCACGCCGGAAGCCTCGGCCAGAAACCGCTCTCCCAGAAAGCGCGGATCGCGGCCCACCAGCACACGGTGCGGCTCGGGCAGCGTTCTCACATAGGCGGCGATCCCCGCCACCGCCAACCGGATGTTGGCTACCGTAAACTCGTCGGCCACAATCGCCCTCCACCCGGAGGTGCCAAACTCGATCCTGGATTTAGACGCAAAGCTCATCTCGCTTCTCCACCTCGGCCGGGCTCACCCAGCCGCAGATTCCATACTGCCTTAGTCGGGCGCGCGCGGCAACTCGCCCGCTGCCAGAGCGCGGGGTTACTTCCGTGTCAGAGACATTCATGCGATGGCTCCGCCGGACTCGGCGACGCTCTAACCCTCCAGCATCAGCAACCGCGCCGGATCGAGCTTGACCTCCCACGGCTGCGGGTGGGCCGACAGCGCGCGCCAAAGATCCTTGGGCATGTCGGCTTGCAGGTGCGCCGGGTCGCCCGGGCGCGGCACCCCGTGCAGGCGCAGGTAGAGCGTCATCTCATGCGGCGCCTCGCTGGTGCTCACCAGCCAGCACGGAAAGGTATTTACATCCCGCCTCGCGGGCTGGAGGATGACCTGATGGGAGCGAAGTCCCACATGGGTGATGGTATGAGGAACCGGCCCGGCGGTTTCCAGTTCGCAGTTCCAGGCGCCCACGGTAATGCGATTCGAGGCCGCGCGCCACGCCGGAGCGATGTTCTTGCAGCCGGTCAACTGTGCCGCGGCAACGGTCGGCGGGCGCTCGAAGAGCTCGTGCTTCTCCCCGCTGGCGATCACCCGGCCAGCATCCAGCACCAGCAGATCGCTGCAGAACCGGAAGGCCTCTTCCATATCGTGGGTCACAAAGATCACCGCGCCCTCGTAGCCGGCCAGCGTCTCGCGAAGCTGCTCTTCCATGCGCCGCCGCAAGTGGGGATCGAGCGAGGCGAAGGGCTCGTCGAAGAGCAGGGCATCCGGCCTGGTGGCCATGCACCGCGCAATCGCCACGCGCTGCCGCTGCCCGCCTGAGATCTCGCTGGGATAGCGGCCAGCCAACTCCGCAATGTGCATCGACTCAAGCTGCGTCTCGATGCGCTCCTGGCGCTCCTCCTGGGGCAGAGCGCTCAGCCCGAAGCCGATGTTTTCAGCCACCGTCATGTGAGGAAAGAGAGCAAAATCCTGGAAGACGACGCCGATCCTTCTGCGCGCGGCGGAAATGTTCCGCCCCTTTTCGCTGTCGTACAAGACGCGGCCGTTGAGTACGATGCGCCCCTTATCCGGCTCGACGATCCCGGCGATCATGCGCAGGGTCATCGACTTGCCCGCTCCCGAAGCGCCCAGCAATCCAACCGCTCCGTCGCCGGATTCAAAGGCCAATTGCAGGCTGAAGTTCTTGAGCGCCTTCTCCAACTCAATCTCGATGATTCCGCAGGATGCGGGCTCCTCGATCGGATGTGAGTGAACCGGAAGCTGCTCCTGGGCCGAAGCGTCGCCCGGCCCAGCGGGCGCTGCGGCAGAAGCCGGCTCCGTCCTCCTCGTGCCGATCTGCCAGTTCAACAGCCGTATGATACCCAGGGAAAGTACGACGATGAGGCTCACCCACAGGAGGGAGACGATCATATTGCCGTCCTCTACCGCAGAGAAGACCGCCATGGGCATGGTCTGTGTGCGGCCTGGTATATTGCCGGCCAGCATGAGCGTCGCCCCAAACTCTCCCATCGAGCGCGCAAAAGCCAGAACCGTTCCAGCCACCACGCCCGGCGCGGCAAGCGGCAAGAGAACCCTGCGAAAAACCCTCGACTCCGAGGCGCCCAGGGTGCGCGCCGCATCGAGAAGCGTGGGGTTCACCTGCTCAAAGGCGCCCAGGGTAGTGCGGTACATCAGCGGGAAGGCCACAACAGTTGCGGCGATGACCGTTGCCGGCCAGGAGAAGACGATGGTGATTCCAATCTGTTGCAGGGCATGGCCGATGAAGCTGCGCCGCCCGAAAACCACCAGCAGAAAAAAGCCGACCACTGTGGGGGGAAGGACTAGAGGCAAAGTCAGAATACCGTCGATCCAGGCGCGCAGGCCGCCGCGCAGGCCGAACATCTGCCTTGCCGCAAGCAGCCCCAGAAAGAACGTGGCAATGGTGGCCGCGCAGGTTGTGGCCAGCGAGATGAACAGCGGCGATAGGTCGATGGACGGCATCACTGTGGCGCCATTGTAAACCCATTCCTGACAAAAATCCCCTGCGCGGAGGGGCTGGCAAGATACTCGACGAACTTCCGCGCGGCCGCTTCGCCGCGGCTCCCCTTCACCACTGCGGCCGGATAAACGATCCGGTCGTGCGACGATTCAGGAGCCACGGCTACCACGCGGACCTTCGATGACACTTGGGCGTCGGTGGCAAACACCAGCCCGGCGTCCGCATTGCCGGTCTCTACAAAGGTCAGAACCTGGCGTACATCGCTCCCGAAGACGAGTTTTGCCTTGAGCTGCTCTAGCAAATGAAGCGCCGCCAGCGTTTGCCGCGCATATTGCCCCGCGGGAACGCCAGACGGGTCGCCGACGGCAATCGACCGGATTGCGGGGTCCGTGAGTCCCTGAAAGTCTCGCAGCCTGGAATCGAGGGGCGCAATCAGAACCAGCGAGTTCCCAAGCAAATTGCGGCGCGTACCGGCCGCGATCAGTCCCTCGCCTTCCAGGTCGTCCATCGGTTTGGGGGCGGCCGATAGAAATACATCCACGGGCGCGCCCTGGCCGATCTGCGCGGCCAGCGTACCGGAGGAGGCGAAGTTATTGACGAACCCGACATTCGCGTGACTTTCGGTATAAGCGGCCTCGGCCTCGGTGAGCGCGTTCCTCAGGCTGGATGCCGCTGAGACTGTCAGAGTGACTCGCGTCTGGGCGTAACCCGCTCCCAGCAGGCCCGAGAGCAGAACGAAAATCGCGAGGGAACAACGCTGCGGGCCATGCGCACTCCATTGCCGCGGCAATCGCATTTTGTCCCTCCTTTGCAAATAGTCGTCCAGCCGGCCCCTCCGCCGCCTTGAATTGCGGCTTCCGGCATCAACGGTAGCATATTCTCTGTAAATGCGCCGGGGACTCTTTTTGCATGAACCTGCCTCTGCTTAGGCAGGCCGATTGGCGAGCGGCCGGAGCGATGCGGATAGGGTAAGCTACTCCCATGGCAAATGTTCGTTCCGGGTCGATCCATCTGTTTCGTCTTGCCGGAGTCGATGTGTTCCTGCATTGGTCCTGGTTTGTCGTAGCGCTCATTGAATTGCAGACCCGGCAAGGCCGGTACTCCTCGCTCACATGGAGCTTTCTGGAGTATCTGGCGCTGTTCCTGATCGTGTTGACGCATGAGTTCGGACACTCCCTGGCCTGTCGGCAGGTGGGCGGAACGGCCAACCGGATCGTGCTCTGGCCCCTGGGCGGAGTGGCATTTGTCAAGCCGCCGCAACGGCCGGGCGCCATGCTCTGGAGCATTGCGGCGGGACCGTTGGTGAACGTGGCGCTGCTGCCTATTCTGTATGCCGCGCTTGGGATGGCAGGGTTGATGGGATGGGAACAGACCATGCCTGATGCCTATGCGTTGCTCGGGTGGCTTTCATGGATTAACTTGCGGCTGCTGGTCTTTAACATGTTGCCCATCTATCCCCTGGATGGCGGCCAGATTCTGCGCTCGCTGTTGTGGTTTGTGATGGGACGGGCGCGGAGCCTGATGGTGGCCACAATTCTTGGCTTTATTGGCGTAGTTGGGTTCTTTGGCATTGCTCTATTGGACCAATCTGTCTGGATAGGCGCGATCGCCGTCTTCATGTTGCTGAATTGCTGGGGCGGTCTGCAGCACGCGCGGGGGCTGCTGCGAATGGCCAAGCTGCCTCGCAGGCCAGGCTACGCCTGCCCAGTTTGCCGGACTGCGCCGCCAGTGGGAGCGTACTGGACGTGCGGGCGTTGCCAGCAGCCCTTCGACATCTTCGAGACCAGGGGCGTTTGCCCGCACTGCGCCGCCAAGTTCTCCACGACCATTTGCCTGGATTGCCAGGAGCAGCGCCCCATGAACGAATGGGTTGTTGACCCTTACGCGGGCCTGGGCGTGGTGAGCGCGAGTTTCCAGGGGAAATAACCCCACTCAGGGCTGCGGCTTGGCGTCCGGCGGCAGCGGCTCCGGCGTGGCGGCGGATTTGAAGTTGACGACGTGATAGACGGCCTGCCCGGCGCCAACGTTCTTCAGTCCGTGGAGCTGGTTCGACGCGTTGAAGATCACCGAGCCCGGCCCAACCCGCTTCCACTCGCCGTTGGACAGGACTTCCATGGTTCCCTGCTGGACAATGATCAGCTCCTCGTTCGGATGGCGATGGGGCGGATGCGGGGATTGCCCCGGATTGAGCGTGGTTACATGCACCTCGAGGTTCTCGAGCGTCGCCGTGCGCTCGCTGAAGAAGGAGCGCGTGGAACCTACGGCGGAGGGCTTGACGGGGATGGCATTCCAATCGAAGACGGCGGAGCCCATGACAGGCCGCTGGTCTGCCAGAGCGAATGCTCCCGCGGTTGCGGCGGCGGCGGCGAAAGCAACAAACAAGTCTCTGCGGGTGATCATTTCTTCCCTTCTTTGCCGGGAAACGGCCTGTGGTGGAGGCAAGGGTTGCAGCGGATCTCCATCCCGGCAGATTGAGCCGCTGCGCGGATGCGGCTTCTCTGCATCGGACTGGACAAACGCCATGAAGGCACAACAAACAGACGTTCGCGTCGAAGATGTTTATAGTTGAGCCAGTTGCTGCTGGCAAGCCTGAAGTGCGAAGACCGCCCGGCGGGAAGGCTCTCAAGGAGAATCCGTGAAGAGCTGGAAGATATTTGCGATTACCACCCTGGCCACGCTGACCATAGGCGGCATCTATCTGTATTCCGTTTGGAAGCACCGCCAGGCTCCCGGAGTTCCCGGCCCCAACCAGGCGCGCCAAACCCTGAGCGACGACGACCTGGCCGTAGTGCGCGCCTTGTTCCCAGGGCATTTCGATGACCTGCGGCAGTTGGAAGGCACGGCCGTCTGGATGAAGAACGGCTACACCATGCCGTACTACCCGTTCGCCGCCGGGCATGTCGACTTCGCCCGGCGAGTGGGACTGATTCCCGCAACGCAGCGGTTGGAAATAAAGAAGATCGTCAAGGCGGCCGCGCCCGCAAAGGAGGATGACGGCATTGCACACGGCAGCCGCCAGGCCATCGCGGTCTTTGCCCTGCCCGGAAGCGAGGGGTTGTTCGCCACTCCCATCGGCGTCATCGAGGGCAACCAAGAAGCGTATTTCACCGATGTCCTGTTCTTTTACGATGACCCGCATGGGATCTACGACCACTGGCCCAAGGATGTGTGGACGGCGATCGACGCCCATCAGGTGAAGGCGGGCATGAGCGAATTGCAGACCCGTATGGCGATTGGGCAGAAGATGCACCCTGACGGCAGTGAAGAGGGCGACCGGACGGTGACTTACGACCAGGACGCAAAGCATTGGACGGTTACGTTCCAAAAGAACCGGGCTACGGCGGTAAAGAGCGATTAATGCCGGCGGTTCCCAGGGACCTCAACCGTGAGTGGCGCCAAAAGAGAAAACGGGCGGCAGCCATGAGACCGGGCCGCCACCCGTTAGTCAAATCTTGAACAACCGGTCCAAGAGACATATTCAAGAGGCAATCCCAGAGTATCGGCAGGCGTTCCGGGTGTCTTGAGCTAATCGATGGAGGGTTCCATCCATCAAAAGGTGGAGACTGGAGCAAGACGGAGATCGGCGCCGGGCATTGTGCGGTAATCTGATTTCAACCCTGCGAAGGATATCTCCCGCCGCCGGCTCCGGGAACAAAGACAACTTCATGGAATGCCTGGTGGTTGGATATTCTGCTGCGCCGCCATGCATTGCATGAGTCTTCCCAGTTATTGTGAAGGTGCGCAGCTTTTGCGCTGGCTGGAGTCTGTTTGAGGGAAGATCCACCCGCTCCCGTGGCCCGAAACCATGCCAACTCGAAGGGATTTGCTGACCAAGCCGCCCGGCGCTCGCCCAGGTACACTGAAACTCCTCGCAGGGCTGCGCTGTGCCGCCATTTGCCAGCCTCGTTGCTGTTGGTGTGCGCGCTCTGTGGCCATGCGCTGGAGCCTTCGACGCCACTGGCCAACTACGGCCGCCAGACTTGGGTGATGGAGAACGGGCTGCCGCAGAACACAGTGCAGGCGCTGGTCCAGACCAGGGATGGGTTTGTTTGGCTGGGGACCGAGGTGGGGCTGGTGCGGTTCGATGGGAACAGTTTTCAGGTTTTCGACCGCAACTCCAGTCCGGCGCTTCCGGGCAACGACGTCCGTTGCTTGTTGGAGACTCGCAACGGGGTCTTGTGGATTGGGACCAGCGAAGGGCTGGCGCGGTGGAAGGACGGGAGCGTCACTGCATTCACCACCAAAGACGGCCTGCCGGCCAACGGAATTCGCGCGCTGCTGGAGGCGGCTGGTGGTGCGATTCGAGTCTCGACAGATGGAGGAGTGGCACAACTGTCAGGGGAGCGGTTTGCCAGAGCTGAGGATGAGTCTGGGAACGAGGCTGGGCAAAATGATCTCTCGGCGAAGTTAGCGGACGGCAAGAAGGTCGTGGGGAACAAAGGCTGGGTAGAGATCGAGCCTTCCTATGGAGTGCCGGTGAGGCTGAGCGTTGGCATCGAGCTTCCGGGAACAAGGGTGCAATCGCTGTTCGCGGATCGCGAAGGAGGCCTGTGGATTGGTACCAACGGCGGGCTGGCGCGGTGGGTGGATGGGAAGCTCGAACGATTGCCGGTAACCGATCCGCTGGCCACGGCTTCCGTGCTGGCGCTGATGGAAGACCGCGAAGGCAACCTCTGGGTTGGGACCGAGACGGGCGGGCTGCACATCCTGCGCGACCAGCGCTTCAGGATCATGGGAGCGCGAGAGGGGCTCTCTTCCGATGCCACAACGACAGTGGTGGAGGACGGTGCGGGCACACTTTGGGTCGGAACCGGCGGCGGTGGGCTCAACGCCATCTTTCCCCCAGGCGCTGGAGCTGCGGAGACTCACCCCAGCCATAAAGACAAAGGCCGCAATGACAAAAGCGTGGCAGCGGCTGGGCAACCAGCCCTGAAGAACTATACGGTAAAGGACGGCCTCTTGAGCGACGTGATCCTGTCGCTGGCCTCCGCTACCGGGGGCGACCTTTGGGTGGGTACGCCGGACGGGCTGAACCGGATTCGCGGAGGGAAGATCGATGCGTTTACCTCGGCGGACGGACTTCCGGACGACTTCATTCGATCTCTGCTGGCCGATGCCGATGGGTCGCTCTGGATCGGCACCAGGCGCGGGCTTACCCATTGGGTCGTTGCAGCGCGAGAGTCAAAGAAGGGGGCGCAATCCGGTGGGCAGATGGAGACTTTTACCCAGGCAAGCGGATTGGGCAGCGATCTGGTGGGCTCCATGGTTCGCGACACCGGCGGCGACCTGTGGGTGGCCACTCTGGCTGGCCTCTCGCGGCTGCATGAAGGCGAGATTTCCAACTATACCACTGCCGACGGGCTCTCGAGCAATGTGATTACTGCGCTGCTCTCCCGGCAGAACGGCACACTGCTGATCGGCACCCAGGACCACGGGTGGAACCTGTGGGATGGACGGAAGTTCTCATCGGCGTTGGACGGCGGGATGAATCAAACTGGCATTCACGCCATTCTGGACGACGGCGAAGGTCATCTGTGGTTTGCCACCGCCAATGGAATTGCGCGCTGCGACTCCAACGGAATGGGTAGCCGGATGGTCGAAGCCGAACAATTGCCGGCTTGCTCGCATTGGATCGAGTTTGGCGCAGCCGATGGGCTGCGCAGCAGGGAGACGGCCACCAACAGCCATCCCTCGGCATGGCGCTCCCGCGACGGGCGGCTGTGGTTCGCAACCCCCAAGGGGCTGGTGGAGGTCGATCCGGCGCACTTCCCGGTGAACACGCTCGCGCCGCCGGTCGTGATCGAGCGCTTTGCCGTTGACGACGTGGCTTTGGCATTGCAGGCGGCAGGCTCCCGGTCCAGAGTCGAGGCAGGACATGTGCATTTTGAATTCGACTACGCCGGGCTGAGCTTTACCGCGCCGCAAAAGGTGCGCTACCGCTATATGTTGGAGGGCTTCGACCGGGGCTGGACGGAGGCTGGAACGCGGCGCACCGCCTACTACACGGCTATTCCGCCGGGGCAATATACCTTCCGCGTACAGGCGGCCAACAACGACGGGTTGTGGAACACAGATGGCGCGGCGCTGACTTTTGAACTCCGGCCCCACTTCTACCAGACGGCGTGGTTCTATGCTCTGGTGCTTGCTTTGGCGGCGGGAATGGTGGTTGTGCTGTTGAGGCTGCGGCTGCGGCGGGCAGAGGGCGAGTTCCACGCCGTGCTGGGCGAGCGCAGCCGTATCGCCCGGGAGATTCACGACACCCTGGCGCAGGGGTACGTGGGAATCAGCGTTCAGTTGGAGGTGCTGGCCGAGTTGCTGCGGCAGAACAGGACCGAGGCCGCGGCGAAACATCTCGATGTGACCCGCGGCTATGTGCGCGAGGGGCTGGCCGAAGCGCGCCAGTCGATCTGGGCGCTGCGCTCCCAGGACTCGGACGAGACGACCTTGCCGGTCAGGCTGCGGCGCATGGTTGAGACCGAGGGGGGCAGCGGCCTGGAATCGCGATTTAGCATTTACGGCGCCTATCGCCCGCTTCCGCCCGCCACGGAGCGCGAAATCCTGCGCGTGGCCCAGGAGGCCATCCATAATGTCAAGAAGCACGCCAGGGCGAAACATTTGTTTGTCCAGTTGGGGTATGGTCCGGGTGAGATCGCCTTGGATGTGCGGGACGACGGACAGGGTTTTGCAGCCGGCGAGAAACAGGCGCCGGGGCATTTCGGGCTGACCGGGATGCGAGAGCGCGCGGCGGCCATCGGCGGGACACTCGAGGTAACGAGCGATCCGGGCGGGGGAACGACGGTAAGGCTGGAGGCCCCGGCAGCGAGGGAGACACGAAGCGGTTAGGATTCGTGGTTGCCCACCCTTCCGGTTGCCGCGGCGCCCCCCGGAAAAATGGGGCAACCGGCTCGTGGCATCCCTGGTTTTCCGCCGCGGCGGACAGAATCTGGGGCGTCCGGTTCTGTGAGTGTGATCGAAAAGAAGATAAAGGAGCAACCGTGACCAAGGAATCGATTCGCGTGCTGGTTGTCGAGGACCATCACGTTGTGCGCCAGGGGCTGGTTGCGCTGCTCAACGTGGCAGAGGGCCTGGAGGTGGTGGGCGAGGCGGCGGACGGCGTGGAGGCGATCACGCAGTATCGCAAGCACCAGCCGGATGTTACCCTGATGGACCTGCGCCTGCCGCGCATGAGCGGCGTGGACGTGATCCAGCGCATCCGCATGGAGTCGCCGCAGGCTCGCGTCGTGGTGCTCACCACCTACGACGGCGACGAGGACATCTATCGCGCTTTGCAGGCTGGCGCCCGTGCTTACCTGCTCAAAGGCATGACAACCGAGGAGCTGATTGCGACCATCCGGGCCGTTCATGTGGGCAGATCGCACATTCCCCCTGCGATCGCCCAAAAGCTGGCCGAGCGCATGGGCACCGAGGAGCTGACGCCGCGGGAGTTCGACGTGCTGGAGCAGATTGTGCATGGAAAGAGCAACAAGGAGATCGCCACCGAGCTGGAGATATCGGAAGCCACGGTGAAGACTCACATCAACAGTTTGCTGGGCAAGCTGGGCGTAACCGACCGGACGCAGGCTGCCACGGCTGCCATCCAGCGCGGCCTGGTCCCGCTCGAATCCCTGAGAAAGCCGAGACCATGAAGATGAGAAAGATGAAATGCGCGATTCTTTGCGGAGTGTTTCTATTATTGCTGTCTCCTTCCATGCAGGCGCAGAAGACAGCCTGGCGGCAGGCTACGGACGCGGAGCTGGCGTCGCTGCTTCCGGCGCGCGCGCCGGTGGAGAAGGAACACATTGAAACCGAGATGCGGACCGCATCGGGCATTGTGAGCAACCGCGGGCACTTCATTGCCGGGGTGGTGCTGCTGACGGCCGGTTACTCGGCTGACGGCAAGTACTCGCACTACCTGGTCGTGCAGACGCCCATCCGCATTGGCGGAATCGCGCTCAAGCCCGGAGAGTACGTGTTTGGATGGGATGTGGCGCATGCGGGCGATACGCTGAGTGTGCATTTCTACCGGGCGGCGACGGGGACTCTGGTGGTGACGGCGGACGCGCATCGCATCGCGGGTTCAAGCCGCGTGGAGAGTTTGCACATCTGGCCGCCGGGGGAGAAGCCGCTGATTCAGATCGGGCGGTTTGGGATTCCGTATGAGTTGGGAGAAGAGTAGGTCGTCCGCTCGCTCCTGTCATTCCTGGGAAGCAGATAACCCAATCCGCTGCTACCGATGCTCGGCGGCCTCTCACTGCGGCGTGATAATCCCGCCCAGCGCGTGACGCCGCGGCAAGACGATGCCGCGATGATCGACCTCGGCGGGTGGGCCCGCTGGATGGGCGAGGGCTGGTGCGCTGGTTCGCTCAACCAATGCTCCGCCGCACGCGGGGCACCAGTCGTCGGCAACGGTCTCAAGAGCCAGGACGGCACGGCAGTTGCTGCAAACGCGTTCCATACATGACAGCTTACTGGATCGGAGCGGCCGGACAACAAGCGCTACGTGCCCCGACCTTTCGCCTTTTTCCTGGCGAAAGGTTGGGATACCGGGAACTCCGCGCTGAGGGTGGCCTGCACCCCCGCGGTCGCCCCGTACACTGGAGGTATGCACCCTCCGGTCCGGCTGGTGGCAATTGACATGGATGGAACGCTGCTGCCGACCGTGGGGCGGGAGATAAGCCCGCGCGCGGCGCGAGCCCTAAAGGCCGCGCAGGAGGCCGGAATCGTTGTGGCCATCGCCACCGGCCGCCGCGTGGCTTATACTGCGCCGCTGCTCGAAGGCCTGGGCCTGCGAGCGGATACGCCTCTCATCGCGTCCAATGGAGCAGTGATCCGAACCCTGGGCAGCGAGCCGGTGGACCGGAGCCACCTGGAGGCGCGGGTTGCGCGCGGACTGTGCGGGCTCCTCAGGCCCTTTGGAGCGCTGGTATTTACCTTCGACCGGCCGGGACGCGGCGAACTGGTTGTCGAGGACCTGGAACAGGCCCACGGAAAGATCGCCCTTTGGGTGGAGGCCAACCGCAATGCGATTGAGGTGGTGAAGCCGTTGGAGCGGGCGCTTGCAGACGGAGATGACCCCATTCAGGGCATGGCGGCGGGGAACTTGCGGAGGATGAGAGAAGCCGAGCAGGCCGTCAAGGCCAGCCAGTGGATGGGGCTTTGCGAGTGTGTGCGGACGGAGTATCCGGGGCGCGATCTGTCCATCCTCGACCTGCTGCCCATGGGAGTCTCCAAGGGCAAGGCGCTCGAGAGGCTTGCTGCCCGGCTGGGTGTGGATCCCAAGGCCACCATGGCCATCGGCGACAACTGGAACGACGTTGAGATGCTGGAGTGGGCCGGTCAGGGCGTGATCATGGGCAATGCGGCAGCTGAGCTGCGCGCGATGGCGAAGATGAGAGGCTGGAAGCAGGCTCCGCCCAACGATGAGGACGGGGTGGCCGTGGTGCTGGAAGCGGCTATCGCAAAGGCTTTGACGGCGATTGGCGGACCGGAGCCGGTAGCTCGGAGTTTCAACCCCGACACCAAGTATCCGGAAGAATCAAGTGGGCTTTAGCCCCGAGGTATGTTCTTTGGGCGTTTCTCTCCCAATTCGATCGTTTTTCGCGGCCTGCGCAACCGTTACCGTGCTTGCAGTCCTGTCCCCGTCGGCTCGTGCGGCCGAGCTCGTCACCCTGCGCAACGGCTTTGAGATGCGTTGCGACCACCACTCCGAGGCCGCGGACCGCGTCCGGCTCTTCTTGAGCGCCGGCGAAGACAACTACATCGAGATGGCGCCCGAGGAGATTGCCGCGGTGGAGCAGGCGCCCGATTTGCCCCCTCCGACCAGCCCGGCGGAACAGCCCTCGGCGGGCGGAGTGGCGGCCAATGCAAACGCCAGGCTCAGCCAGGCGGATCTCGGCGAAATGCTCGCCAAGGCGGGCCAGGAGCACAACCTGGACGTGGATCTGCTGGCCAGCCTGGTGAAGGCCGAGAGCGGCGGCAATACCCGCGCCGTAAGCCGCGCCGGGGCGCGCGGGCTGATGCAACTGATGCCCTCAACCGCCGCCGGACTGGGCGTAAGGGACAGCTTCAAGCCAGAGGAGAATGTGCGCGGCGGATCGGCATATCTCGATGCGCTGCTCAGCCGTTATCGCGACAATCTGGCCCTGGCGCTGGCTGCCTATAACGCCGGGCCGGCCGCAGTGGACAAATATCGCGGCATCCCTCCCTATCGCGAAACCGAGGCCTACGTGGCGCGCGTGATTCACGAGTTCAACCGCCGCGTGCTGGCGCGCGAAGCCGAGGCGAAACGAGCGGCCGCGCAGGCAAGGCAGGCGGCTTCGCAAGAAATGCCTGAACGCTGACGTTATTTTCATGTTCAGATGAGAAACTAGATAACAGAGATTGCTGTTAGCTTGAACGGAGAAATATTGAAGAAGCGCGAGTTGTTTCTGGGAGCGGTGGTGTTTTTGGCGCTGGCCGCGCTGGTTGTCTGGGGGCGCGACAGGATTCACTTTGACTTTGGCGTCTTTGTCTCGCAACTCAAACTGGCCGACTGGCGCAAGATCAGCTTTGCCTTCGGCTGCATTTATATTTGCTACGTTTTTCGCGCGGTGCGCTGGGCGCTGCTGCTGCGCCATATCAAAAAGGTGCCGTTATTCTCACTGCTGGGAACGCAGGTCATTGGCTTTACTGCGGTGGCGCTCATTGGCCGCGTTGCCGATCCCGTGCGCCCCTATCTGGTCTCAAAGAAGACCGGCCTCCCGCTCAGCAATCAGATTGCCGTTTACATCGTCGAGCGGCTCTTCGACGCCGGCTCCATGGCTTTGATTTTCTGCTCTGTCATCCTGCTGGCTCCGGCGGGCGCGCTGCCCCATCCTGAAATCATCCGGAATGTCAGTTACTGGGCGCTCGCCACCACCATAGCGGGAGCGTTGTTTCTGGTTGTCGTGCGACTGGCTGGTGGAGCAGTGGCGACGCTTCTGGAAGACGCCTTCAGCGTTGTCTCCAAGGGCCTGGGACACGCCGTCGGCGATAAGATCCGCGCCTTTCGCGCCGGCCTGGATACGCTGCGTTCTTTCTCCGATTTCGGCATAGCCTCCTCACTCTCGCTGGGCATGTGGATGCTGATTACGCTGGCATATTATGAGATCACCACGGCCTTTGTCGCCAGTCCGGAACTGGCAGGATTGACGCTGGCCAAATGCATGTTGCTTATGGCCTCCGGCATGGCTGCCA
>JBEKDH010000092.1:0-16720 GCA_050014455.1 Occallatibacter sp.
CGCGACAATAAAAAGTGGAGGGCTTTAGCCCCTGCGATGTCGATACCTTCCCGGCCTTCGGACCCATCACGCGCCTCATTTTACCCGCGCACGTTCTTTGTAACTACGCGCACAGCAGCCGGAAGATCGCTCTTCCAAACGGATCGCATGGCGGCACTCTTTGTCTAAGTTCTTCGAGCCTTCATGCGCGCCGGAAAAATTGCCGTTCACGACTTCGTGATCATGCCTAATCATATCCACATTCTGATGACCATTCCGGGCGAGATGACTCTTGAGAAGGCAATGCAATTGATCAAGGGAAGCTTTTCCTTTCGCGCCAACAAGGAACTCGGTTTTCGCGGCGAGATATGGCAGCGTGGGTATTCGGATGTGCGCATCCTGGATGACGAGAGCTTTCAACAGCATCGCGAGTACATCGAAAACAATCCGGTGAAAGCGGGCCTGGCAAACAGGCCGGACGAGTATCCGTTTGGAACGGCATACTTGAAGAAGCAAAAGCACGCAGGGGCTAAAGCCCAAGGCCATTTGGAGTCGTCTATCGCCACGACTGAAGTCATGCCCTGACGCTTCGTGGCCGAAGGTGAATTTGGAAGAGGCTCCTAGATTCTCTCTTGAAAAGCGAGGCATGGATTGCCCAATCATCTGTGGATAGTCCGGACATGAGGCACCCATTCGTCTTGAAATGGTCATACCTGGGCCACTCGCCCACCCGCCCGTTATTCGTCCCCCTCCTCCTCCTCGCCCGTCTCACATTCATCTTTTTGGGCACGCTCTATGTCCTTAGAAGTAGTCGTCAAAAGGTGCTTCATCGCATCGCGCAAGTTTTCGCCTATCGGCTTCGCCTCAAGGTAGCTCTCCTGAATGTCACAAGGGTAGATTATGGCGTCCCTGATGTACTGTCCGAGAATTACGGACGGGTCTCCTTCCCTTGGCGTGTAATCTCTACCAAACAATACCCACCCCATAAGTTCCTTGAATGACTCATCGCTCAATGCACTTAGGTTCTCATATAGGGCCTGACGTGGAGTGCCACCCAAACACTCCTTGTCAAACTATGCTTGGACTTGTTCTGTCAACTTAGGATTACTCTCGGCAGTTACGGACAGATCATCCTCCGCCCGCGTTTGATCGCTGAGTCTTGCTATTTCAGCAAATTGTTCCGGCACCAACGGCTTGGTCATTATTCTCTCCAGATGGCTGATGGCCCACATCTAAATCTACCACCAATATCTGGGTGCCTCAGGTCCGGACTCTCGAAACTGGGAGAGCACAACGGCCTAAGCAAGTTTAACCAAGTTGTCCACGGCCAGGCGGATGCGAGCCAGGCAAAGCTCGCGGCCGAGGACGGCCATGGTTGCAAAGAGCGGCGGCGCGTTCTTGCGTCCGCAGACGGCGACGCGGATGGGCTGGAAGGCCTGCCCGGCCTTCAGTCCCAGGTGCGCGGCTGCCGCACGCAGTGCCTGGTCGAGCGAATCGTGATCGAAGTTGACGGCGGGCAAAACTTCCAGCGCGTGCTGAAGAACGCGGCGGGCGAGGGCGGCGTCGCCCTTCTGAGGAATCAGTTCGGCTGGGTCGTAGGGGGCGAGCTGGGGGAGGAAGAAGAAGTCGGCGGCGGAGGGACCGTCACGCAGGAGCTTGATGCGCTCGCGGATGAGCGGGGTGACGGCTAGGAGCTTTTCGGGCGTCGCCGCGAGGCCGGCAGCCGCGAAGAAGGGCTGGAGCTGGGGGCTGAGCTGCTCGACAGGCAGGGCGCGGATATGCTCGGCGTTGAGCCAGACGGCCTTGGGGTCAAAAGGGTCCTCGTCCGTGAAATTGACGACGGCGTTGGCGCGGTTGACGCCCTCGAGAGTGAAGGCGGCGGTGAGCTCGTCGAGAGTGAGGAACTCGCGGTCGTCCTTGGGCGACCAGCCCAGCAGGCAGAGAAAGTTGACGAAGGCCTGGGGGAGAAAGCCGGCATCGCGATAAGTGGTGACGCTGACGACGGGGCCGTGGCGGCGCTTGGAGAGTTTTGCGCCGTCGGGGGCGACGAGCAACGGGAGATGGGCGAACCGGGGCAGCTGGACGCCGAGGGCTTCGAAGATCAGCAGGTGCTTGAAGGTATTGGTGAGGTGATCCTGGCCGCGGATGATGTGGCTGATGGCGAGATCGGCGTCGTCGGCGCAGGAGGCGAGGTGGTAGGTGGGCATCCCGTCAGAGCGCAGCAGGGCGAAGTCTTCGACCTCGTCGGCGAGTTTGGACTGCTCACCATAGACAGCATCGACAAAACGCAAAGTACGGCCTTCGCCGCGGGGAACGCGATAGCGGAAGGCGAAGGGTTCGCCGCTGGAGGCGCGCTGATCACTTTCTTCTCTGGACAGTTCGCGCATGCCGGGGTTGAAGAGCCAAGCGCCCTGCGATGAGGACTGCTCGCCTGAGTCCGCGTGGGCGGGCGTGAAGTCGCGATAGGCAAGGCCCCTGGCGAAGATGGCCTCCGCATGGCGACGGTGCAGGGCAAGGCGTTCGGATTGCTTGTACTCCTCGTCCCAGTCGAGACCCAGCCAGCGCAGCCCCTCGAAGATGGACTGGACGCTGGCCTCGGTGTTGCGCTCGACATCGGTGTCGTCCAGGCGCAGCACCATGGCGCCGTGGTTGTGGCGCGCGTAAAGCCAATTGAAGATAAAGGTGCGGGCGCTGCCGACATGCAGAAAACCGGTGGGCGACGGAGCGAAACGGACGCGGGGAGCCTTGGTTGCGGCGGGAGCGGAATCAGACATGGTTTAGGGGTCTTTCCTATCTCGATGCTACCATTCGCTCACTCCGCGGCGTTCCAGGATAATGTCGCCGGAGCGGCTCCGCGATGCGCGATCTTGGCCCTCACCTTGACCGCCTACGCTGCTTCCCTGGCCGGGTCGAGCGTGTGGAAGCCTTCGGTCTTGGCCGCCTCAAGCAACTGCGGCGAAGCGGAGACAAAGACGATCTCCGTGCCCTGAAACATATCGCGGGCGACGATGGCGGCAGCCAGTTGCAGCGTGTCGGGCCAGCGCAATGCGGTGCGGTCCAGAAGCTGGCGCGCGGCCTCAAGCACCGCCGGGTTCAGCGGCTGCTGCACCATGCGCGCCGCCTCCAGGCGCAGAATATCGAGCGCGGCCGTGGCGTCTTCCGCGGAGATGCCTCCCGCACGCTGGCGCCGCCGGAGGACTGCGTAGACCTCCAGGGGCGTCGAGGCCGAGATCAGCTTGCGATTGTCCTCCACGGCCTCCATCAGGCGGATCAGGGCGTCGGTTCCCTGCTCCTGCACAAAGAGCTTGGCAAAGGCCGTGGCCTCAAGGAAGTAGCAGCTCACAGATTCCCCCGTTCCTCCTCGATGGCCTCGGCGATGGAGTCGCCATGGACGGCAACGGGATGAAAGCGCTGGGCCTCCTCGGGAATTCCGGCCTCGGCGCGGTTGAGGCGAATGGTGGTGGTGGGATAGGCCGGGGTCTTGGGGTTGGCAATCTTGCTGGTGAGCACCACGCCGCGCTGGATGGCCTCAGCCAATACCGCCTGGCGCGATTCGGGATGCTGATTCCAGCGGAAGGCCTTGCGCGGCAAAAAGGAGTCGCGGAACCACTTGAGGGCGATGAAGGCATGACCGCCCCGCTCGGCCTCGGCCAGGGCCGCGCAAAGCTCTTTGAGGCGGGCGTCCAGATCGGCGGGAATTACGGCTTCCTGGCCGTCGTCGTCCGCGTCGTCGAAGGCCGGCTCCGCATTGGCTCGCGGCGCGCGGCTGGCGCGCGGAGCTGTTTCGCCATCGACTACGCGCTCAAAGTAGATGCGCACCTCGTCCTCTTCCGGCGACCACGAATCGGCCGAGGCGTTGCGCCGCTTGCTGCGGCCATTTTCGCCGCATAGCTCGACGATGGCCTGATAACCCGGAGGCGCCAAGAAGCGCAAAGCCCGCGCCATGCCGGGATCGGCGGAAAACGCCAGTTCGTTCAAAGCTTCTTCAATAATCTCTTCCGCATCGGGAATGGTCAGGTTGGTTGCCTCTACGCCGCCCTGCGCAGCTTTTGTCGATTTCATCGCTTTCTTCTCCGTAATGCCGCGCCTCAAGCCTGCCGCGCGCCCAAACGTCTCCGGCCAGGGACTTGGCCCCGATCCGCAATTCGTTTGCGCCGCGGGCGAAAGAGAGCGGCCTTATTCTATGCTGCGCCATCGCCTTGGGGTAACTCCGCTCCCTTGCGGCAACGGTTCAGGCGTTCTTGGATTGAATCGGCGGGCTCTTGCCCATCGTCTCCATGGGAAAGCGGCCCGTTTCGTATCCCAAATCGATGTAAGGCGATCCATGGCATTCATTCGGCTCTTACTCAACCCGAGCCATCTTCCACTTCTCTCTTCTACCCCACATGATTTTGAGAAAGACTCTAGCTAATCCCGGGGATCAAAGCTATACAGCCCACAGTGTAACCCATATTGCCGCTTTTGCGCCGATGTCTGCGAGAGTTGCCGGTCGATTCGCGCCCGCGGCGCTTCATTCGCGGCGCTCGACTTCGTACAATGGGGATATGCGCCGTTGTTTGCCTCTGCTGCTGCTCTTATGTTTGGCTACCACCGGACTGCATGCCGTTGACTCGGCCTTCGACCTTTCCGGGCCAAAGGTAGATGTGCATGTGAAACGCGGCGGGGCGACCCTGCCCATCGGCGAAGTTCCCAGCTTGCTGGCCGGCGACCGGCTCTGGATTCATCCCGACCTGCCCGAGAGCCAGTCTGCCCATTATGTGCTGATCGTCGCCTTCCTGCGCGGGGCCACCAATCCACCGCCGCCGGAGTGGTTTACCCGCGTGGAGACCTGGAACCGCGAGGTGCGCAGCGAGGGCGTGTTTGTTGTGGTTCCCGCCGAGGCACAGCAAGCTCTTGTTTTTCTGGCGCCGGAGACGGGCGGCGACTTCAGCACGCTGCGCGCAGCCGTTCGCGGGCGGCCCGGCGCATTTGTGCGCGCTACCCAGGACTTGCAGGCCGCCAGTTGGGACAGGATGCGGCTGGAGGCCTACCTGGCCGAGGTCAAAGTTACCTCCCAGACCGATCCCTCGCTGCTCAAGAAGCGCGCCGAACTGGCCGCCCGCAGCCTGGGCATCAAGCTCGACCAGCAATGCTTCGACAAGCCCAGCGACCAGCAGGCGCCTTGCCTGGTGCAGCACACCGACGGACTGGTTCTGGACGACACCAACGCGCAATCGCTGGTGGTGCAGCTGACCAGCGGTTCCACCGTGGACCTGATGAATCAGCTTAGCTACTCGGCCCTGGCCGGCGGAGGCGCCTTCAGCCCCTACGTCGGCGCCATCGTGGACACGGCGAGGATTCTCGCCTCCCTGCATACCGCGCATTTCCAGTACATTCCCGCGCTGGCGCTGCCGGCCGGAGATACGCTCAACCTGCGCCTGAATGTGCCGCCGTCCTTCCGCGATCCCAAATCGGTGGTGGTGGTTGCGCTGCCGCCGGTGGGGCAGGTCAAGCCGCCTCCGCTGCATCCCGTCAATCCTTCGGAGGGTTTTTGCGCGCAAAGGTCCGGCCTGGTCTTGCCTGCCGAAGGAGCGCCCATCGTCTTCTCCACCCAGTTGGCCCACTCGCTGGCGCTCCATATCGAGACCCGCGCGGACGGAAAAACCTCTTCGGTGGACTTGCCGTTGAAGGCCGATCCCTCTGAGGGAGGCCTGGTGCTGGCGCATCCTGCGCCTTTGCTGCCTCAGGGCGATCTGACCGGCGTCGTGCGGGGCAAATGGGGCTTTGACGATTGGGAGGGACCGCGCTTCCGCCTGCATGCGGCTCAGCCCGGCAAGTGGACGCTGGCGGCGAGCGACCAGTCTGCCCTGGTGGTGGGCCGCGAAGACACGCTCCACCTGGTGGGCGACAGCACCCTCTGCGTAGACCGGGTGGAGGAAGAGGCCGCTGGCGCCAATCCGCTCACTCTGGCCTGGAAGTCTCCCCGGCCGGATTCGCTGGAGGTTGCCGTGCCCATGAAGGACGCTGCGCCAGGGCCGGTAACCGTGGAGATCGATCAGTTTGGTCTGGAGAAGCCGGACCGGCTGGTCTTGACGGCCTATCAAGAGGCCGCTTCTCTTGACCGGCTGACGCTGAGCGCCGGGGACCAGATAGCCATGCTCAAGGGAACCCGCCTCGACGAGGTGGAAGAGGCCGAGCTGGACGGGATCGAGCTTACCCCCTCTGCCCTGAGCCGCATTGAAGATTTCGATCAGCTGGCAATGACCGCCGGCAGTTCCACGGCCAGCCTGAACCCCGCAAGGCACTACGTTGCCAATGTGCGGCTGAGGGATGGCCGCCAGTTGAAGACGCCGGTGACCGTCGAGCCGCCGCGTCCGCAGGTTGCGCTGTTGAGCAAGGGCACACAGCAGGAGGTATCGGCTGCGCCCTCGCCGGTGCATCTGGGCACTTCCGATGACCTGCCCGCCGAACAGCGTCTCGTCTTCTTTCTCAAGTCCATTGTCCCGCCCAAGTTTCCGCGCAGCGAGAAGGTCGAAGTAGCGGCCGTGGATGGCAGCTTCCACACGTTGCTCTCTCTCTCCGACGGCAGCCTGATGCTGGAGGATGCAGGCACCGCGGTCGGCATGGTGGAACCGCTGGCCCGCTTCGGTTCATCGGCCTTCGGGCCGGTGGAAGCGCGCGCCGTGTCGGGCGACGGAGTAACAGGCGACTGGATGCCCCTGGGGACTTTGGTGCGGCTGCCCGGATTCAAGGAACTCCACTGCCCGCACAATATGGCCAAGCCCTGCGCGCTGACCGGAACGAATCTCTTTCTGGTTGCGTCCATTGCCGCCACGCCCGATTTCGACAATGCTGCCGAGGTGCCGCCGGAGTTTACCGGAACCCAGTTGAGCGTCCCCCACCCGGTCAATAGCCTGCTGTATCTGCGCTTGCGCGACGATCCGGATACTGTACAAGGCCTCGTCTTGCCGGTGCAGCCGGCTTCTCAGGCAGGATCGCAGGCGGCCGCTTTTCAGGCGCAGCCCGCAGCCGTTCCAGCCGCCCCGCCTTCTGGGCAGCTCTTGAAAACTGCGCCGCGGTAGCCTGCTCCGATGGGTAAAGCGAGCAAGGACCGAAACCACAGCGCTCATGCCGGCGCGACCAACAGCAAGCGGCGACCCGGCACAAGATTTTTGAGGACACAGAAACCCTGGCTTCGACTTAGGAGCGCACACAATCCGCGCCGGGGAATCCCCCTTGATACTCCCCGGCTCCGATTGCGGTTGACTTCGACATCCTTTCCAGAAACACTGATCCAGAAATGCCATTTTTGTCCGGAGGCCCCCACTGCCTCCTGGATGCCATTCGCAGCCTGCTGTTGTTCGACCACGGAGCCGGCCTGAGAGCATCGGACGCGGCTCGGTTACATCAACCCATTGGAGGGAACGATGTCAGCCGACTTGCAGTTTCTGGAAGAATGGATTCCTGAAAGAATGGACCCCGGAACGGTCTTCGTGCTTGCGAACCAAGCCAAGCTGGGTCATGCGCAGAACCCGTTTGCAGCGGTCATGTCCTGTCCGCGCTGCGGCACCATGGGCCTGATTACGCGCCGTCAACTGTGCGGCGTAGAGACGATGATCTGCGGCGGCGACCTCTGCTCGGCCGAGTACCGGCTTGACGGCGAGAATATCTGCTTCCGCAAGGCTCAATAAGTATCCTCCGGCATAGCCGGAGACTCTACGGTTGGTGGCCCCTCACAGGGGCCTGTGTAGAAGCGCTCCTTACCGGCAGCAGGCCGTCGCCCGCACCGTAGGTGCAACGGTTGTTAGCCCCGCGCTTCAGCGTGGGGTTGGCGAAACCAACAATTCATCCGGAGTCCCGTAGGGACAGAGCTCATGCTCCGCGCCTTTCCAACGTGTTTGCCGGAAGAATGGAAAAAACAACCCGGGGGGCGGCTCCTGTAAATGTCAAGCTTCTACTGCCACGCCGGCAAAGCCCGGGGGGACTCCCAATCGAATAAGGCGCATCTTGCTTTCAAGGATTGAACCGGCCTGGAAGTGTGCGCGAGCAGCTGTTTGCAGCCGGCAGAGCTGTTCCCTTGGAAGCCGATCACGGTTGTCAGCGGCACGCAGATGAGAACGAGACGCTGTTTTTGTCGTATTCTATGAACCTGGGAACTTCCTCATGAAGACCTTCACACTCGAAGAAGCGCAGTCCCTGCTCCCGGTGCTGGAGTCGCTGCTGAAGCGCGCCATCGAAGATAAGCAGTCGGCCGAGGAGGTCGGCTCCGGCCTCACCGAGCTGATCCGGCGCATCTATCTCTCCGGCGGCATGAAGGTGGACGCAACCAAGGTGGCCAAGCTGCGCTCGGAGATGGAAACCTACCTGCTGCGCGTGCGCGAGAGCATCGCCGAGATGGATTCCATCGGCGTGCAGGTGAAGGATCTGGAAGCGGGACTGCTGGATTTTCCCTGCCGCCTCGACGATGAGGTGGTGCTGCTCTGCTGGCGCATGGGGGAGCCGGCCATCGAGTATTGGCACACGGTCGAGCAGGGCTTTCAGGGCCGCCAGCCGGTCGATGATCGCTTTCGCCGCCGCTCCGCCTCAGGCAATCGCCCGAACTAGGCAATCCGAACGAGCTTCACCGGCCGGAATCGACGCCGAAGACTACGATCCCTGCCACCTTCCCGTCACTCAACAGGCTTGCTTGCGTGGTGCGAAAGGGGGGACTCGAACCCCCATGGATTGCTCCGCCAGATCCTAAGTCTGGTGCGTCTGCCAATTCCGCCACTTTCGCGCCTTCCTTTAGTTTAGAGCATTTTTCACTTCAGGCCTTGCCATTCCGGCGCACTCTCCGCGGCACCGAACCATGAGAACGATCGCGGTCTCTGCCAAGACTCACCAGCCAGGCCCGTGAAATGAGCCACCATGGATCTTCGCGTAAGCTATAGAGGGGGAGTCGCATTGGGGCTCCCGGACAACCGCGCATCGCAAGCGTTATCTTTGCCTCCTCCGGTGAGGGAGCGGCCCGCGCAGTATCCTGGCGCGGCCACATCCAGCAGTGCGAGAAGCTGAAAACGGCTGCGAACCCGGGATCGAGGTCCGGCCGTCACCGGCGCGCCCCGAATGAGGTCACGATGGTAGAAGCCGCGGGCGCCTTGGCGCATCTTGCAAGCAGGACGCAATGAATCCGACCAATCCGGACAACCCGCGCGATCAGGCCAGCGAACACGCCTTCCGTGAAACACTGCTCAGCGCCCGGCGCACCATGGTGCTCAGCGAGATTCTCAAGCTGGCCGTGGACAGCTTCCGCTCAAACAAAGTGCGCTTTGCGCTCACCGCGCTGGGCATGGTCATCGGTACCGCCTCGGTCATTCTGGTGGTGACCATCGGCCTCACCGGGCGGCGCTTCATCATGGAGGAGATTCAGAAGGTCGAGACCAACTCCGTCGAACTCGAATACGCCGGCGGCGGCTCAGCTGCCAAGGAGCGCGTACTTTACGACGACTATCTCACTCGCGACGACGAAAAGGCAGTGCTGGACCAGTTACCCGGAGTCCTGTACTCTTCGCCCATTCTCACCATGCACGACCGCATCAACTTCGGCGGCGGCGTGGTGAAGGACACTCTGGTGCTGGGTGTTAGCCCGCAATATCGCAACATCCGCAATCTGGTGGTGACCGATGGCCGCTTCCTCGACGAGGAAGACGACCTGGCCCACATCAAGTGCGCGGTGGTCACTGAGTCGTTTGCCCACGAGCGCTTCGGCAGCTCCGACGCGGCCGTAGGCCAAACCTTCGAGATCAGCGGCATCCCCTTCACCATCATCGGCGTCTTCAAGGAGGCCGTCACCGACTTTGGCGAATCGGAGATTCAGGACCAGACCATCCTCATCCCCTATTCCGTCGCCCGCTACTTCACCGGAACGGAAAATGTTAACCAGATTTACTTTTCCATGCGCAGCATGGACGAGGTGCCGGATGCGGCCAGGGAGATCAAGCGCATCGTGCAGGGGCGCCACCGTCCCAACTCGATTTACAATACGCAAACTCTCAAGGAGTTGCTGGTCATGGCCGACAAGATCATGACCTACCTCACAGTGGTGCTGTTTCTGGTCTCCGCCGTCACCCTGATGGTGGGCGGCGTGGGCATCATGAACATCATGCTGGCCACCGTGCGCGCCCGCACCCGCGAGATCGGCATCCGCAAGGCACTTGGCGCCACCTACCGTGAGATCAAGTACCAGTTCCTTGCCGAGGCGATCATCATCTCGCTGATCGGCGGGTTGGTGGGCATCGCCGCCGGACTCTCCGTGCCTCTCGCTGTCCGCGTCTTCTCCGGCTACGAGCTGCCAGTCTCCGGCTTGTCGATTCTCATCGCGCTGGCCTCGGCCACCCTGGTCGGCATCATCTTCGGTACTGTACCTGCCACCCGCGCCGCCCAGATGGACCCGGTGGAGAGCCTGAAGTATGAGTGATCCCGAGCGTCAGCCAGCCAGTTCCGCGCCCCACCAAGAGGCCGATCCGGAAGACGCGCCCTCCCAAGGACCCAGCCTCACGCTCCTCTACAGCCTGATAGCGCTTGCCCTGATGGCCGCCATCGGCTTCGCCATGATGATCGTGATGCCCTTCCATCACCGGCACTGAGACTTCCGGGCTTGCCCTATCGCTTGAAGAGCTGGGTAAGTAAGGAGTATAGTCAAAGAGGTAAGGAGTTGACCGACATGTCCACCGCCGCAAAGGCAGTACCGGGGCGAGCCCTGCGGGCCAAGGTCACCAGCAAGGGGCAGATCACCATTCCAGTCGGGGTGCGCAGATCTCTAGGGGTCAAGCCTGGCGACCACCTGCGCTTTGAGCAGCAGGAGGGCGGATTCCGCCTTGTGCGCGACGCCGAAGAGAACGTGTTCGAGAAATGGCGCGGGATTGGCGTCCCTGGTATGGCCCCAGGCCGGGAGGGCCTAAGGGCCTATATGCGTGAACTCAGAGGCTACGATGAGTACGACGACAGTCTCGCTTGATACTAACGTTGTGATTGCGCTGCTCAATCAGGAGAAACGCCTCAACGAGAGCGCGCGAGACGCGATCGAGCGTTCGAGAAGATCGAGCAGGCTGGTGGTCTCAGGCCCGGTTTACGCGGAATTGCTGGGCCTTCCCGCACGAACACAGCCCGCTCTCGATGCGTTCTTCAGCGTCGGAGGCATCGAACTGGAATGGTGCTTTGAAGAAGATATATGGCGCTCGGCTGGAGCCGCTTTTCAAGGCTATGTCCAGCGGAGAGTGGCAAGTACAGGGTTGTTGCCCCGCCGTATCCTTACAGACTTCCTGATAGGAGCGCACGCCTCGGTCCGCGGCTATACGTTACTCACTCTGGACAGGAGACTCTATGAAGCTTCCTTCCCAGGAATTCGCATCGAGTCATTTTGAAGAGTTGTTTTCTTGATATCCCCATCCGCAATCAGCACCGGAATCCCATCCACGACCGGATAGGCGCGGCCACAGCTTTGGCAGACCAGCCGGGACTCCTCCAGCTTGAGATCGCCGAGGCAGGCCGGGCAGGCCAGTTGATCCGCCAGCGACGGGTCGAAGGCCCAACGGCCGCTGGCATCGCCCGCCACTGAAACTGGCTTATTGGATGATCGCATCGGGATTGGCTGCCGGATCGCCAGGCTTGTGCTGGCTGGCCGCATGGTTGACCCGCACCGGACGGCTGGCAAACTCGGCTTCGATGCGCTGGTTGGTGCCTGCCTTGGCAAACTCGTAAGCCACGCGAATGCCATTGAAGATGGCCCGGTCGTTCGAGGAGCCATGGCCGATGATGCACACTCCGCGCACACCCAGCAGAATCGCCCCGCCGTACTCGGTGTAGTCCAGTCGGCGGCGGAAGTCGTTGAAGGCCCGCCGTGAGAGCAGCGCGCCCACCTGAGCGGTGACGGTGCGGGTAAGCGACTCGCGCAGCACGTCGCGCACAAACCGGCCCACGCCCTCGCTGGTCTTGAGCGCCACGTTGCCCACAAAGCCGTCGCAGACAATCACGTCCGCGCGGCCGCTGAAGATGTCGCGGCCCTCCACGTTGCCAATGAAGTTGACAGGCAGCGCCTTGAGCAGCGGATAGGCCTCATGGGTGAGGTCGTTGCCCTTGGACTCCTCTTCGCCGATGGAGAGCAGGCCGACACGTGGTGAGTCGATCTTGAGCACGGTGCGTGCATACATCTCTCCCATCACCGCAAACTGAGCCAGATTCTGCGGCTTGCAGTCCACGTTGGCGCCCACATCCAACAGTACGCACGGGTTGCCTTTGGAGCTTGGCATGGGTGTCGCCAGGGCCGGCCGATCGACGCCGGGCATCGCGCCCAGCACCATCTTGGCCGTGGCCATGGCAGCGCCAGTGTTGCCCGCGGTCACAAATCCGGCCGCCTTGCCTTCATGCACCAGCTTCAGCCCCACGCGCAGCGAACTGTCCTTCTTGGTCCGCACCGCGTGCGCTGCCTTCTCCTCCATGCCGATGCGTTCCGAGGCATGGTGGATGACGATGGGCAGATCTTCGTTCTCAAGATGCTCGTCCAGAATATCGCGCAGCTCCCCTTCGGGCCCAATCAGATGAACCCGCACAGGCAGCGCGCGGCAGGCGAGAATCGCTCCGCGAATCTCCGCCTCCGGTGCTTTGTCCGTGCCTACGGCGTCAAGCGCAATATCGATGAGCATGGGGGCTCAGCCTACTTGGCAGCTTCTTTCACGTCAAGAACCGCGCGGCCCTTGTACGCTCCGCACTTGGCGCAGGCGCGATGGGGCAGCTTCTTCTCGTGGCAGTTGGGGCATTCGGAGACCCCGACGGCGGTCAGAAAGTCGTGAGAGCGGCGGTTGGCGGTGCGGCGCGTCGAATGGCGCCTCTTCGGATTCGGCATGACAACATTTCCTTTCGAGTCTCCGTCGGCTTCCTCCCGGCTCCAGGCCGCACGCGGTCCTGGCTGCCTTGCGGCACTTGGCGGAGCACCTTCAATTCATCCAGAGAGCCTCTGGGGCGCATTTCTCAAGACTTGATCCGGCTGCGGAGCCCAGCCAGTGCTTCCCAGCGGGGGTCGCTCGGACCCTCTTCGCAGTTGCACGGCTGACTGTTGCGGTTCTCACCGCAGCGCGGGCAAAGTCCCTTGCAGTCGGGCTTGCACAGCGTCCTGACCGGCAGAGACAAAAGTACCTGCTCGCGCAGCACATCTTCAAGCGAAAGACTGTCCTTTTGATAATAACCGATTTCGGTTTCCGGCGCTGTAATCGACCGCTCCGTCGCCTCGGAATCGGCTTCCGCAGGCCGAAAAATCAGGTCGAACTCGCCCCCCAGCGGAATCTCCACCGGCTCAACGCAGCGGGCGCACGGAACCTGAAACTTGCCCGCAAAGCTGCCACGCAGCCGAATGTCAGCCACAATATCCCTGGGTCCGCGATGCTCGTGCAGCACCTCGGCCCGCCCCGACGCGGCCAGTTGCCCGGCCTGCTCGGCCTCTTCGCCGAGATCCACCGCTCCCGGAGCCAGTTCCACATCGAACTCGATCGGCTCCCGCTCCAGTTCGCTTACCTTGAATTCCATGATTTGAGCCTACGGCGCAAGCGCCGCTCCGTCAATCCACGGCCGGAGCAGGAGGCGGCGGCTCTACCCTTCTCAACCCGTCACCCGCGCCGCCGCACACGAGCTGGCCTGCGGATGGCCGTGCCCCTGCGCGGGCATTTCAGGCCGATTTGGAACCGCGGGCCAGGATGCAATCCATCTCCATCATCGGCAGATCGCCTGCCACGCGCGTGACGGGCATGAAGTCCACAACACTGAAGCCTCTGCTTTGAAACTCTTTCAGCGAGTCGATCCAGTTGGGCATGCCCTCATAGACAGGGACAAAGGATACCTCGGTCTGCGCGGCCAGAAAGTTGCCGAGAACCCCGTCCGCGCCGCGCAGAGCCTCCAGGTCGAATCCCTGCGTGTCAAGCTTGAGGTAGAGCCGCCGTGAAGCAATACCAGCCAGGCATTCCTCCCAAATGGAATCCAGGCGCCTCACCTCGACCGTCTCCCGGGCGACAACCTTGCTCCAGGGAAGAGTCTCCGAGGCCAAAGGGGCGAGGAACGAGGACAAAAGATCCTGTGCGTTGACGTTGATCTCCGCCGGGCCGTTTTCCGGGCCCAGCGCATAGTGAAAGACCCTCCATGGCGGTCGCGCCGCCGCCCGTTTTTCGAGATCCTGGAAAGGCGCGCTGACGGGCTCAAACGAGATAATCCAGCCCCTGTATCCGAGGTCGCGAAGCCAACTGCCAAATTGGCCGCGATTCGCTCCGGCATCGATAACACAATCGATGGAGAGCTTATCCAGCACCCTGCGCACCGAATCGCGCCTGCGCACATAATCGCTTGGCGGATAGGGCACGATGTCGTAGCCCAGCGATCGCATGCATTTCTGTACAAGCCGTTTTGCTGCCTTCATCTCGATTGTTCCTTGCCGTCGAAACTGCATCTTCTGTCTCGTTTGGGCCTGTTCGCGGCAACAAGCCAATGCCGGCCAGTTCCGCCCTTTGTTTCCAGCTATGCATGAAACTCGACCGGCGTGGAGATGTCCCAGGCGGGTCGATGGCGCTTGTAATGAAGATAGATCTTGATGCGCCCCTTCAGCCCTTTCAGCAGCGAATCCTGAATCTGCCAGTTAAGCCGGACGTAAACGCGATACTGGCTCCGGGTTGGTTGCTGGATGGAGAGGAACTCCCAAACCACGCGCAGCCGGACCGACGGGCCGAGGCCGAGGTGACGGGAAAGAAGCTCCAGCAAAGTGTCGCGGCGCAGCCCATGCGCAAAGCGGCGCTGAATTGAAGGCACCTGGCAGAAGATATGGTCGTTTTTGTCATGAATCCGGTAGAGAACCGTGGGCTCGGCAAGATAGTGCTTCTTGGCTCCGGCCAATGATCCGCCGAAGACGATGGCATCGTCGGCGCGAACGCGCCAACGAGGCGCAACCTGGCGCAGCACCGGCAGAAGCGTGAGGCTGAGGCTGCGCCGAATGGCGAGTGTCGACGTAATCGATCCCAGAAAGATGCGCTCTTTGAGCGTGGCAATAACGGAAAAGCCGAGGCTGAGATCCTCCGGCGCGTACTGCACCACATCGTCCGCCTGGCCAAAGCAGCGGTGCGCCGTGAAGACGAAATCGACGTCCTCGTGCTCGGCAAACACCCCTGTCACATTCAGCAGATGATTGGGCTCGTATTTGTCATCGGCGTCCAGAAAGCAGATGAGGTCGCCCGAAGCGTGCTCCAATCCGAGCACGAGAGCCGAAAGTTGACCTCCATTGCGCTGACGCAGGACCTTCACCGCGCTGTGGCCGGCAAAACGATCCTCGAGGATTCTCGCAGTATCGTCGGTCGAGCCGTCGTCGACAACGATGACCTCGGCAGGTGGTACGGATTGCGCAAGGGCGCTGTCGATGGCTTCAACCACAAAACGGCCGTAGTTATAAGAGTTGATGACTACCGACACGGTCGCAATTGGAGATTCGGGATGCGTGCTCGATGATGAGGTCAAGAGTCTTTCCCCGTTTGGGTTCGTCCACAGGATCTTCGCAAGTGGCGCAGGCCGAAAGCAATGCACTCAGGCCAACGCAACCCCAAGGCCGCGCCTCCCTCGAACGGCCTTTGGCCACCGGGGCAGAAGGAGGGAGCCCTCGCACGCCTTTCAAAAAAACCACGCCTCTTGCGAAGATACCGCAGACCGTCATGCAATATCTAAAGCTTCCGCGCGGCCTTCCTCTGAAAAATCGACGATTGGGGCCTGAAGCATCCGGCGACGGTCCAGGCAGCTATCGGCTGGCGTTGGTTTCCACTCCAACTCCCTCGCCGGGAACTGCCTGTCAAGAGCCTACGGCGCTGACAACGCGCCGTCAATGTGGGACCATTGCAAAGAAAAGTCGGAACTCCCGCACGGCGCGGCCTTAGAATGGCACGAGGGAGCAAGGAGCGCCTGGGGGCCGCGCTTCTTTTGCCAAGGCCGAAACAATGACCAAGCGAGCAGATTCCACTTCGGAGCCCCAATTCCCTCATGGCGTTCGACTGGCAACTGCCGCCGACTGCTCCGATCTGATTTCGCTTATCAACTCCGCTTTTTCCATCGAAACCTTCCTTGAAGGCACGCGCACCGATGAAGAACGCCTGGCGGCAACGATGCGGAAGGGCGAGATTCTGGTGGCGGAGAACGGCGTGGGCGAGCTTCTCGGCTGCGTTTACACTGAGGTTCGAGACTCGCGCAGCTCGCTGGGCCGGCTTCTCGCCCGTGCCCGCGGGCTGGAACGGAACGCCCGCGGCTACATGGGCCAGCTCGCCGTCGACCCCGCCTATCAGGGCGCAGGCATTGGGCGCCTGCTCGTCGAGGCCGCCGAAGACCACTTGCGCCGCCAGGGCTGTGAGGCCGTGGATATTACCGTCCTGAGCTTGCGGCCTGAACTGCTGCTTATCTACCGCAGATTTGGCTACGTCGAGACCGGCACGGAGGAGTTCCACCCGTCCCAGCCGCTGAAACCCGGCTTCGAATGCCACTGCATCGTCATGTCGAAGCAGCTTTAGGGCGTCATCGCCGCCGGAGCATGCAGATACCGGCTGGCGAAGTCGAGGAACGTGGGCCAATTCGGCGCCGGCGTGTGCCCAAAAGTGTGCTGCCGGAAGCCCAGCTCACCGCCGGTCAGCGCCGTCTCGATGGGCGGGAACTCCGCAGTTCCAAGGTCCTTCATGCCCAGCAGGCGATAGACCGGCCCAGCGCCAACTTCCGCCAG
>JBEKDH010000093.1:0-16361 GCA_050014455.1 Occallatibacter sp.
TACACTGACAGCCGTCCCGCTGATGGCGGGAAGATTCCCCGGCGTGATTACGCCCGTGCCGCCGCTGAAGAACCCCGTCAGACTCGCCATTCCGCCTGCCGCAACTGTCGTTGGAGCCGCTGTGAAACTAGTGATGGTGGGCGCGGCGGGCGCAACTGGGTTCACCGTAATCGTGGCCGTCTGTGCGGTCGTCGCTCCAGCGGAGTTGGTGACCGTAAGAGTATAAGTCGTTGTATCCAATGGAGTTACACTGACAGCCGTCCCGCTGATGGCGGGAAGATTCCCCGGCGTGATTACGCCTGTGCCGCCGCTGAAGAACCCCGTCAGGCTTGCCGTTCCGCCTGCCGTGATCGACGCAGGACTGGCCGCAAAGCTGGCGATGGCGGGCGCGGCGGGCGCAACTGGGTTCACCGTAACCGTAGCCGCCTGGGTAGCCGTGCCTCCGAAGGAGTTCGTAACTGTAAGAGTATAAGTCGTTGTATCCGATGGAGTTACACTGACCGCCGTCCCGCTGATGGCGAGAAGATTCCCCGGCGTAATCACGCCCGTGCCGTTGGTAAAGACTCCCGTGAGACTGGTTGTCCCGCCAGCCGCAACTGCCGGTGGATTCGCCGTAAAGCTGCTGATGGTGGGCTCCGACGGAGACCAGGACGTACTTACGCAGCCAGTCAGACCGGCCAGACACAGACTGAGAGAAGACGCCCAGAGGGCATAGGCGGTCACACGTTTCATCGCAGCTCCCGTGACCGAAGCAACCAAAGGTACGTCAGTGTTTCAATACCTGGGGACGATCCCGCACACCCGAGCGGGGGTATCCATATTTCCGGATTTGATGGGGTGATGATACCGCTTCCGAAAGTGGAAGCGCAAGAGCAAAGTCGCACCTGCGGTCGAGCCGCTGGGCGATTCCGATAAGGTCATTTTGACAGAGGTCGCGGCCACATCCCGGTCTACCGCCGATATAAAGTATCGGGGTATTCTCGCGGCGGGCCAGGGGTTGTGATTGACCAAAGCTCGCTCATGCGGCTCTCGGTGGCGGGAAGTCAAGTCAGCCAAGCATCCCGCTGCTGTTTACCCCGGCGGTCCTTCTTTTCCGTAGGGTCGGAGGCTTGCCATACGATCCCCGCCCGTTGGCCGTACAATAAGCCTTGAGGTAGAATCACTCTCCCAATGTCATCGAACGGTTATCCATCGCGCTCCCCGCGGTCGCACGGCTTGCGCTCGCTTTTCAGCATGTTCTCGAGCGATCTGGCCATCGATCTCGGCACCGCCAATACCCTGGTCTTCGCTGCCGGCAAGGGCATCGTTGTGAACGAGCCCTCGATTGTGGCCATCAACAAGAATACCGGCGAGGTGGAAGCCGTGGGCAAGGAGGCCAAGGAGATGCTGGGCCGCACGCCCGGCAACATCGTGGCCATCAAGCCCATGAAGGACGGCGTGATCGCCGACTTCAAGGTTACCGAAAAGATGCTCAACTACTTCATCCAGAAGGCGCACAATCGCAAGATGCTGGTGCATCCGCGCATCGTCATCGGTGTGCCCAGCGAGATTACGCAGGTGGAGAAACGGGCCGTTGAGGACTCGGCCTACCGCGCCAAGGCGAGCGAGGTCTACCTGGTGGAGCAGGCCATGGTGGCGGCTATTGGTGCCGGCCTGCCGATTACCGAGCCGGGGGGCAATATGGTGGTGGACATCGGCGGCGGGACGACCGACATCGCGGTGATTTCGCTCTCCGGCATCGTCTATTCCCGCTCGGTGCGCATGGCGGGCAACCAGATGGACGAGGCCATCACCAACTATCTCAAGCGCAAGTACAACCTGCTAATCGGCGAGCGCACGGCCGAGCACATCAAGATCGAGATTGGCTCGGCGTACCCGCTGGACAAGCCGCTGCATCTGGAGATCAAGGGTCGCAACCTGATCGAGGGCGTGCCCAAGACCATCACCATCGACGATAGTGAGATTCGCGAGGCACTGGGCGAGTGCATCGCCGTGATCATGAACGCTATCCGCGTGGCTCTGGAACGCACGCCGCCCGAGCTTTCCGCCGACATCAGCGACCGCGGCATCGTTTTGACCGGCGGAGGCGCGCTGATCAAGAATCTCGACAAGCGCATTCGCGAGGAGACCGGGCTGCCTGTCTCGGTGGCCGACGATCCGCTGGCGTCGGTGGTGCTGGGTACGGGCAAGATGCTCTCCGACTTCCGCCTGCTGCGCAAGATCAAGATCGACTGAAGCAGTTGTCAGTGGTCAGAGATCAGTGGTCAGTTGGTTTCCCATCCCTGAAAATCGGCACCTGGGAGACTTGGCAACCGACAACAGAAATCCGACAACTGAAAACTGACAACTGAAGACTGTCCTTAGGCCATGGAATCATTCTTCATCCGGTACCGGAATCTGGTTGTCCTGCTGGCCGTTCTGCTGGCGCAGGTCATCGGCCTGGCCGTGCAGGTGCGCCATCCGGACGCTGGACCGAACACCTTCGATTCCCCCGACGGCTCCGGCGTGCGCCTCATCCGGCTGTGGGCGAATGCGCTGGTCACGCCACCGGAACGGGTCATTCACTGGGTCAAGCTCGGCGCCGAGAGCCTTTGGCTGGACTATCTTGACCTCCGCCACGTTAGAGAGCAGAACCAGCAATTGCAGCAGACTGTGGACCGCCTGCGGCTGGAGCAGGCCGCGCTGTTGGAGGACGCCCGCCAGGGCCAGCGGCTCCAGGCTCTCGTCGACTTCCAGCAAAAGTACATTTACAAGACCGTTGCCGCACAGGCCATCGGTACCAGCGGCAGCTATCAGTCGCGGGTTTTTTATCTGGACAAGGGCTCGGCCGACGGTCTGGATCGCGATATGGCGGTCATTACCCCGGACGGAATTGTCGGGAAGGTCCGGGAGGTCTTTCCGCATTCGGCCCAGGTGCTGGAAGTCGACGACCAGACCAGCGGAGCAGGGGTGATTCTTGAAAGCACGCGGATTCGGGGCATCCTGCGCGGCAACGCGGCCGGCCAACTGCAGATCGTGGGAATCCTGGCCGACAACCGGATTCAGCCGGGCGAGAAGGTGCTCACCGCCGGCGGCGACAAGATCTTCCCGCGGGGACTGCCCGTGGGCGTGGTTGAGAAGGTATTGCGCGATCCCGAGCGCGACGCCTTCATCGATGTGATCGTAAAGCCGGGCGCGCATCTCGACCGCCTGGATGAGGTTCTAGTCATCACTTCGACCGAGCCTCGTTTCTCGACTGAAGAGCAGCAGGACTTGGCCGCGAGCGAGTCGCAAAAGGGCGCGGAGGCCGCAGCCATCAAGGAGCAGAAGAAGGCATCGGAAATCATTGCCGAGCGGCTCCCCGGCCTCATTGATCCCAATCTTCCGCCGGATCAGCAGCCACTTCACGACAGCTCGAACCCCAATCCCGTTGCTCACCCACCCCAGGCGCTGAAGCCGGACCGCTTTACGCCGGGCGTGGCGGGGATGCCGGCGGGCGCAAACGCCGGTTCGTCGCCAGAGGCCAAGACCGCGACGCCGGTTGAAGCGCAACCCGCCGCGCGGTCCAGTCCCAGGCAGGAGGACGGCGCCGCTCAAACTGGCAGTCGGCCAGCCAAACCGGCTCCCAACGCTGAAATCAAGGCGGGCCAACCAGGCGAGACCCAGCCATCCAATCCCCAGGGGAATCCATAGCCATGCCCGTCTTTGCCGCAAACCTCCGCCGCGATCTGGAGATTCGCCGCTATCCTATGCTGGTGTACGCTCTGGCGCCGCTTGCCGCGCTGGTGCTGCAGGCATGGCTGCCCCGGCTCTTAGGCCGCTATGCCTGGTTCGACCTCCCGCTGATAGTCACCGTCTACTTCGTGCTTGGCCGGCGCAGCCCCATCCAGGGCACGCTGATGGGCGCGGCGATGGGCCTCTTCGAGGATGCGCTCACCCATCATGCCATCGGCGTCAACGGCATTGCCAACACCGCGGTCGGCTTTGTGGCCGCTTCGCTTGGCGTTCGCATCGACGTGGAGCACTACACCATTCGCATGATGCTCTGCTTTCTTCTTTCCCTGCTTTCGGCCGGGGTGTATCTCTTCGTATACCGGGTTCTGCTGGGCCTCGAACTCGATCTGCCCTGGTTCACTGAATTCTTCAAGGCTGTCGGGAATTCACTCATCGCCATGGCGCTGTTCCCGGCCCTGGACCGTCTGAGGATCAGGGAGTAGGGATCAGGGACTAGGGAAAGAACCTGAATCGGGCCGTGCGACGCCCGATTGAAGCGGAACGAATGCACAGGACACAGGCGGAAGCGAGACGGCGTTATCCTAAGGCGTAGACAGATGGATTCAAGCAGGATCAACCGCGGCGAGAAGCTCTCCACCCTCAAGCTGACAGTGGTGCAGTACGGCATTCTGGTGATGATGCTGGCGCTGTCGGCGGGGCTGTGGCGGCTTCAGATCCTGGACGCGGAGAACTTCCGCCTGCAGGCAGAGCAGAACCGCGTGCGCAAGGTTCCCGTGCTGGCCGCCCGAGGAAAGCTCTTTGACCGCGAGAAGCGGCTGGTGGTGGACAACTACCCGTCGATCTCCTGCTTTCTGGTTCGCGAGCAGGGCCGCGATGTAGACGCCGATCTGCCCTTGATCGCCAAGGGGTTGAACCTCGATCTGGATCAGTTGCAAGCTACGCTTCGCCGCTATCGCGCCGCGCCGGGCTACCAGCCTATCCCCATCAAGCAGGACATTACCGCCGACGAGCAGGCCTTCATCGAGGCGCACCGCAACGAGCTGCCCGAGCTGGAGACGATCGACGAGGAGCGCCGGCTCTATCCGCGCGACGGATTTGCCGCCCACCTTATCGGCTACGTGGGCGAGGTCAGCGAAGAAGATCTCAACCAATCGCGCTTTGCGGCCTACGAACCGGGCGACGTGGTTGGCAAGGCCGGCGTGGAGGAGACTTACGACCAGTTGCTGCGCGGTGAGGATGGCTCCCGCGATGTGATTGTGGATAGCCATGGCCGCGAGGTGGGTAACCTCGGCATCCAGCACGCCATCCCCGGCCAGGATCTCTATTTGACCATCGACATCGATCTGCAGCGAGCAGCCGAGCTTGCGCTTGGGGATCGCAACGGGGCCATTGTCGCCATGGACCCCCGCAACGGCGAGATTCTGGCCATGGTTTCCAGGCCCAGCTTCGATCCCAATGAATTCGCCGTGCGCATCAACCGCAACGACTGGAACCAGTTGATCAACGATCCCAACCGCCCGCTGATGAACAAGGCAATTCAGGCCCAACTGGCTCCCGGCTCGACCTTCAAGATCCTCATGTCGGTGGCCGGCTTGCAGGAGGGAATCGCGCAGGATATGAAGATCAACTGTTCGGGCGGATGGGGGCCCTACGGCTTCTTCCACCACTGCGACGAGCACCATGGCGCAGTGGATATTCACAACGCCATTCCGTATTCCTGCGACACCTTCTATTACATGCTGGGCGACAGGCTGGGCATCGACAGAATCGCCAAGTATGCCACGGCCTTCGGCTACGGCCAGAAGACGGGCATCGATCTGCCCGGCGAAATGGCGGGGCTGATGCCCTCGGCGCAGTGGAAACTGAGGAACTACCACGCGCGATGGTATCCAGACGAAACCCTCGATGTGTCGATTGGCCAGGGCGCGGTGGAGGCCACGCCGCTGCAACTGGCGCGGATTATTGGCGGCATCGCCTCTGGAGGGCATATGGTGCGGCCGCACGTTGTTTTCCCCGATAAGCTTCCGGACGACTTCCGCAAGGCCCTTCCCGATAGCTTTCCCGGATCGGGCGAGGTCAATCTCCCCATCGACCCGGAGAATTGGGTGACCATCACCGACGGCATGGCGCAGGTGACGGAGCCGGGCTACTTTCACACCGCGGGCTCGGCTCACCTCGAAGGCATCGACTTTGGCGGCAAGACGGGAACAGCCCAGGTGATGAGCCACCAAGCCCTGGACAAGACTGCCAAGGGCAAATCCACCAAGCCCAATGTGTGGTTTGTCGGCGTCACTCCGCGGCGCAACCCCGAATTGGTGGTTGCCGTGCTCTGGCAGAACGGGGAGTTCAGCTATTACCCGGCCCGCATCGGCGCCAAGGTTGTAGCCGCCTACGTTGAGAAGCAGCGGCGCCTGGCAAAGAACCTGCAACCCGTCAAAGCAGCGGCTTCGGTGGAGATGAGCGCCGTCTGGACCGTACCTCCACCCGACTCCACAGCCGCCGGGCAGCGCGGCCAGACGGCCCGGATGCAATCCGGCAGTTTTCTGGTCGGGGGGGACGGCCAGGTTGTTGCCGGCAAAGCTCCCCGTGCGGAGCCTGTTCAGAAACCAGGTGCCGCCGGCGCAGGAAAGGGACAATAGCCCATATGCGCCGCTTCCTGAGCTTTCGCGATTTCGATTGGGCGCTGCTGGCCATGGTGCTCGCGCTTTGCGCGATCTCAGTCCTCGAGATCTACTCGGCCACGCTGCACACCAAGTATGCCGGATACCCCGGTTTCTTCAACAGTCAGAAGGTCTGGATTCCCGGGCGCATGGGTTTTCACACCAAACAGATGTACTGGATAGCTGGCGGCCTGGCGGCAATGTTTCTCTTTGCCAAGATCGACTACCACAAGCTGATCGACCTGGTTCCCTGGGCTTACGGAATCGGCCTGCTGGCGCTGATAGCCGTCAAGCTGGTGGGGCACAAGGTGTTGGGAGCGAAGCGCTGGATTGCCATCGGCCCAGTACACTTCCAGCCATCGGAGTGGGTCAAGCTCATTCTGGTTCTCATCGTGGCTCGCTACTTTGCCAATCTTGGCGGGCGCAGTCTCACCTGGAAGGAGATCTCGAGGTCCCTTGCGCTGGTTGGCCTTCCCATGGTCCTTGTGCTTATTCAGCCCGACCTGGGTACCGCGCTCACCTACACGCCGATTCTGGCCGCAGGGCTGTTCCTGGGCGGCATCAACCTCCGGCAGGCCATGGTACTGGTGGTCTGTTCGATCGTTTTGATTGCTGGTGTTTGGACGGATGGCTTTGGAGTGGGGCGCATTAAGGTACTCAAGAACTTCCAGAAGGCGCGGCTCACCAGCTTCATGGATCCCGGCAGCGATCCCAAGGGCACTGGCTATCAGCTTCTACAATCCAAGATAGCCGTCGGCTCGGGAGGCGTGTGGGGCAAAGGCGCCGCCAAGGGAACCCAGACCCAGGGCGACTTTCTTCCCATCCCCCATGCCGACTTCATCTTTGCCGCATTCGGGGAGGAGCACGGCTTCGTCGGCGCGCTTTCTGTCCTGCTGCTATACTTCTTCATATTGATGCGTTTGATTCAGAACGCTCAAACAGCCGCAGATCTGTCCGGCTCCCTCATTATCATGGGAGTAGTGGCTGTGTTGACCTTTCAGATTGCGGTCAACGTGGGCATGGTCATCGGTTTTATGCCGGTCACCGGAATTCCTTTACCGTTAATGAGTTACGGCGGGTCTTCGGTGTTGTTCACCTTCCTGGCGCTGGGCGTGGCGATGAATGTCCGCATGCGCCGGTTCGTGAACTGACGGTTCCAGAACCAAATTGGTTGGGACCGCCTTCGACAGGTTCACCTCTTGTGTTTCCCGGAACTGTCCGGCGCACAAGAGACCAAGTTTCTTAGCGATTAGCCGGCCAGGTCCGGATGGATCTCGAGCCCGGCAGGATTGGGTTCATGAGCACGCAGAGACGGGAAGACCGTTGGCAGCGTACAAGTTGCACACCTAGCGCGGGCGCTTTCAGGCCCTCGGGCGACGGGCTTTTGTTGCCGGGCAGGAGAGCATTGGGGCACGGAGACCCCGCTCCAAACGCGCAGCACGGTCGTGCACAAGCCAGGGTTGGAACGGCCCCGCCAGCAAGATCGGAATGGTTACACCCCAGCGACTTAGAAATGTTGCTGCGGGCTTCGGATTGGTTGGCCACAGACTCTCTGCAATCGGATTGCCGCACCACAAAGCTCGTTCAGCTAGTTCGGATTGTTCAGTTTGTTTTGCTCGTGGAGTTCTTCTTGCAATTGGCGGCCTCCTTTGCCGTGCGAGAGAAACTCGACCAGCGCCACAAAGCGCGCAGCGCGTCGCCCTCCTGGGATGGCCTCAGCGCGGCAACCGGCACTCGAACGGCTCTTGCGGCATCCCTCTCGTCGATTCCCTTCCCTTCCGGTTTCTTCTGTCTCCATCCCCCCTTGCCGCAATTCCCAGCAGGCAAACGCCGCTGTACGGAAAGGCACGATGACAAAGGAAATCTGCATCTCCTCAACGCCGCATGAGACGCGGCTTGCAATTCTTGAAGACGATCAACTCGCGGAAATTTACTACGAACGCGAAAATGAGTACACCCTGGCGGGGTCGATTTACAACGGGCGCGTCACGCGTGTCCTGCCCGGCATGCAGTCCGCATTTGTGGATGTGGGCTTGGAGCGCGACGCCTTTCTCTATGTAACCGACTTCATGGAGCTGGAAGACCAGGAAGAGACCGACGAGATTGAAAAGGCGGCAGCCAGCGGCGGCGCCCAGGCACCCCGCGAGGTTCGCCGCAACGTTGGTCCAGACGGCAATGGCGGTCGCGGCGAAGCTCGACCCCAGCGCCCCGGCCAAAGGCCCGATCAGAAGCAGGAAATCCGGCAGGAACGGCCAACTCAGGCTCCCGCGGCGCCTGATCGCCAGCACAAGGAACGCCGCCTTGCCGTCGAAGCCATACCCGACGCCGCCGACGCGATTCCTCAATCCTCGTTCGTCTCCGAATCGACAAGCGACACGCAAGAAGACTCTGCCGGACCCGGCGCCAAGCGCTGGCGTGGACGCCGTCGCCGCCGCGGAGGCCGGGGCGGCTCTGGCGCAGCCACGCAAGGCCAGGGCGAAACAACCGCCTTCGAAGACTCTTCAGAGGACTGCCCCGAAGCGCCGCAGGAAGCGGAGGTCGCGCCGATCATTCAAGCGGCTGGGAGTTCCAGCGATGCCTCGGGCATGAGGGGCGCACTGACGCCCACTTCGCAGCCCACAGGCGAAGTTGCTTCCGCTCCTCGCGCCGAACCCGCCGCTACCCCCTTTGTCCTTCCCGGCGAATCGCTTTCCAAGTACGGTGGCGCTCCAGAAAACGAAGCTCCCAAGCCAGCTTCCGCGGCCATCTCGGCACAGGCTCGCTCGGCCAGCATCTTCAAGCCTGCGACGCTGATCGAAGCGCCCATCGAGTGGGACGGCAGCGGTCTTCTTCCCGGCGAATCGATCTCTAGGCATCGCGCTCGCCAGCCTGAGTCCTCGCCAGAACCCAATACCCAGACCATCCATGCCCAGGCCATCCCGGAAGGCGGTGGCGCCCCCGACGCGGTCGAAGAGGAAGAGCTGGTTTCCGAGCGGACCGATGCCGGAACAGGCTTTGCAGCTGAACCCGCTGTGGAAGAGCAATTTGTCGAGGAAGTGCAACCGTTCGAGGAAGAGCAGCCCAGACCCGTCGCAGAAGCCAATGCGGCTGAAGACCACCTCGCAGAGGAGGACGAACTCGAAGAGGAAGAATACCTCAAGCCCGTAAAAGAAGCATCCGTCGAGCAGCCGGCCGCCTCCGCACTCCAGCCGCTTGCGGCCGATGAGGAGCTTGTATCGGCGGCTCCGGTCGAAGAGACGGACGATCGAGTATCGGAGACAATCGAAGCGCCTTTGGAGCTTTCGGCTATTGAGCCGCTTGTTGATCCCGTCGTTGCGCACGAAGAGCCTGCGCCTTCCCCTGCGGCCAACGCGGCTATCGCCGCCCAAGCCGAAGCCGCCGAAGGCGAGACCACCGAGTCTGCAGCCGCCGAGGTTCTTCAGGAGCCGGTTGCCGCGCCATTGGTCGACGTTGAGGCCGAACCCGAGGCCGCCAGGACCCCGGCCACGGAATCCGAGGCGCCGGAATCGGATCGCGATGCCTCGCATGACGTCGACCCGCTGCCACCCTCCGCCTTCCGGCTGCCCTTTGGCCTGGGCGGCAAGAAGAAGGGGGAAGAACCTGTCCCGGACGCCGCTCAGCCGCCAGCACAACCCGCTCCCGCAGCCTCGGCTTCGGCCTATGCTCCTGGCGCTGGCGTCGTCGAGGAAGAGATCATCGAAGAAGAAGAGTTCGATGCTCCCCGCCACCCGCATCGCGGCAAGACCGATGAACAAGATCTGGACGATCTTGAAGAGGAGACGCTGCCTCCGCAGATGCGCACTGGCGACCTGGGCGAAATGCTGCAAGAGGCACACCTTGACCACCGCATCCAGTTGAACTTCGACGGCAAGACCGGCGACGAAGACGAAGAAGACGACCAAGAAGATGGCGAGGACGAGTCCGCCGCAGTGGACCAGCCCGCTGGGGGCGAAGGCCAGCCCCAGCAGTCCCGCGATCGCGGAATGCGAGGACGTCGCGGCCGTGGACCGCAGGGCAGCCGACATGGCGGTCCCACGCGCCGCTCCATGCAGACCTCCGACCTGCCCATTATCAGCGACCTGCTGAAACCCGGGCAGGAGATTCTCGTCCAGATCGCTAAGGAGCCCATCGCCAAGAAAGGCGCCCGCATCACTTCGCACATCGCCCTGCCGGGACGCTTTCTGGTCTTCATGCCCACCGTCTCCCACATCGGCGTCAGCCGCAAGATCGCAGCCGACGAGGAGCGCCAGCGCTTGAAGCGCATCCTCATTCACGAACGCGGCGCCGCCTCAGGCGGATTCATCGTCCGCACCGCCGCCGAGGGCGCGTCGGAAGAGGATCTCCGCGCCGATCTTCGCATGCTCATCAATCTGTGGGCCGAGATCAAGCAGCGCTCCGACGAATCGAAGTCGCCGGCCCTCATCTACCACGACCTGTCCCTCATCGAGCGCATCCTGCGCGACCAGGTCAGCTCCAACTTCTCCTCCATCTGGGTGGATTCGGAGACCGACTACGAGCGCATCGTCCGCTTCCTCAATCGCTTTTCGCCCTCTCTGGTCCGCCGCGTCAAGCTCTACACCAAGGAGACTCCGCTCTTCGAGCATTTCGGCATTCAGGAGGAAATCTCCAAGGCTCTCCGCTCCAAGGTTTGGCTCAAGTCGGGTGGCTCCATCGTCATCAACCAGACCGAGGCGCTGGTGGCTATCGATATCAACACCGGCAAGTATGTGGGCAAGTCGGCTCGGCTTGAGGACACCATCGTCAAGACCAATCTCGACGCCGTGCCGGAGATTGTCCGCCAGATTCGCTTGCGCGATCTAGGCGGCATCATCGTCATCGACTTCATCGACATGGACGACCGCAAGAACCGCTACAAGGTAATGGCCGCACTGGAAGAAGCTCTGAAGAGCGACCGCGCGCCCACCAAGGTTCTCCAGTTCAACGACTTCGGCCTGGTCGCCATCACCCGCAAGCGCGTCAAGCAGTCGCTGGAGAGGACGTTATCGGTTCCCTGCCCTACATGCCAGGCTACCGGCATGGTGAAAAGTCCGACGACAGTCTGCAACGAGATCTACACCGAGCTCCGCAAGATGCGCAAGCATTTCGAGGGCGCCGACGTTCTGCTGCGCGTGAACCCGGAGACGGTGAAAGTACTCAAACAAAACAACGCCAGCTGGCTCAGCGAACTCGAAGAGCTGATCGGCAAGAACATCCTGGTCAAGAGCGACCCGACGCTGCATCCCGAGCAGTTCGACATTCAGGGCTGAGCCCGCAACCCGCAGCAAGCATAGAAGGCGGGAGCATCGCTCCGGCCTTTCTATTCAATTGGAAGCCCCCGGATTTGAGGCATCCTTGATATTGAGCGAAGTTGATATGGTGGAACCTGGACCACCCTCCCAACGTTCGCCGGTAAGGTGTTCGGCCGCCAGCGCGATGACAAATGCAGGAAACTGACACCAGTTCGACTGTGCAAGTTTACGGCAGCCTTCCGGCTGAGATGCCCATATCTATGAATGGCGCCTCTCGTCTTCTGCGGCTTGCCAATCTAGCTGAGGAGCTTGGGGCCGAGCCTGTCGCCGAGGAAGCTCGCGAGCTGGCGGCGCGGGTCTCCGAAGGACGCTTCTATGTAGCTTGTGTCGGCCAGTTCAAGCGGGGCAAATCTACCTTGCTCAACGCACTCATCGGCCACGCAGTTCTCCCCACCGGGTTAGTTCCGGTCACGGCGGCGTCTACCGTGATTCGGTTTGGCGACCAACCTCGCGCGCGCGTTCGTATGCGAGACGGGGCTTGGCGGGAGATTGCCATGACCGAGTTGAAAGAATACGTGACCGAAGAACTTAACCCCGAAAACAAGAAGGCCGTGGATGGCGCGGAGGTATTCGTGCCCAGCTCCTTGTTGTCCTCGGGCATGTGTTTTGTAGATACGCCGGGTCTGGGCTCGGTCTTCACCGGAAATACGGCCACCACGCATGCGTTCATTCCTCACATCGATGCGGCACTAGTTGTGGTCGGAGCCGATCCGCCGATTGCGGGCGAGGAGCTGGCCCTGGTGGAATCCATCGGCAGGCAGGTTCAGGATTTGATCCTGGTGATCAACAAAGCCGACCGCACCAGCGATGCGGAGCGCGCGGCGGCGGCCAAGTTCACGCGCGAGGTTCTTGAAAGGCGGCTGCATCGCCCCATGGGCGAGGTTCTTGAGGTGAGCGCCGCCGAACGGATGGAAAACCGCGGTCCGCTGCGGGATTGGGAAAAACTGCTGGCAAGCTTGCATCGCCTGGTTGAGGACTCGGGCTCGAATCTCGTTCGTGCCGCCTGCGACCGTGGCCTGCAGCGCTTGAGCGAGCAACTGCTGGCGATCATCCGCGAGGACCGCGACGCGCTTCAGCGGCCAATCGAAGAATCCGAACGGCGCATCGAGCTAATGAAGGAAACCATCAGCGAGGCTGAGCGCTCCATGCGCGAACTGGATTACCTGTTTATGGCGGAGCTGCATCGGATTTCGGACCTCTTCGGTGAAAGGCACCAGAGGTTCTTCCGTTCCGCGTGGATCGAATCTGAAACGGAGTTTGGCGAGAAGCTAGCGTCTGTACCCCTCGGCTTTGGCCCGCGCTATCGACGCCGCGTGATGCGCCTCGCCCAGGAGATCTCTCGCCGCAAGGTGATGCCCTGGCTCAAACCTGAGCAGGAGGAGGGCGAGCGCCAATATCGCGACGTGGCTCTTCGATTTGTGGAGATGGGAAACGACTTTCTGAAGAAGCTCGCCGATGCTGGCCTGAGCGAACTGACGCGGATGCCCCACGCGCTCGATCCGGAGAAAGGCCTCCGCGTGCGTTCCAGGTTCACCTTTGAGGACTTCATCGGAACCGCGCAACCACCATCGCCGCTGCGCTGGCTCGCCGACGTCTTCTTGCCGCTTGTGGGTGGACGTAAACTCATTACGAACGATGCCCGTGAGTTTCTGCGGCATCTTTTGGAAGTGAACAGCTCGCGCGTGCAAAACGATGTTCTCAATCGCATTCAGGAAAGCCGCGGCCGCCTGGAGGTGGAGATTTGCAAGCTGCTGCATGAAATCAGCCGCATTGCAATGCAGGCGCTTGACCGGGCGCGGAAGGTCAAGGAAGAAGGAACTCCCGCCGTACAGTCGGCAGTTGAACGGCTCAATCGGATCGAACATGCGGTTTCGGCACTCGTCTGATCCGATGCCGCGTGCTTCGTTTAGCCAGCCTGCCGCTTTCTAGGAGGAGCAAATCCACCACAGCCACCCTAGCAGAATCGATGCGATCGCAGTCGCTGCCAACACGATCAACGCTATCCGCATCAGACGGTGATCGTGCGTGCTCAGCTTGCCGATCTGCGCTGGAATGGCCATTTCCTGGCTGTCAGCATAGACCAAGCCCTTCTGCTCCGGCACGAATGTCGGCTCATGCTTGGGCGCTGCCGCCGGATTCACCGCGGGATCCTCTTGCGCCCGCGGAGACGCAGTCGCCTTCGGTTGGCCCACGCGATAGCGGAAGCCCCCCGGCAGGCGCACTATGGCAAACCACCCGTCAGGTCTCAGGACTGAAAACAGCCCGTTAGGCGTTACGGAGAAATCCCTGCGATTCCAGGTGCGAGAGCCCTTCATTGCATCCGCCTGGGCGACTGTTCTTGGCCTTCGTCCCAGCCGCCGCGATTCCTTGCGCCGATGTTCGGCAAGATTATAGCATTGCCGATGTGCAAAGGAATGTGCAGCTACCTGAAGTTCAGGGCAATCGCATGAACGGGGCTCCAGCCCTTTGCCAGGAATCGATCCGCCCCTCCCGGGCGGAAACCTGCGCCCGAAACCCGATCCCAGGGCTTCGCCCTGGGCTATTCTCGGCGCCTCCCGCTGGGAGGCGTGCGAGTAACAGCCTGATTGGCGGGCAAATGGAACCTAGCTTGGCAACGGAAAAGGTTCATGCGATTGCCCTGAACTGAATTTGACGCGAACAGGCCACCCAATCCTATCTAATCAGAGCTGGGCTATGCGCCGATACCGTAGCGATGAACAAGACCCGGGGCCGGCGCGCTGAAGAGACTCATACTCATACATTTCTTCAATGGCCTTGGTCCGCGGGCTGCGCCCGGCCAATTTCGCTAATGAGGGCCAGCGTATTGCCGTCAGGGTCTTTGAAGAACGCCAGCCAGAGGTCGTGGCTCTTCATTCTGGCCACCAAATGGGGTTCCTGCACAAATGGCACACCGCGGTCCTTCAGCGCCGAATGAACCCCATGAATGTCAGCAACTAGAAAGTAGAGAATCGTGCCCTCGCTCGACACCGGCTTCTCCGAGGCCCCGAGCATGAGGCGAATGCCTCCGCACTGAAAGAAAGCCATCGCTCCGGCCTCAAACAAAAGCTGCATTCCGAGGGTGTTCTGATAGAAATCCTTCGCCCGCTGAAGGTTCGTGACCGTCAGGGCGATCTGCCCGATTTCGCCCAGGTGAACCGATTGCTTTTCATCTTCCGTGACTGCGCTCATCTTGACCTCCCGACGATCGTTAGCTGTGCTAACTATATAGCATATAATGATCCCAGGATGTCAAGAGAAGCCCAAATTCCTTCGCAGGCGACTGCTGAGCGGCTGCACTCAGCAGCGATCCACCTGCTCCGCAAGCTGCGCAGGGAAGACCAGAGCGGCTCCCTGAATGCGCCGCGTCTCTCGGCGCTTTCGGTGATCGTGTTCGGAGGCCCTATTACGCTGGGCGACCTTGCCGCGGCCGAGCAGGTACGTCCGCCAACCATGACACGGATCGTTTGCGCTCTCGAACAGCAGGGTCTTGTTGTCAGACGCAAGAACGCCGAGGACGGCCGCAGCGTTTATCTCTCGGCGACGGCCGCCGGCAAGAGGTTGCTTCTTGAAAGCCGCAGGCGGCGGATTCGCGCGCTGATCCGGCAGATTGATGCGCTCGCAGGCGCCGAGCAATCGCTTCTCGGCAAAGCTGCTCAGGTCCTGGCGAAAGTGGTCGCGGACATGTGACGCTGGTCGCGAAAGATCGAGCATCGTGTGGCACTCCCAACTGTCTCAGTTTTGGGGTTCACTCCATTTATGCGGGAACTAGGCCAAATGCACGAAGGGCGTCCGCCGAAGCGGACGCCTTTCGTGTTGGAGCGGTTGCAGCAGTTAGAGCGACTTTTAAGGACTAGCTGGTGGTGTGGGCCGGTCCGGTCTGTTTCTCTTCGAGGGCCGCCTGCGCCGCTGCCAGCCTGGCCGTGAGCAGCCGGAAGGGCGAGCAGGAGACGTAGTTGAGGCCGATCCTGTGGCAGAACTTGACGGACTCAGGATCGCCGCCATGCTCGCCGCAGATGCCCACCTTGAGGTTGGCGCGGGTGGCGCGTCCCTTGGTTGTGGCCATCTGAACGAGTTGCCCGACGCCGGCCTGATCGAGGGTGGCGAAGGGATCCTGCTTGAAGATGCCGTACTTGAGGTAGGCGGGAAGGAAGTTGTTGATGTCGTCGCGGGAGATGCCGAAGGTGGTCTGGGTGAGGTCGTTGGTTCCGAAGCTGAAGAACTCAGCCTCTTCGGCGATCTGGTCGGCGGTCAGCGCCGCGCGCGGCAGCTCGATCATGGTGCCCACCATGTAATCGACGGTCGAGCCCTTCTCCTTGAAGACCTCGGCGGCGACGCGCTTGATGATGGCGGACTGATTGCGCATCTCCTCGATGGAGCCGATGAGCGGGACCATGATTTCGACGTGCGGATCACCGCCCGCGTTCTTGACATCGACGGCAGCCTCGATGATGGCGCGCGCCTGCATCTCGGTGATCTCGGGGAAGGCGATGCCGAGGCGGCAGCCGCGCAGCCCGAGCATGGGGTTCTGTTCGTGCAGCTCCTCGACACGCGCCAGCAGCGGCCGGAGTTCCTTGATCTTCGGCGATGTGGGATCGGTGTCAACGAGGTGGGAGATTTCCACCAGCAGATCTTCGCGCTTGGGCAGGAACTCGTGCAGCGGGGGATCGAGCAGGCGGAT
>JBEKDH010000094.1:0-15847 GCA_050014455.1 Occallatibacter sp.
ATCCACTGCGCGGTAGCCGGCGCAACGTCGGGGGTGTCGTCGAGGGTGAAGGTCACGTCGTACTGGTAGTCCATGCCGTCGGTCACGTGGTCGTCGACGAAGAAGTCGGGCAGCCAGCGGTGAAACATCTTCAGGAAGGCGCGGGTCTCGGGCGCGTCGGCCTTCATGTAGTCACGGTTGAGGTTGAGGTTGGTCGCGTTGCCGCGCCAGCCGGCCAGCTCCGGGCCGTTCTGATTGATGCGGTTGTAAGGCGAGCGCTGCTCGTGGCCGTCGATGTTGTAGACAGGGATGAAGACGAAGACCACATGATCTAAGAGCTTGGCTTTGTCCTTGTTTTGGACGAGATCGCGCAGTAACGCGAGGCAAGCGTCCTTGCCGTCCATCTCGCCGGCGTGGATGGAGTTTTGCACCAGCAGGATGGCGCGGCCGGAGGCGTGGATGGCAGCGGGATCGAAGACACCGTCTTTCGATGCGATGACGATCTTCAGGTCGCGGCCCTCGCCGGTCTTGCCGAAGTTCTCGATGCGCACCTGGGCGGGGTTGGCGGCGGCGATGCGGTCAAGATAGGCGACCGTTTCGGCGTAGTCGGGCGTGGTGCGGTAGTCGCCAACCTCGGCGGGGGTGCGCCAGTCGGGGGCCTGGGCTGCTGCTCCACCACAGGCGAAAGAAGCAAGCAGAACGGCGGTAGAGATGGCAGAGCGATCCAACATCATCGGAAACAGACCTCCGGGCAAATCAAGTCATTGATTCAGGCGAGCAGGATACCTTCGCAGACGCAGGTGCCCCATCCATTTCGCAGCCTCATCGCGAAATGGGTGCGAAACCGCAAAACTCAACCCCCGCCGGTTGTGCCATCCCTACGCGGCAACGTCGAAGCGCTGAATCTTGGGCCGCTTTTTGTGGGATGCTTGCCACATGTCGTAGCCCGCTTGCAGGTCGTACCAGAAGCTGGCGTGAGTTCCGAGCGCGTCCGACAGGCGCAGCGACATGTCAGCCGATATGCCCGCCGCGCCATTGAGAATGCGCGAAAGCGTGGTGCGCGATACGTGCAGGCTCTTGGCTGCGGTCGTTACGTCCCTGTTCCCAAGGTACTCGCGCAACACCTTGCCTGGATGAGGCGGATTGAACATTTGCGTCATCGTGTTAGCTCCCGTGATAGTCCTGATAGTCGACAAGAATTGCGTCTTCTTCCTCAAATCTGAAAGTGAGGTGCCAATTGCCGTTGACCCGAATGGACCAATGGCCTTCCATATCCCCTTTCAACGGGTGCAAACGCCATCCCGGCGTGTTCATGTCGGCAGGCGATTTTGCCCCATCGAGCGCGTAAAGCTGAATGGAGAGCTTGGCGGCATGAGCAGGCTGAATGCCCGCTTTGCTCCCGGTCCTGAAGAATCTCTCAATCCCGGCGTGCCGAAAGCTCTTTACCATGTGTTAAGTGTAGCGCCTCACGCACATCCTGTCAAAGCCCATTGCTCTGTTAACGCGCTCCTGATCCCTAATCCCCGCTTTACGTAATGTCTTCCGTATCGTAAACGGGTTCAACGGCGCGCTTCTTGGGCACGCCGTGGACGCTGGCGAGCAGGTCTTCGACTACATCCTCAAGCTGGCGCTGGCTTTCGATCACTTCGCTCATGCTCTTCAGGTCGTCGGTCTCGACAACGCGCTCGACGAGGGCCACGGCGTGGCACTGGGCGACGTGGTCGAGATTGAGGCCCTCGGGGGTCTTGGCCTTGATGCTCACCTGGTCGATGTCGATTTCAAGAAGGTCGGCGACGCGGGCACGCATCTCCGGCGCGATGGGGGAGATCTTGGGAGCGGTGAGGATGAGCGTGGTGTCGATGTTTACGATGCGGAAACCGGCGTTTTGAAGCTCTTCGAGAGCCAGATTGAGGAAAATGGCCGAGTCGGCGTCCTTCCAGCGGGGGTCGCCGGGCGGGAAGAAGCTGCCGATGTCGCCTGCGGCGACGGCTCCCAACAGGGCGTCGGTGATGGCGTGCAGCAGCACGTCGCCGTCGGAGTGGCCGGCCAGGCCTTCGGGGTGGTCGAGCGTGAGTCCGCCGATGCGCAAGGGCAACCCGGGCGCGAAGACGTGCGAGTCAAAGCCGAATCCGATGCGTGTTTCCATGGTTACCGTGCCTGTTCTTTGAAGCTTGCCTTGAGCGATCTGGGCTATTCCGTCCGGCCGGAGTTAGCGGGCGCGCTGGCGGAGATAAAACTCGGCCAACTCCAGGTCGCTTTGCTGGGTAATCTTCAGATTAACCTGAGAACCGTGCACCACCGCTACGGGATGGCCGGCGCGCTCGACGACCGAGGCCTCGTCGGTGCCGATGAAGCCGTCGGCGGTAGCCTCGGCAAAGGCCTGTTGGAGCAGCCCATAGCGGAAGCCCTGCGGGGTCTGCGCCAGCACTACGACCTCGCGGGGGATGGTGGAGGTGACGATGGCGCCATGGGCGGTGCGCTCGACCTGCTTGATGGTGTCAACAGCCGGCAAGCCGACTATGGCCGCGCCGAACTTTGCCACCGCATCGATGGTGCGCTCGATGGTTGCGGCATCGATGAGGGGGCGCACGGCGTCGTGGACCAGCACGATGTCGTCGGGCTCGGCGGGCAGCGCGGCCAAAGCGTTAGAGACCGATTCCTGGCGGTGGTCGCCGCCTTCGACAACCTGGACGCGGCCGGCAAGGCCGTACTCGGCGATCTGGGCCTGGACGCGCTCCATCTCGGTCTTGCGCACGGCCACGTAGATCGCCGTCACCCGCTCCACCCCGGCAAAGGCGCGCAGCGAATGAATCAGGATGGGCAGGCCGTTGAGGGCAAGAAACTGCTTGGGCTGCGGGCCGGCCATTCGCGTCCCCAGCCCCGCGGCGGGAAGAATCACAAATACTTGCATAACGTGTGGAGTATACAACGGCGAGGGTGATTATGGCAGCGAAAGATGCGCCGTTACGCAGAACAAGCGCACCGGTTTTGAAAGAGCACTCCTTTACCAACTCCCGGCTGACCCATCTCAACCGTCACTGCCTGGTGAGCGCCTTGACCTGATAGCGTCTGCTGACCGAACGAAACTCCTGGGAAGGATTTTCTTGCGCGAGGTTCGAACTTTTGAAGCTCGGCTCCCGTATCCCTTTTTTAACTATTTCAACAGGGGGACACCGTGGACAAGGTTCAGAAGGAACTGCGCCTGCTCAAAATCTATGCACTATTTTCAACCGTTTTGTTTGTCGCTCTGTTTTGCTTGGCGGCCAAGAATCCCGGCAGGAAGACCAAGTTTGACGAGATCGATGCCCAACGGATCAACATCGTCGAGCCGGACGGAAAGATTCGCCTCACTTTGGCCAACCGTGAGCGGATGCCCGGGGGACAGATGGCGGGAGTCGATCTAACCGCCCGTTATGGAAATCGCGTCATGTCGAACAATGGTCCTGCGACCGCCGGGCTTATATTCTTCAATGACGACGGCGACGAATGTGGCGGTCTTGCTTACGGAAGCAAGATGGTGGATGGAAAGCCGCAGGAAGTTGTTTATCTTTCCTTCGATCATTTCCGTCAAAATGAGGCGATTGACATTTCGCAGGGCGAAGTAGGCGGCAAGAGCCGCTCGGGATTGCAAGTGGTGGATACGGGTAGCCCTTATAACGCCGATGACGTGCGGCAAATGAATGCTCTCCTCCTCATGAAAGACGGTCCAGAAAAGGATGCGGCTATGAAGAAGTTCGGCAGCGAGCATGCAGCCAATCTGAAATATGCGCCGCGGCTGTTTGTAGGGCACTTGGTTGAGAACGACGCATCCGCGGTGATCTTGATGGACACAGAATCACGGCCACGCATCCGCATGGAAGTGGATGCATCCAACGCTCCGTTCCTGCAGTTTCTCGACGAGCATGGCAAGGTTACATACAGCCTGCCCGGCGCCTCCGCCAACAATGACCATTCGGCGCACTAATTCCTGGAACCGGGCGCATCACAGGCCAGCGCACAGCCTCAACCGGAACAGCCGCAGCCCTTTATGATCTTGGAATGCGCTCCATGCTGCTCATCGACGCAACCCTGCTTAAGCCCGGCCTGCGGTTGGCCGTGGGTCTCTCCGGCGGCGCAGATTCCGTTGCCCTGTTGCGCGCCCTGACCCAGCGAAGCGGCGAGCTTGGGCTGGTGCTTCATGCCGCGCACCTGCACCATGGCCTGCGCGGCGCCGAAGCCGACGCCGACCTGGAGTTTGCCCGCGCGCTGGCCGCCGAGCTGGACCTGCCCTTTCACGAGGCGCGGGTCGAGACGGCCGAGGAGGCCGCGAGAAATGGCGAGACCGTCGAAGAGGCGGCGCGGCGGCTGCGCTACGGCTGGTTTCGCCAACTGATGGCCTCTGGCGAGGTGGAGGCCATTGCCACTGCCCATACCCGCGACGACCAGGCTGAAACGGTGCTGTCCAAGTTTCTGCGCGGCGCATGGACCGAGGGGCTCAGCGGCATCCATCCGGTGGTCGAGTTCAAGGAGGGCCGGATTCTGCGGCCCATGCTGGGGACGACGCGTGCGGAGGTCGAGGCGTATTTGCGCGAGTTGGGGCAGGTCTGGCGAGAGGACTCGTCGAACCGTCACCTGACCTTTACCCGCAACCGCATTCGGCATGAGCTGCTGCCGCTGCTGGAGGGGTGGAATCCGCGGCTCCGCGAGCATTTGGCCCAGATGGCCGCGCTGGCCCGGGACGAGGAAACGTGGTGGCAGGGTGAGATGGCCCGGTTGGCGTCACAGTTGCTGTTGCCGGGCCGCCCGGTTCGCGGCGGGGGCCGGGCAAGCGGGGATGGCCTGGCGCTGGACCTGGCCCGGCTGGCCGCGCTGGCCCCGGCCGTGCAGCGCCGGGTACTGCGGCATGCGGCGGAGCAGTTGGGCGCGGCGCCTGACTTTCTGTCAACCGAGGCGCTCAGGACGCTGGCGCTGACCGGCCGCGCAGGACAGAGGCGCGAGCTGGCGCAGGGTCTGAGGGCCGAGCGAACTGCGCGGGAGCTGCGGCTGGAGGTTGGATCGACAACCGGGGCGGGGGCGGCGGCGCCCGAGTACAGCGGATTGGTTCCGGGCGAAATTCTGGCTCCAGCCTTCGGGCTGCGGCTGCGGATCGAGGTTGGCGCGACCGCTGGATTGCCCGGTGGCCAGATAGCTCCATCGGGCACAGTGGCCCGGCTGCGCAATTGGAGGCCGGGCGACCGCGTGAAGCTGCGCCACTCAGGCGGCCTGCGCAAGGTGAAGGAAGTGCTGGAGCGGCTGCGCGTGACGGGCAGCCGCAGGGCGCTCTGGCCAGTGCTTGAAGTGGGTGGCCGCATCGTGTGGATGCAAGGCGTGGAGTTGGAGCCGGAAGGAGGAATCACCGTGCTGGCGAACCCTCTGGAGGACGCCGCGCGCGATGCGGACTGCCCGGAGCCTTCCCTGGGCGAGAGCTTCGGCAAAAAATAGCGACAGGCAGGCCAACGAGAATTCGGCATCATCGGGTTGGAGGTCGCTTAAAGAGAAGAAATTCGGTATTCTAGAATGGAAGCCGGCTTCCTGGCGGCGAATTCAGCGGAGGAGACTTCCATGGCAGAAACTGTGAAGAAGACGAAGGCAACTGCGAAGCCAAGCAAGGCCTCAACCAAGCAAACGATCGTTGCAAAGGCTGCAAAGCCGGCGGCGCCGTCACGCGAAGAGATCCAGCGGCTCGCGGAGAAGTACTGGGCGGAACGCGGCTGCCCGGAGGGATCCGCGGAGCAGGATTGGCTGCGAGCGGAGCAGGAACTGCGGAAAAAGGCTTCCTAGAAGGGTTCAGTCGCTGCTGATTCCAGACGCCGGACGGTGCAAAGCTCCGGCAGATTTGTGGTGCCCTTCTGAAAATGCCCCGGAAAGGGACGCTCGGCTTTGCGCCCTTTCGCCGATCTCACAATGAAGAACGGGTGGGGAATGGGCGTGGCGCCTTAGCACGTCTTTGCATGCAGCGTAAAGTCATGGAAGTTCTGCCCTGGCCGCGTCCTTGCTGTCGCGGCCAGGAAAAATTGGCTCGCCGTTACTGTGCGATGCCGTCCAGCTTCTCCTGGAACAGCACAATCTGCTTGATGACTTCGTAGGGAGCTCCACCGATCGGAACCGGGCGGCCATTGACCATGAGAGTGGGAGTCTGGTTGATCCTCAGATCCTTGGCCAGCTTGACCGACGCCTGGACCTGGGCAACCACCTCGGGCGTCTTGGAGCAGGCTTCGATCTTTGCCGGATCGAGGCCGGCCTTGGCCACGGCGCTGTTCAGGGTCAGGGTAGCGCCATCCGGCGTTGCCAGTCCGTCCTGGCCGTCGAAGACGGCGGCTGCGAAGGTGAAGAAAGCGTTGCTGCCGCCCTGCTTGCCCACGCAAACGCCATAGGCGGCTGCACTGGCGGCTGCCGCGTGCATCGGCAAGGGAAAGTTCTGAAAGACAATGCGGGCCTTGGGAAAATCCACGGCCAGCTTGTCTATATTGGCCTGAGCTTCTTTGCAATGCTGGCACTGGAAGTCCGCAAACTCGACGATCTCCAGGTTCTTCATCGCCGAGCCACGATAGAAACCGTCTGCGCGCTGCTGCAAAATGGCGCGCGCCTCCGCGAACGGTTGCTCGCCGAAGGTCTCGATCTCATCGCCGGCGATGATGTGTTTGCCGTCAGGGAGCACAAAGAACTGGAGGCCCGAGGGCTTCTGCTTGCCCGTCTTGTCGCCCACCAGGACGACGACCTTGGTGACTCCCTCGACCTCAGTCTTGAGGATGGACCATACTTGCCACATGCGGCTGTCGTCGTAGCCCCAGAGGGTCTGCAGAAAGGTATCGACGGTCTCCTTGGTTGGCGATGTGGCGGTGAAGTTGGCCGGATCGGGCTTGGGGAAGACAGGAGCCGCGGCGGGCGTTGGCGCTGACGGCGCTGCGGAGGAATCCTGTGGGGGCGCGGGCGGCACTTGCTGCTGGGCGGCGGCCTCAAAGACGGGGAACGAAAGCGCAACCAGCACGGCAGCGCTGGCAAAGCGGGCGGAAAGACGGATCAAGCTGATTCTCCTTAAGCTGTGGGAAAACTCCCGACTTCTAGCTTATACCTGAACTTTGACGGCAATGGGAAATCTGCGCCCCATGCCAAACGACTTGGATGTGACTTTCAGGACCGGGGCGGCTTGCTGCCGCTTGTATTCGGAGCGTTCCACCAGGCGCACAACCTGTTGGACGAGTTCCAGAGGAAATCCGTTTGCTTTGGCAATCTGCTCGGGGGTTTCATAGCGCTCCACATAGGCTTCAAGAATGGGGTCGAGCACTTCGTAGGGCGGCAGCGAGTCGGTGTCCTTCTGGTCCGGACGCAATTCCGCCGAGGGCGGCTTTTCCAGGATCGCCCTGGGAATCACCTCGCCGTTTCGGTTCAGCCAGCGGCAGACCGCATAGACGCGGGTCTTCACCAGGTCGCCGATCACCGCCAGCGCGCCCACCATGTCGCCGTAAAGAGTGCAATACCCCACCGCCATCTCCGACTTGTTTCCCGTCGTCAGCACCAGCGCGGAGAACTTGTTGGAGAGCGCCATCAGCAGGCCGCCGCGTATCCGGGCCTGGATATTCTCTTCAGTGGCATCGGCGGGCAGGCCGGCAAAGAGCGGCTCCAGTGCGCGGGTGTATTCCCCGAACAAGCCGTCGATGCCGATCAGTTCAAAGCGAATGCCGAGATTGGCGGCCAAATGGCGGCTGTCGTCGATGGAGCCCGCCGAGGAATACAAGCTGGGCATCCCTATGCCCATCACGTTCTCAGCGCCCAGCGCCTCTTTGGCAATGGTCGCCACCAACGCGGAGTCGATGCCGCCGCTGAGTCCCACCAGAACCTTGCGAAAGCCGCACTTGCGCACGTAATCGCGCGTCCCCAGAACCAAAGCCCGATAGGCAGCCGCAGTGTCGTTCTCCTCGCCGCCCGTCGCCGGCGCCCGCAGGCATGGCGCATCGAACGGATCGACCACCACGAGATCCTCTTCAAACGAGTCAGCCTGGGCAATCAACTCTCCGCGCGCATCGAGGGCCAGCGAGGAGCCGTCGAAGATCAAGCTGTCGTTGCCGCCAACCTGGTTCGACAGCAGCACCGGAACGCCGTCGCGCCGGGCGATGGCCGCCAGCATCTGGCGTCGCATGGCGCGCTTGCCATGCCAGAAGGGCGACGAGGAGAGGTTGATATGCACAGCAGGTTGCTGGCGCATCAGCTCTTCCATAGGGTCGATCTTGTAGAGCCGCCTCGGCCAGAAGTTTTTGTCGTTCCAGGCGTCCTCGCAGATGGTCACGGCTAGCCGGACGCCCGCCAGCTCCACCACTTGCTGCGGACGCGAGGCGGCGAAGTAGCGCTGCTCGTCGAAGACGTCGTAAAACGGCAGCAGCCGCTTGTGCTGTTCGAGCAACAAGCGACCGCCATCCAGCAGCACGGCGGCATTCACGGCCGGCTTACCACTCTCCCCTTCGGCCGCCAGGGCCACGCCGGCCAGCACGGCGGTTGGCAGCTCGGCTGTTGCCGCCGCCAGCTCATCGACCGCCGTGCGGCAACGGGCCAGGAAGCTGGGCTTCTCAAGGAAGTCGGCGGGAGGATAACCGCAGATCACCAACTCGGAGAAGACAGTCAGGCGCGCGCCCAGCCCGGCCGCCCGGCGGCTGGCGGCAACGATCTTCTCAAGATTTCCGCTGAAGTCCCCGACGGTGGGATTGATCTGGGCCAGTGCGATCTTCACACTCTCAGTCTAATGCCGTGCAGCCGTCAGCTCCTAGCCGCTAGCTTGTCCTCACCGCATCGCCACTCGTTGCTCGTCCGTGAATCTCGTGGGCACCGTGGCAGCTGGATTGCGCCTGGCGGACCTTTGCGCGCACTTCTTTGCGGGTTTACTTCCGACCATCGCGTCCCTTCAATCAATGGATCGAATCGCCCGCTAGGCCTGCAGGCGGCGCCAGAAGAAGTACGAGGCCGCCCATAGCATACAGGTAAGTGTCGATGGGACAAACGCTAGCAGACGATCGCTTATGGAGAGGTGGGCAATGATCGCCGAGATGAGGTTGATGGCGAAGCCGGCATAGGCCCACTCCTTGAGCCGCGCAGGGATCAGGGGGACGAGTAGCACGACCACGCCCACTAGCTTGGCCAATGAAAGCTCCCAGCGGAAATCGCCGTTGGGAAAGCCGAGGCGGTTGAATGCCTGCGCCCCCTGCGGCAATAGTTCGTAGTAAGCGGTGAAGCTCATCTCCAGGCAAAAAAGCGCCGTGAAAATCCAAAAAAGAATGGTGGTGACTTTAGGAATGCCGTCTCCGGCCACGAAGGCCGGCTTGTGCAGATTCGATTCCATCAGTTACCTCCTTCTATTCATGAATGCGGAGCCGCCATGGGGCGGCGAGTTGCGCCGTTTAGCCCTAGTTATGTTCCTGTTCCGGCCAGGACCACGCCCACGGTGCGGGCCAGTATCTTCAGATCCAGCCAGATACTCCAATTCTCGATGTACGTGACATCGAGCGAGATATAGCTGTCGAAAGAGGGATCCTGGCGCGCCTGCACCTGCCACAAGCCAGTGATGCCGGGGGTCACGTCGAGGCGGCGCAAATGGCTGAGCTTGTACTCGCGCACTTCGCTGGCCAGCGGCGGACGCGGACCGACAATGCTCATGTCGCCACGCAGAACGTTGAAAAACTGGGGCAATTCATCGAGCGAGTACTTGCGCAGAAAGCGGCCTACATTGGTGATGCGGGGATCGTTGGAAATCTTGAAGAGCACCCCATCGCGCTCGTTCATGTGCATCACATCGGCGCGGCGCTTGTCCGCGTCCAGAACCATGGTGCGGAACTTGGTACAGCGAAAGACGCGGCCCTTCTTGCCGATGCGCTCTGAGAAGTAGAGAATCGGTCCGTGGGAATCCAGCTTGACGACAATGGCCACGGCCAGCATCACCGGCGAGAGGAGAATCAAAGCCAGAATGGAGAGCACGACATCGAGCCAGCGTTTCAACAGCAGGCCAACCTCGGGCACCCTGCCGCAATGCAGCGGAATGGTCGGAAATTGGCCGACATACTCGATGGGACTATCCCACGCCAGACCGTCGTACATGTCGGGAATGACGCGCAGGTCCACGCCATGGATGCGGGCCTGGTCAAGCACGTCCTGCACGATCCCGCGTTCGCAGGGAGTGGTGAAGAATACCTCGTCCACAAACTGCTTGCGGGCTTGCTGGAAGAGCGTATCCAGAGTGCCCACCACATCGCCGGAGGCTGCCGTAAAGCGAGAACCGGGTCCGGGAAAATCGATAAAACCTTTGAACGTGTAACCCAGGTGCCGGATGCTGTCCAGGTGATGGCGCAGGGCATGCGCCTCTGGCCCGGTGCCCACGATGAGCACGTTGCGAGTTCCCAGGCCGCGGTCGAACCGGCGGTAGATCAGAACCCGGTAAACGAAGCGGCGCACGCTCAACGAGACGGTTACCAGACCCACGGTGCCCAGCACGATGCTGCGGGGGATATCTTGCGCATGTACCAGGTAGAGCGTTCCGGTAAGGAGCAAACCAGCGGTGAAACAGGCCTGCACGCTCACCCTCTGCTCATGCAAAAAGCTGGCCAGGCGGGTTGGCTCGTAGAGATGCAGCCGCCGGCTTACGACGATCAGCACCATCGTAAACCAGCACAAAAGCGCCAGCAGGATGCTCATCGATCGGCCATGAATCAGCGTGCCGCGCCAGAATCCCTCTGCGCCCGCCACTGGCCCCGTATGGACTTTGTACAGAGTGGCGGCGATTGCGGCGCCGAGAACCGTGATTCCATCCAAAAACATCCACAGCCTGGGGGCGCCCCGTGAGCCGCGCGCGGAATTGGCTGCCGCGCCGCCCGCCCATTCAGTGGAAGAGGCCGCCGAAGCTGAAACTCCTTGCCAGAATTCCGATGTTGCCATACGCGTTCCGCAGACCTCAAACGTTCATGGGGAAAGTGGGAAACCTCTTCCCACGAGCAAACCATGCAGGACCAAAAGACAATGCGCCACGGAGATTTGAACCATTTTCGTGTCGGCCAATCCCCATCGGCCCAGGGCATGCCCGTCTGCATGCAACCCGCCCCATTGCCCTCAACGAGCCATACCGGCCTATTTGCGCCAAGGTACGGCTCTCCCATCTTACGTTACCCTTGTCCGGCATCAGACAGCTTGGATTCAGCGCCGAACATCAGTGGTTAACAGAGAATAAATCCCTTGGTTAACAGCAAGAGCGGTGCCTTCCCAGGAAGATTGAACTTACCGCCACTGCAAGCGGCAGGTTGGGAAGCCCAAAGACAATCGCCGCGCCCGGGGAAGCAGCTCACGCTGGGACAAAAATCATTGCGGTGATAGCTCCATCCCAGTCCGCTCCGGGCTGCGGCACCCCAATTGGGCGACTATTTCCCCAGTAGCCGCCTTGCCGGACCCCCGGGAAGAGCTAACACCTCAAGCATAGCCCGGAAGCGCCTATCGGAGGCAAGAAAAATCGCAAATCTCGATGGTTACTAGATGATAAATTATTCATTCCGAAGGTAATGCGTAGGCATCCAGCGTCAAGAACCGCTGAATATGCGGGTCGGCCGAGGACAGAAACCCCTGGAGCGGCCCAAAGAACCGCGCTTGCCCCGTATCCAGAAAGAGCACCCGGTCGGCGAGGCGTTCGGCAAACCGCATATCGTGCGTCACCACGATGCTGGTATATCCAAACTGATGCTTCAAGCGCTGGATTAGATCCCCAAGGCGGCGGGCGATAATTGGGTCCACCATGGTGGTCGGCTCGTCGTAAAGCACCACCTCGGGCTGCGAGGCCAGCGCCCGGGCGATGGCCACAGCCCGCTTGCGCCCAGTTGAGAGGCTGGCGGGGAAGGCCTCCGCCACGTCTTCCGCGCCCACCAAACCAATCAGGCTATCCACGATCTCCTGCATCTGGTCCTCGGAGAGTCCTCCGCGCTCCCGCAGTGGAAAGGCGACGTTCTCGCGCACGCTCAGGGAATCGAAGAGGGCTCCGTTCTGGAAGACCATGGTCACGCGCTTGCGAATGGCCTGCATCTCGCTTTCGCTCAGGCCGGTGATCTCCTGGCCCTCGACGCGGATGGAGCCGGAATCCGGCTTGAGAAAACCCATCAGCATGCGCAGCGCTACAGACTTGCCCACGCCGCTGCGGCCCAGAATGCAGAGCGTCTGGCCGCGATCGACTGAAAAGTTCACGTCCTCCAGAACCGCTCGGCCGTCGAAGGAGATGCCAACATGACTGAAGGCGATCATGGGAGCGGAGGCTTCTGCGAGGGACGGCTCGGGCAGTTTCAGCTCTTCGGCGAGCACGCCCTCCAGCGCCTCGGAAAACTCCAAGTTGGAACCGGAATCGAAGGTTGCCATGAGATCAGATTACGCGATGGGAGACGCGTGGATCGAGTTCTGCACGGAATGCGTAGCACCCGACCGGACGATGAGGCTAAACTCGGGGCGAGTGAAGTGCATTTCAACCGTCAAAGGAAAACGGAGCCTCTGTGAGAGTAGCGCGGTGGATTCTTGGCGTCCTTATTGGCTTGTATTTTCTGTTCCTGACCGCGTTCTGTGTATTTCAAAGAAGTTTCTTGTACTTTCCAAGCCCTACCTATGTGACGTTGTCCGATGCCCGCGCGAATGCATCCTTCAAGGAGATCCCCGTGAGAACGGAAGACGGGCTCGATTTGAAGGCTTGGTACGCTCCGGCAACGAGCAAGCCCTTCACCTTCGTCTTTTTTCACGGCAATGGCGATAGTTTGTCTGCTGCGTCGCATATCGCAGATCCTTACATTGCCGCGGGGTATGGATTTCTGGTTGCCGAGTATCGCGGATACAGTGGATTGCCCGGAAAGCCGACAGAAGCCGGCCTCTATGCCGACGCGCGTGCCGACATCAAGGGCCTGCTGGCGCAAGGCGTAAGAAGCGAAGACATCATCCTTTTCGGACACTCCCTGGGAGCAGGCGTAGCAACCCAAATGGCCGAAGAATTCCATGTAGGTGGGGTCGTGCTTCTGGCTCCCTTTCTATCGATTCCAACGATGGCGCAACTGGAGTTTCCGTATTTCCCAGCAAAATACCTTGCCCTGGACCGTTTCGAAAACGTCGAAAAGATGAAGAACATCCACGCGCCTCTTCTGATTGTCAATGGCGCGAATGACCAAGTGATTCCTCCCGCCGAGGGAAAACAGCTATACGAGCTGGCCAATGAACCACGAGAATTCCAGTCCATTCCCGATCGCGGTCACAATGATGCTTTTGATGATTCTGCCGTTCTCGCTTTGGATTGGGCAAGCCGGCTCCGCACGAAAGACTGAGAAAGCGACGAGCCTTATGCTCCTGCTTCCTCCAGGAAGCGAATCAGCGACTCGATGCCCAGCTCGAAGTTCTTCAAGCAGAACTTCTCGTTGGGAGCGTGAATGCTGTCGTCGGGCAGGCCGAAGCCCATCATCACGCTGGGCAGGCCCAAGTGGCGGGCGAAATCGCCCACGATGGGAATGGAACCCCCAGAGCGGATGAAGACCGTCTCCCGGCCCCAGACCTCCTTGAGCGCGCGCGTAGCCGCCTGGATGTAAGGGCTGTCGACGGGAATCACGCAGGGGTCGCCGGAGTGAATCAGCCGCACCTCCACATCCACGCCGGGGGGCGCAATCCGCTCCACATAGCTCTTGTAGAGCGCGAACGACCTAGCCGGCGTCATGCCTGGAACCAGGCGCATCGAGACCTTGGCGACAGCCTTGGCGGGAATCACCGTTTTCGCTCCCGCCCCGGTAAAGCCGCCGGGAATGCCGTGCACATCGAGCGTTGGCCGCGCCCAGGTGCGCTCCAGCACGCTGTAACCGGCCTCGCCCACCAGTTGCCGCGAGCCAACCTCTTTGATCCGGTACTCCTCCTCGTCGAAGGGCAGGCTGCGCCATGCCGCCAGCTCCTCAGGGCTGGGAGGAACGATGCCGTCGTAGAAGCCGGGAATCAGGATGTGCCCTGCCTCGTCCTTCAAGTGGGCCAGTATCTGCGCCAGGGCGACGAAAGGGTTGGGCGCCGCGCCGCCGTACATGCCGGAGTGCAGATCGCTGCGCGCGCCGCGCACCTCCAGTTCGGTATAGATCATGCCCCGCAAACCCACGCATAGGGTGGGCAATCCGGGCGCAAACATCTCGGTATCGGAGACCAGGGCAAAATCGGCGGCAAGCTCCGGCGGTTTGGAGGCGACAAAGCGGGCGATTCCCTCCCCGCCAACCTCTTCCTCGCCCTCGAAGAGCACGCGCGCGTTCAGCGGCAGCGCGCCCTGCGTCCCCAGCAGCGACTCCAGCGCCTTTACTTGCGCCCACACCTGTCCCTTGTCGTCCACCGCGCCGCGGGCGTAAAGGTTGCCGTAGCGCTCCGTGGGCTCGAAGGGCGGCGAGAGCCACTCGTCCAGGGGATCGGCCGGCTGAACGTCGTAGTGCCCATAGATCAGCACGGTCGGCTTCCACCCCACGGACGAAGACCTGTCCGCGGGGAGCCCGGGCTCGCTCTCGGCATGCAGCCAGTCGGCATAGACCAGCGGGTGGCCTTCGGTCTCAATCAGCCGCACATTCTCCAAGCCGATGCGCTTGAGTTCCGCGGCCAATTCATCGGCGGCATGACGGCAGTCGCCCTTGTGTTCGGGAAGCGTCGAGACGGAAGGGATGCGCAGCAAGGCCTTCAATTCATCGAGAAAGCGGGGGTGGTTGCGGCGGGCATAATCGACGGCAGACGAAGGCATGGGCGCGCTCCTGAGAAATGAATTCGACCAAGGGGAGTATAGCCGGTCGCCTCGGGCAGCGGCGCGGGGGACTGGAGGCGGCGCAACGTTCGGCCGCGGTGCTGGCAGCCCGGCCTGCGGCAGAGTGCGAGCCAGCCTCACATGCTCCAGGCCTCAGTCGGCCGCAGATCGGGCTTCAGTCGGCCACCGGCCCATCCGCACCCGGCGTCGGTGAAGGAATATTTACATGTGGTTCATCCTTCGCGGCCCGAGTTTTGTACTAGAATCGAATAAATCCCACTTCTGTGCTATTGACACGCTGGCTGTCTCGGCTGTCCTGCCAAATGCGACGTCGTCAGCCATGGTCACGCCCGGATGCGGCTCGGAACAGCAACTCGGTGTGGCCCGCGACAGAGATTGCCTATTCAGGAAAAGGAGAATTGGTTTCATGAGAAACATCCGCACAGCACTTCTTGCAGTGTGCCTGGCAATGCTCGCCGGCATTTCTGCTCACGCGCAATATGACAGCTTTGGCCAAGGCCCGGGATCGCTTGCCTCGAACTCAAACGGCTCCTACGACTCTGCCTTCGGCGTCGATTCCATGTATTCCAACAACGAGGGCGAAGGCAACGCCGCCATCGGTACGTTTTCGCTTTACGAAAACACCAACGGCAGCTATAACACGGCCGCCGGTTCCTGGTCGCTCTATGAAAACAACGGCAGCTACAACACGGGCGCCGGTACGATGACGCTCTATCAAAGCACCGGCGACTACAACACGGCCAGCGGTTACGCGGCGCTCTATAGCAACCAGGGCGGAGGGAGCAACACGGCCGTTGGTTCCTATGCGCTCCTTGAAAACACTACGGGGAGCAATAACATCGCCATTGGGAGCTGGGCTGGGTACAGCCTTTCAAACAGCTCCAGCAACAACATCGATATCGCCAACGATGGATCGGCAAGCGACAACGGCGTCATCCGCATCGGATCGAATGGCAACCAGTCGGCATTCTTTGTCGGCGGAGTACGCGGAGTGACCACGGGATCCAAGGATGCTATTGAGGTAATGATCGACCAGAATGGTCAACTGGGCACCAAAAGCTCCTCGATCCGTTTCAAGGAGGACGTTCA
>JBEKDH010000095.1:0-15779 GCA_050014455.1 Occallatibacter sp.
GCCCCGGCGCGGGCCGGCTGGGCGGCTGCGTGGTCGCCCAGGGCACACCGGCTGAAATCATGGCCACACCGGAGTCGCTCACCGGACGCTATCTCTCCGGCGCGGAAGCCATGCTCCAGCGCGCCCGCCCGCGCCCGCTCAGCGGCAAGTGGCTCACCGTCAGCGGAGCACGGGAACACAACCTGCAGGACGTGACGATCCGGATCCCGCTAGGCGTGATGACCGTGGTCACGGGCGTAAGCGGCAGCGGCAAGAGCACGCTCATCAACGACATCCTCTACCGTTCCCTGGCGCAAACCATTTACGGCTCGCGCGAAGAGCCCGGCGCGCACGAATCGCTCACCGGCGCGGAGCAAATCGACAAGGTCGTCCGCATCGACCAGTCGCCCATCGGCCGCACGCCGCGCTCCAATCCAGCCACCTATACCCAGGTTTTCTCGCCCATCCGCGACCTTTTTGCCATGCTGCCCGAGGCCCGCGAGCGCGGCTACAAGCCGGGGCGCTTCAGCTTCAATGTCAGCGGCGGCCGCTGCGAGGCATGTCAGGGCGATGGCCAGCGCCGCATCGAGATGAACTTCATGCCCGACGTTTACGTGCAGTGCGAAGTCTGCAACGGGCGGCGCTACAACCAGGAGACCATGGCCGTAAAGTTCCACGGCCACTCCATTGCCGACATTCTAGACCTCACCATTGAAGACGCGCTGCCCGTGCTGGCCGATGTGCCCCAGGTGCGCCAGAAGCTACAGACCCTGGTGGATGTGGGCCTGGATTACGTCCACCTGGGCCAGAGCGCCACCACCCTCTCCGGTGGCGAGGCGCAGCGCATGAAGCTGGCCCGCGAACTCAGCAAGCGGCAAACCGGGCGAACGCTTTACCTGCTCGACGAGCCCACCACCGGCCTCCACTTCGACGATGTGCGCAAGCTGCTCGAGGTTCTCCATCGGCTGGTCGATCTGGGCAACTCGGTGATCATCATCGAACACAATATGGACGTGATCCGCAATGCCGACTGGGTACTCGATCTTGGCCCCGAAGGCGGTGAAGACGGTGGCCGCATCGTCGGCCAGGGCCGACCGGCAAAGATCGCCGCCACCCCCGGTTCCTACACCGGCCAGTTCCTCAAGCGCTACTACGCCTCCTCCAATGGCAGTCTGACCGCGGTCGATGTGGACGAGGCGAACGACTCCGAATCCAGCCGCACCGGAGATCCCTCCAGCGTGGGTACCCCATCCTCTCCGCGCCTTTCTGCGGAAAGGGAGGGAGACGACAGACCCGAACCGGGTGCCCCAGGTCTCGATTCTGAGACCTGGGATTCCGCTTTACTCCCAAAGATCCCCAAACCCAAGCGCGCCCGCCGAGCCACCCCTGCCGAAGAGGATCTTGCCTCCTCGCGAGCAAAGGCCATGCGCCCCGCTCAGGACAAGACCACTCCCAGAGGGTCCGGTCCTCGCCAGAAGAAGACGGGGCTTGCATGAGCCAGAACAACAGCTTCGAGCAAGCGCCAGCACAGCCTGAGGAAGATCCCGGTTCCTTGGATGGTGCTGGCTTCAGCCCATACATCGGCATGATCGAACCGGCGCGGACTTTCGCCCTCGATGAGAATGCCGGCCGGACCGACAGCGCTGGTGAGAGCGAATCCCAATCCGCGCCCCTCTTCCCGGATCGATTCACCTCGGCCGAGCCGCCCGAACGGCTTCTCTTCCAATCGTTTGCCCAGCCCGAAGCCGTCACGCCTGCGCGCATTCCCCATCTCGGCCACCTTGCCCTTCTGATGGCATTCGCCAGCATCGGACTTTTGGGCAGCATGCTTGTGGTTCTGGCTGGCTTGCGCTTCCATCTCTTTGGGGTCGCTACGATGGATCAGGCCAAGGACGACATCCATTACTCGCTGGGCAGCACAGCGGCTCTTTACCTGATTACCTTCGCTGTCTCGCTCTTCGTCTTTCCGGTTGTCTGGCGCAAGGGGTTCTTTGCCGGCATCCACTGGAACGGGTCGGCTGCGTTGCGGCTGCGCTGGCGGCTGTTTGGCGGAGGCTGCCTCTGCTTTCTGCTCGCCATGCTCGACGAGGTGCTGATTCCCAGCCCGGGCAAGGCGCCCATCGATGAGATGTTCCGTTCTCCAGGCGCGGCGTGGATGATGCTCGTCTTCGGCATCACGCTTGCGCCCTTCTTTGAGGAGATAGCTTTTCGCGGCTTCCTGCTGCCCGCTCTGGCCACCGCCTGGGACTGGGCGATTGAGCAAAACATCGGCAGGCCCGCCCGCCCGCTCGATGCGGAGGGTCATCCACAATGGTCCGTCTTCGCCATGGTGGTGGCATCCATCTTCACCAGCGTTCCCTTTGCCGCCATGCACGCCGACCAGCAAGGGTACGCTCTGGGCCCATTCCTTCTGCTGGTCGCGATCAGCCTGGTGTTATGCGCGGTGCGCCTGCGCACCCGTTCCGTGGCTGCCAGCGTCCTGGTCCACGCTTCCTACAACTTCCTGCTCTTCTCGCTCATGCTCCTCGGCACCGGCGGCTTCAGGCACCTGGACAAGATGTGACGACAGCTTTCAATGAGCGTTTAAGTGTGGATCTCTACCACGAAACCGGCTCTTGACGATTCCGAAGTATCCACAGCCCTCCGGTCTCTGGCCGGCATAACAGCCATATGCACAGCTCCAGGGAATGCATTTTCGTGCCAGTCGGCCCACGTTATTGCGGAGCCACTTATCGCCGCCTGCCAGCTCACTGGAAGCGATATACTGTAGCCCTCTATCCAGGTAACCGAATGATCCGTGATGTCGCATTTCGCCGATGGCTCCTCCTGTTGGTGCTGTGCGTCATGGTAGTCGTTGCCTGTGTGTGCTGCATCGACCGGCCAGCGGCAGAGTTATTCAACAAGTATCTTCGGAATACTGCGGTTTCGGGTTGGATCAAGAGTTTGCTAGCCCCGCTTGTTCTGATTCCCGTATCTGCGCTGCTCTTTCTTTTTGGTTCTGGTTGCTGGCTGCTCTCCGGCCGTCAACTCGGCAGATGGACACAAAAGCCTCTGCTTTGCTCCTGGAGCACGATCTGGGCTTTGGCTGCTGAGTTCGTCTGCAAAGATATCTTCGGCCGGGGATGGCCCGATCCCACCTATATCGAGAGCCATCTCTATGGATTCAGATTTCTCCATGCAGGCCCGCATTGGACCTCGTTTCCTTCAGGAACTCCGACCATTGCAGCGGCTTTATCCGCAACGATTTGGCTTGTGGCGCCGCGTTTGCGCCTGCCCATCCTCTTTTTGATTGTGCTCATCTGCGCTGGGGTTGTTGTCACCAATGAACACTGGATTTCGGATGTGATCGCCGGGGCATTTCTTGGCGCATCCATTGGCTGGATGACCGTGTCGATGCTAGGTTCGCATCTGCGGTTGGCATCTGCCGGGAATTCATCGGTCTCCGGCGCCTGGTCCGACGTTGACGGCTAGGGGAGAGCCTGCGCTTGTGGTATTCACCAAGCGCAGACGGAACGGTAAACTACGCCTGCATCCCCATTCTGGCAACCAATTACAATCAATGGAATGGCCGCACCCACTCACGCCCAGCAATTGCTCGCCCTTCTCGCCCGCCTCAGCTTCCGCCTCGGCCAGTTCAAGCTCTCCTCGGGCGGCGCGAGCGACTACTACATCGACTGCCGGACGACGACCCTTCACGCCGAGGGCGGGCGCCTCACCGGGCATGCAATCCTCGAGTTGCTCGAAGAGAACGGCATCGAGGCCGAAGCCGTCGGCGGACTCACCCTGGGCGCCGACCCTATCGTCTCGAATGTGGCTACCGCCAGTGCCTGGCGCGCGCTCTCCCGCCCCGGCGCTCCGCTGCTGCACGGCTTCCTGGTCCGCAAGGCTGAGAAGGCTCACGGCACAGGCCGCCGCATCGAGGGCTTCAACCGCCCCGGCGCCCGAGTGGTGATTGTGGACGACGTCTGCACCACCGGCGCCTCGACCATCAACGCCATCGAAGCCGCCCGCGAAGCCGGCATGATTATCGCCGCCGTCGTCTGCATTGTCGAACGGGAAGAAGCGAACGGCCGGCCCGCAGTGGAAGGCGCTGCGCTTGGCGCGCCTTTCCTCAGCCTGTTTTCAGCCAACGAAGTCCGCGCCGAGCACATTCGCCAACTCGGCGCGGAGAAGTAGCGGCCGAAGCTGCCTACTGGACAAAGGTCGTAATGCTCTGCGCCGGCAGGGTGGTTGTGAACGTATTCCCTGACACGCCGATCGCGCTTAAGGCCGTCAGGCCTCCGCCCGATGTGGTTTGGTAAGGAGTCACGCTCGTCACCGTCTGATTCTGAATCGCAATCGGCAGCGAGACAGCAGCCGCATTCGCATTGATGACCACAATGACCGCGTGCCCGCTCCCCGAATATGCCGACACATAGAGGCCCGCAGCCGGTGTCGCAGTGGCGCTTACGCGCATGTAGCCCGGCCGCACAAAATGAGCGAACTGGGCCATGGCATAGCCATAATATGTGACGTTGTTACTTGCGTCGACAAGCCCTGTATTGGTAACTCCGCTGCCTGAGTTCCAATCGGCTACCCACCACCAGAAATAGGCGTTGTATTGGGCCGTTGTCAGTGAGTTGTGAATCTCCTCGGCTGCCGCCAGGGCATCCGCAATTGCCGGCTGCGCTCCCGCCGGCGACAGATAGTGCTCCGTCATCCAGACTTCCTTGCCCTTGCTCTCGGCGTTGGTATAGTAAGCCGGCGAGACTCCGTAGATGTGCCCGGCAACGATTCCAATCTTGCCAACCGCGCTCGAATCGTTGAGCGCCGGATCGGAGTAACTGGTGGTAAAGCTCTCCGACTCAGGCATGATCAGCTTGGTCGTCAGCACTGACGCATTCTGCGCCACCCACGTGTCCATCTGCGCGCCCGTCCACACGCACGACTCATAAGTTACATTAGCGTCCGGCTCGTTTTGCATCGAGATTCCGTATAGGTTCACGCCGCCGCTGGCCATGTAGGTGACAAAGCTCTCCAGATAAGTGGCATAGGCCGCGTAACTGGCCGCATTCAGCGAGCCCATGATCGTGCTGCTGTTGCTCTTGAAAACTGCCGGTGGAGTCCATGGCGTGGCAATGACGCTTGCCCCGAGCGCCTGAGCCTCCTGCGCATTGCCCAGCTCCGTGCCCCAGTTGCTTGCGCCGCCGGTAACCGAGCTTGGATCGATGCGCACCCGCAAAATGCTCAGGCCTATCTGACCGGCGCCATCGCCGAACAGCGCGTTCACCTGCGCGCTGGGCATCTCCGGCATCCAGGCCGTCGAGCCGCCAAACCCGCGAATCGTCTGGTATGTGGTTCCAAAGTCCACATAAGCCGTCCCCGCGGTCTGAATCGAGGTCACAGTCAGCGTGACCTGGCCGGTCGCAGTCGTGTAATCCACTGTGTCGGTGGGGGTAAAAGTGGTCGTAAGCGTCGTGGTGCCCACCGTGTTCATTACTGTTCCCGCCGCTGGCAAGTAGCTGAAGGTTCCCGCCGCGCTGGCCGTCGCATCAAGCTGGGTGGCGCTCAGAGCGGTCCCAACCGTCACCGAGGCCGGGGTTGCCCAGGTGATCGCCGGGGTGGCCTGGTCCACCGTAAGCGTCACGCTGCCGGTCGCACTGGTGTAGTCTGTTGTGTCCGTCGGCGTAAATGTCACCGAGAGGGTCTGGGTCCCCGCGCCCAGAACCGTTCCCGCGGCTGGAACATAGGTATAGGTACCAGCGACGCCGGTGCTCGCGTCCAGCTGCACGGAGCTCAGAGCTGTTCCGTAGACAATCGCCGCGGGCTTGGCCCAGGTAATCGTCGGCGTGGTCGCAACATGGCCACCGCCCCCCGAACCCCCGCTCCCAGATGAGCATCCCACCACGCTCGCAGCAGCCATAAGCAGCAAAAAGCCTTTGAAGAATCGCATCGTCTCTCCGTCCCTTCGCTCAGTTGCCTCTCAAGAAACCGTGAAGCGGATCCTGCCGCGCCGGAAGCCTATCCGCCTCTACTGCAGAACCTGAATCCGCTTGATCTTGAACTGGGAATCAAGTGCAGCATTCTTCCGCCGGGCCTGTTCTCAAACCCTTCCGTCGATCGGCGTCGGTCTACAATCGGCACGGAGCATAGTAAATCAATTTACTATGGATATGCAATCGTCTTCATTTCAAGCGGTGGCAGGCCTCCAAACCGCCGATTCAGCCAGCGCGATGCCGCCTGTCGGGGTCAAACCTTTCGGATCCTGTTCACCGTGGCGCAGCTCGACGCCGAAGAGCTCCACCGGCCTCCAAACGCAGAAAGCCTGCTCCAGGCCTGTTGCTTCGGCTGCGGTATCCTTGAGGCAACCTTGGTTTGCCCATGATGAATCCTCCTCACCCCGGTGGCATTGTTCTTTGTGAATCCTTTGAGCCAGCCGGCATGATTTGCTGACACCCGATCTTCGATCTTCCCCATGGACCTCTACGAGAAAATCCGCAGCCTCCCCACCCAGCCCGGCGTTTACCTCTACAAGAACGCCGAGGGCGATGTCATTTACGTCGGCAAGGCCAACAACCTGCGCTCCCGCGTCCGCTCTTATTTGCTTGAGGCCGCGCAAGCCAACGCCAAAACCGGCTCGCTGATGCGCGAGGCTGTCGATCTCGAATACATTCTGGTCGCGAACGAGTCAGAGGCTCTGGCCCTTGAGACCAACCTCATCAAGGAGCGCAAGCCGCGGTTCAATATCCTGCTCAAGGACGACAAGAGCTATCCCTACGTCAAGCTCACCCTCGGCGACCGCTTCCCCAAGGTATTCGTCACCCGCCGCCTGCTCAAGGACGGCGCGGCATACTACGGACCCTACTTCCCCGGCAGCCTGGCCTGGCGTGTCGTCGAGCTCATCCACCGCAGCTTTCTCATCCCCAGTTGCAAGGTCGATCTCTCGCGCTACCATCCCCGCGCCTGCCTTCAGTACTACATTCATCGCTGCCTCGGCCCCTGCGTCGAAGGCCTCACCACACCTGATTTATACAAGCAGGCCGTCCATGATGCGCAGCTCTTCCTTGAAGGCCGCCACACCGAGCTGGAGCGCGTTCTTACCGCCCGTATGATGGCCGCCGCTCAGGCCGAGCAATTCGAAGCCGCCGCCCGCCTTCGCGACCAACTCTCCACCGTCCACCAGCTCCAGGAAAAGCAGCGCGCCGCCACCGCCGAGATGGACGACGACGCCGACGTCTTCGGCTATCACTGCGAGGCTGGCTCGCTGGCCGTCAACCTCTTCCACGTCCGCGCCGGCAAAATCGTCGACCGCCGCGAGTTCTTCTGGGAGGACCTGCCCGATTTGCTCGAAACCGCCGTCTCCGAATTGCCTGTGTCGCCACAAAAACTGGGTGCCCCAGGTCTCGCTTCTGAGACCTGGGGATCAACATCGCCGGAGCCGCCCTTCCACGCCGGCGCAGTCTTCAGCGCCCTCCTCAAGCAGCTCTATATCGACCAGCGCTACGTCCCGCGCTCCATCCTCATCCCCACCGACTTCGACGACCGCGAAGCCCTCGCCGCTCTGCTCACTCAGCGAGCCGGCCACCGCATCGAACTCGCCGTTCCCCAGCGCGGCGAGAAACGTTCCCTCGTCGATCTCGCCGGCCAGAACGCCAAGCAGTCTTACATCCAGCGCTTCCGCGTCCTCGAGCCTTCGCGTAAGGCGATTCAGGAGGCTCTCGCCGACGCCCTCATGCTCCCTGAGCTGCCCCGCCGCATCGAGTGCTTCGACATCTCCCACATCCAGGGCGCTGAAACCGTAGCCTCGCTGGTCGTATGGGAAGACGGCAAGATGAACAAGCAGGCCTATCGCAAATTCAAGGTCATCACCGTCGCCGGAGTAGACGATTTCGCCTCCATGCGCGAGGTCGTCCACCGCCGCTACCGCCGCCTGCTCGAAGAAGCATATCCGACCCAGAGCCCTGGTTTTGTAACAGGGCACGACTTCAGTCGTGCCGAAAACGCACCAAATGAAGAGGGGGCTTTAGCCCCTGCGAGGAGAACCTCAAAGGAGCCCAAAACCCTCCCCTCGCTCATCCTCATCGACGGTGGCCTCGGCCAGCTCCACGCCGCCGCCGAGGCCCTCGAATCCCTCGACTTCGCCTCAGCCGATCTCGCACCGCCGCCGCTTGCCTCCATCGCCAAGCGCGAAGAGGTCATCTACCGCTACGGCAACGAGCAGGAGCTGATCGTCCTCGACCGCCGGTCGCCGGTTCTGCATTTGGTCCAGCTCATCCGCGACGAGAGCCACCGCTTCGCCGTCGGCTATCATCGCCAGCGCCGCGCCATACGCGACCGCGACTCCGAGCTGCTGGCCATCCCCGGCGTCGGCCCGCAAACTCGCAAGCGCCTTCTGACCCACTTCGGCAGCCTCCGCGACATCCAGCAAGCAACAGCCGAATCGCTGGCCGCCGTAGTCCCCCGTAAAACCGCCGAAACCATCTGGAGGCATTTCCACGAGACGAAGTCCGTGCCCTGAGCTCTTTGCTTCCAGGGAAGCTCTGGAAGGAATCGCCGATTGCGCTAGGGAGATCCAGTCCATTTCCTGAATCCGGACGGCTGGATTCATACTGTTTTGGTCATTGATAAGGGAAAGGAATCACTTCTAGTTGCTGGAATACCCTGTTTCTCTGTCGACCTGAGGCACATCCGCTGGTCCTGAGTGAGTGCCGGACTTCCCCATTGATTCAAAGTCGATCTGGTACACTTTTGTTGCGGCGATCGGGCTGTAGGTCCGTCCGACCTCCGCGTCGCGCTCCTGGGTAATCGAAGCGTGAGCTGACCTCGGTTGGTGGATGCGATGAACGAGAAGGGCGGACAACATGTCTTGCTGGGGGCGGAGGCGGGCGTATTTGCAGGCTCCACTTCAACGCGGGACTTTCTCAATCCTGAAAACAGCCCCCCACTGCCGCTTGTCGAATTGCCGGATCGCCTCAACCCATTCGTTGTGCAGGGCGTTCGCATTTTTGCAAAGCTGATGTACCTTCTGCCTTTGCTAAGCATCAAGTCGCTGCCAGCGCTCAACATGCTCATGGAGGCTGAGGCTTCGGGCAGGCTGGACGGGGTGGAGACAATCATTGAGAATTCTTCCGGGAATACTGCATTCTCCCTTGGTGTTCTTGCTCCGATCTTCAACATTCGCCGCGTCGTCGCGATGGTTCCCTGGGACATCGCGCCGGGGAAGCTTGATCTGCTTCGGCTTTGCGGCGTTGAACCAAGGCTGACCAGGAGCGCGGAGGGCGTCCCGAGCGGCATCTCAGTAGCCCATGAGGAGGGAAAGCAGCCTGGCTGGTTCAACCCGGCCCAATATGAGAACGAGGCCAACCCGTCGGTTTGCGAGAAGTGGATCGCACCGGAAATATGGAGACAGACCGGCGGAAGGCTGACCGTGTTTGCCACGGGGCTGGGAACCTCGGGGACGCTTGTGGGCGCAGCTCGCTACTTTCGGCGCGTGTCGTCAAAGGTGGCGCTCGTCGGAGCCATTTGCTCGCAGCGCAGCGCTGTCCCAGGAGTCCGGTCTGAGGCCGGCCTTCGTGAGATTGCCTTCCCGTGGCGCGAAGCGGCCGATTGCATCGTCGAAGTCGAGACCAGGGAATCATTTAAGGAGAGCCTGGAACTCTGCCGCAGTGGCTTCATGGCAGGCCCAAGCAGCGGCTTCGCACTGGCCGGTCTTCTGAAGTTTCTTCAGGCGCGCGACGCCGCTTCGGATTTGGACTTGCTTCGCAATGAAGTCGGTGAAGTACTGGCGACCTTCGTATGCGCGGATACCCCCCTGCCTTACCTGGAAAAGTACTCGACTCATCTGGATCCTTCTGACTTCTGATGAACATCGACAGGATTATCTCGATCCCGGAACCCAGGCTTGAACGTGCGGGACCGGAACTCTGGCGGGTTGCCGCAATCGTCGAGGGCAAGGAAGTCTTCATCGAGTCCTCGCTCCCGCTTTCGGCTCGTCCGGAGTCCGTCGTTTGTCCGTTTCTCTTGCCGGCCATGTCGCGGCACGCCAACCTTGAAGTGGCCAGTCCGCTGGATTCCACCTTCAAGGAGAATCTTGCCTTCGTTCGCAAGCGGGCGGTGGAATGGTGGCCGCAGCTCGACGCCGGGGAGGTCCACGCCCCACGAGGAACTGGCGCGCCCAGCGGATCGCATAGCGGATTCTTTTATACAGGCGGCATCGACTCGTCCTACGTGCTCCAGCAACTTCATACGCGGCTTCGCTATGCTGTCTTCGTAGAAGGCTTCGACATACCTCTTGACGATACGCCGCGACTGGAGAAAGCTCGCAGATGGCTATCTTCGACTGCCGAGAGTTGCGGCGTGGAGTTTGTGGCCGTTCGGACCAATCTACGAGAGCACCCTTTTTTCAGGGAAGTCAGTTGGGGGATCGCCCACGTTGCCGCATTGGCCGCCATCACCCATGCTCTCGGGCAGCACGTCCACATCATGTATGTTGCCGCCAGCGATGTTCCGCCACCGTGGGGATCGGCTCCGGATCTGGATGCGGCCTGGTCGTCCGAATCGATAAAGATCGAGAACTTCAGCGCGGAAATGACCCGCCTTGAACGCGTTCGGTCCCTTGCACAATGGGAGCCGCTGCGCGGCCGTCTGCGGGTTTGCTGGGAAAACAACAGCTCGGAGCTCAACTGCGGCTTCTGCGAGAAATGTGTCCGCACGCGAATGCAGTTGTTCGTCTCCGGCGCGCCTGATGGCTTGGATTCCTTTCCGGCTGGGTTTCCGCTGCCTTCCGTGATCGGACGGCTCCATTCCGTGCAACACGATCTTCATGGCCAGTGGCTCGAAATCTGCGCCAGCCTCGAAGATAGTGGGCTGCGCAAGAAGATTGAACGCGCCCTCCAGCGTCGCAACCCGCCGCTATGGACGAGAGCCTTGGGCCGCCTGAAGAGGACTGCAGGTCATGCGATTCGTCAGGTTACTGCTCTGGGAAAGGATAAAGAGTTGCCATGACAAAGCAAGAGAACCTAAGGGAGCAGGACTCGGTGCGAGCTACATCGCTCGACCCGGCCGATTGGGATGCGTTTCGCAGACTGGCTCATGCCGCTCTCGACGACGCTATCGATTTCGTGCAGTCTGTCCGTGAACGTCCGGTGTGGCAGCACGTTCCTGAAGCCGTGAAGACAGAATTGGCGGAACCGGTTCCCGTCAAACCACAAGAGCTGCAGGCGGTCTATAACGATTTCGTCAATCGGATTCTCCCCTATTCCGTGGGCAACATTCACCCGCGTTTCTTCGGTTGGGTTCATGGCGCGGGCCTGCCGTCGGGGATTGTCGCCGAGATGATGGCGGCCGCCATGAACGCCAACTGCGGCGGACGCGACCATTGTGGGCTCTATGTGGAACGCGCCGTCATCGATTGGTGCAAGTCGATCTTTCACTTTCCCGCCACCTCCAGCGGTATTCTGCTCACCGGCACTTCGATGGCAACCTTGACCGGATTGGCCGTGGCTCGAAACTCCCATCACGGCGCGGATATCCGGAGAAGCGGCCTGCATCGCTATCCGAAGACCTTGGTTGTGTATACTTCCGCCGAAGCTCACGAATGTATTCCCAAGGCCCTGGAAATGCTCGGACTGGGGCGCGATTCGCTGCACAAGATAGCAGTGAATGACAATTTTGAGATCGACGTGGCCGCGCTTCGCAAGGCCATTCTCGAGGACTGCGCATCCGGGCTGGAACCGTTTTGCGTGGTGGGAACTGCCGGGACCGTCAATACCGGTGCGATCGACGACCTCGATTCCCTGGCCGCAATCTGCCGGGAGAATGGCCTCTGGTTTCACGTCGACGGCGCCTTTGGCGCGCTGGCTGTTCTCAGCGATGAAGTTCGGCCGCGGTTGCGCGGCATGGCAATGGCGGACTCGCTCGCTTTCGATTTCCATAAATGGATGCACGTTCAGTACGATGCCGGTTGTCTGCTCGTAAAAGATGGCGAGCAGCACCGAAGAGCCTTCTCTATGTGCCCCGATTATCTCCATCACGCCAGCCGCGGGCTGGCGGGCGGCGGCGAGTGGCCTTGTGACTTGGGTTTCGAATTATCGCGCGGATTTCGGGCGCTCAAAGTGTGGTTCGCTTTGAAACAACACGGCGTGGAGGCCTTTGGCCGAGCGATTGCGACAAACTGCGTTCAGGCGAGGTATCTTGCTGCCATGGCGCAGCGATCGCCCAATGTGCAAGTGATGAACGTTCCGTCGTTGAGCATTGTATGTTTCCGCTTCCATCCTCCGGGTTGGGAGGAGGCGGCCCTCGACCGCTTGAATGAGGATGTAGCCGCCGATCTCCAGGAATCCGGGGTCGCCGCGCCGTCGACTACCCGAATCCGCGGCGCTCTCTCGATTCGCGTCAACATCACGAATCATCGCACCCGGCTCTCAGACCTGGACCTTCTGATAAGCGCCGCTGTCAAGGCAGCCGACCAACGCATTCAGCAGCGAAGTCGCGTTGCCCCCTCGACTGACAGCACCGATCAGGAGACGCCTGTCTCCAAGCCGCCTTCGAAGACGGCGACCCCTCCCTGATCGCCGCCGCCCTGGGCGACATCGAGCGCGCCATCGGAATGACCCAGCTTGCCAATCAGGCCGGCGTCACGCGCGAGGCTCTCTACAAGGCGCTCTCGCCCACTGGCGATCCCAGGCTCTCCACTTTTCTTCGCGTCATGAAGGCTCTCGGCATCGAGCTCGCTCCCCGCGCCGCCTGAATCCAAGACGTTCCTGACCCCAACCGGCATGGCGGGGCGGGGTGATGGGATCGGCCCAGGGATGCGGGTGAAGATCGGTTGTGGCGACACTTGGCGCGGAAAGGAATTTTGGGGGTTGACGGCTGGGAGGTTGTGGTAAACTTCGTTGGGTAAACGCTTACCTCAGCCCTCGGCGCCGTCAGCCCCTTGGCTGTTTACTGTCCAGCCTTTTGTGCCAAACCTGGGCTGGGGTTTGCCCGCTTTTTTCCCTACAGGCGGCTTGCCGCTTGACAAGGGTTGGAGTAAACCCATTTACTCATGGGCGAACGTCCGAAGGGTTCATGGACGAATCGACCCGCTTCAGGTGACACAATGTTCGGATTGGTCCCCGCCTACCTCGCCGCCGGCTCTGCTGGCCCGTTGCCCGCATTTTTGGCCTTCAACACAGCGCCTATTGCGAATCTCCGCTCGCTCGACATCGCCGTAATCGCCATCTACTTCGCGATGGTGATCTGGATCGGCTTTTACCTCAAGGGCCGCTCCAACACCGGCGAAGAGTTCTTCATGGCCGGCCGCGAGATGACCGCCTGGATCGCCGGCTTGAGCTTCGTCTCGGCCAACCTTGGCTCGCTGGAGCTGATGGGTTGGGCCGGCTCGGCCTACCAGTACGGCATCCTCGCCACCCACTGGTACTGGATTGGCGCCATCCCTGCCATGCTGTTCCTCGGCCTGGTGATGATGCCTTTCTACTACGTCTGCAAGACGCATTCCGTCCCCGGCTACCTGAACCTCCGCTACGGCGAGCACGCTCGCGTATTGGCCGCATCCTTTTTCGCCCTGGAAATGATCCTGATGAGCGGCGTGAACATGTTCGCCATGGCCGTGGTGATGAAGGTCGTTCTGGGCTGGAGCATCACATTCAGCATCTTGGTATCTGCCTTTGCGGTCACGCTTTACGTGGCTTTGGGCGGATTGCGCTCGGCGATCTTCAACGAGGTTTTGCAATTTGTACTCATCTGGGGCGGCGCGCTGCTGGTGCCAATTCTGGGCTTGATTCAGGCCGGCGGCGTGAGCGGCTTGAAAACCCAGATCATCGCCAACATGCACTCCGACAGCTACTTCCACCTGTGGCGCGACACCGGCCATTTTGCCGACAACCCCATGGGTGTGCATTGGACCGGGATCGTCTTTGGCCTGGGATTTGCAATCAGCTTCGGCTACTGGACCACCGACTTCCTGGTAGTGCAGCGCGTTTTGGCCGCGCACAATCTGCGCGCCGCGCGGATGGCTCCAATCATCGGCTCATTCTTCAAGATGGCGGTTCCGTTTATCGTCATCCTGCCCGGACTGCTGGGCCTGGTTCTGTTGCAGAATCCCGACGGCAGCCGCCGCCAGTTGGTAGGCGAAGATGTGGTCGCCGCATGCACCGTCGCCCCCGACGCGACCAAGATCGACGATCCGGCGGCCTGTTCGGGGGCAATGTCCAAAACCAATCTCACCGCCGAGGCGCAGCAGAAGGTGCTCAGCGGAGCTTCCGGTACCGAACTGAGCAGCTACAACCAGGCTCTGCCGCTGATGATGGTTCGCTACCTTGGCCCAGGCCTGCTGGGACTGGGAATCACCGCGCTGATCGCCGGCTTCATGAGCGGCATGGCCGGCAACGTGAGCGCCTTTTCCACCGTGTGGACCTACGACCTCTACAAGCCGCTCATCAACAAGAAAGGCACGGACAGCCACTATGTGCTGGTGGGCCGGATTTCGATTGTGGCAGGCGTCATCGTCTCCATCTTCGCTGGTTATATCGTGCAGCATGCGCATGGCATCATGGACTACGTGCAGGCGCTCTTCAGCATCTTTATCGCTCCTCTTCTGGCCACCATTCTGCTGGGCATGTTTTGGAAGCGCGCCAGCCGAATCTCCGGCTTTTTGGGCCTGCTGCTCGGGGTTGTCTTTTCAGCCAGCCTCTTCGAGTGGGTCCATCTCAATCCTGCCAATCTTCGCTATGTAGCGCTTTCGGAAGCAGCCAAGCCGATGGCCGAAAATGTCTTCCGCGCACTGTGGGCATGCCTCTTCACCGCCGTCGTCATCTTTGTGGTGAGCATGTTTACCAAGCCCAGGCCAGTGGAGGAGCTGGAGGGTCTGGTCTACGGTGCTACACCGCTGCCAAAGGAAGATCCGGTTCCGTTCTACAAGAACGAGTGGACGTGGGCCGGCCTGGTGATCGTGATTTTCGTAGTGCTCAACATCATTTTCTGGTAACTTGAGTGGGTTTCAAGAAGCGCTTTGTGTCAGGGCACGACTTCAGTCGTGCCGAGAGAGGTAGAAGAACGGCGGGCTTTAGCCCCTGCACGATTTAAGGGGCCGTATGCCAACCGGTCTTGAAAGACGCTTTGGAGAGTTTTTCACCTGCGAGTGAAAAAGAGAAAGGGTAAAAGAGTTATGCATGGTTCCGGTATTCCCATCTGGTTTTTCATTGGAGTATTGCTGATCATCTATGGGGCGATGATCTTTGGCTACGGCGTCTATGAATGGCAAACGGGGGTCTATCCGCCCCTGGTGCAGTTGACCAATTTGCACACACCCGTCTGGTGGGGCGGTACGCTGTTTGCTCTCGGGGTGCTTTACGTGGTTAAGTTTCGCCCGGGGCGCGCCGGCGAGTAAGTTTCTATCCGGAGCATAAGGCCACCGGATGAAGCATTCAATGCGCGCCAAAACGTCCTGGCGCGAGGAGCAGTTGAACACGATTCCTGTTGCGGGAGTTCCGGAAGGATGACGGCGTTTCCGGACCCGGCAGGCGCAATGTGGCCGCGCACGCGGCAAGGATAAAGGGAGCAGAGAACATGGCAGCAAAACGCACGATGACATTCGGAATCGTGGTAGGTAACCGCGGCTTCTTCCCTGGCCATTTGGCCAAGACGGGCCGCGAAGAGATCATCTCCCTTCTGGAGGCAGCCGGCGCGAAGGCGGTGGTGTTGAGCCCGGAGAGCCGGATAGCGTCCACAATGCCGCGCTCTTCGCCGAAGTTCGGCAGGGTGACGATGATGCCGTCGATCTCGACGGCGTGCTAATAGAACAACTCGGCGCAGCGCTGCGA
>JBEKDH010000096.1:0-15736 GCA_050014455.1 Occallatibacter sp.
GAGGCGCACCACCACCGGCCCTTCGCCGGACCGCTCGCTCAGCCGCAGATCGAGATAGCCGTCCCGGCTTCTTTCGTAGGAGCCGCGGTTTGCCTTGGCGATCACTCCGGTCATCGGCGTTCCCGCGTGGATCAGAGTCACGCCGTCGACCACGACATCCTTGTCCACTACGAATTGGAACGGAGCGCCGGTCTGCGCCGTCTCCATCGAGACCGGCTCCCGCGCAACCAGCTGAATCTTCCTGCCCTTGACGAAGTCCAGCGAGGCAGGCAGCGCCAGCGTGTTTACCGCCGCCGGAGCAGCCGGCTCGGCGGCCTGCTGCTGGGTCTCGGCGGCTACCGGCAGGGCAATCAGCAGCGGACAGAGGCCTATACAAACAATGGAAGGAAGCAAGAAACGGGCCATCGGAACTCCTTTCAAAGCTATCTAGCTGCCTGCTCCGTGAGCGGCGCGGCGGCAGTATCGCATTCTCCTGGCTCTGGCATTTACGGACTACCTTTCCCGAAGCAGAGGCCGATCACCACAACCGCAAGGATTACAAGAGGAATTACAACCTGCCTTGCAAAGGGACCGGGGCCGGGCGGGTTCCAGCCGTTGTCACTGGCCATGCGGTATACAGGCTCGGGAGGTATGCCGCCGAGGCGAACGACGACCGGCCTTCCGCCGGCCGGCTCGCTCAGGCGCAGATCGAGGTAGCCATCCCGGTTCCTCTCATAGGAGCCGCGGTTGACCTTGGCGATCACTCCGGCCACCGGTTTTCCCGCGTGGATCAGAGTCACGCCGTCTATGGCAATATCTTTGTCCACCACAAACCGGAATGGAGCGCCAGTCCTCTCCGCCGCAATGACGACCGGATCCTGGGCAACCAACTCGATCCTCCGGCCCGTGACGGAGACCAGCGTGGCAGGCTGCACGGGCGTTGCAGCCGCGTCTGGATCGGCCGGCTCGGCGGCCTGCTGCTGTGCCTCGGCGGCAACCTGATGGGCCGCCAGCAGAGGGCTCAAGATGAGGCAAAGCGCGGCTTGAATCATTCTTCGGATCATGGAGTCTCCTCTCTTGGCTTGTTGGCTTGCGCGACGTCGCGAGGCTTGATCCCCCACTCCCTCCGCCGCGGCGGACGAGAACTGGGGTAGCCGGTTGACCTTTCGAGCGACCTCAGAAACCGCGATCGTTGCTTGTTGAACTGGCTGGAATGCGGGCCGCGGCCAGTATCTTCACGATCTGTTCGGCCATGGGGCCGGAAGCAACCACTCCGTCCAAGGCTCTGACCCTGCCCGAAGCGAGAACGACGCCCGTCGCCCTGTCCGTGAGGACGTAGGTGTGGATATGCGTGAAGACGACCCGGTCGATCTGGAGTTGCAACTCAGCAGGACGCGGCTTGGTGCGCGGATCGACGTAGCGCTCACCCTCAATGATCGACAGGCCCAGCTTCTCCCAGTCCTTCTGACCGAGTAGAGCCCGGGAGAGGGTGGCGGAGGAAAGAAAGTCGGTATCCGAGCAGATGAAAATTGTCCGCGCGTTCCTGAGGATCTGGTTGCGGTCGAGGTCGGCGGCGGTGAGCGGACGCGCTTCTACTGGCTCTTGCGCGGCTTGAGTGAGCTTCAGAGTGCCAGAGATCTGGATGGCTTGGGCGGGCTGTTCGGCGGCGATGGTTGAGGCGGCTTGCGACGACTGCTGTGCCACCAGCAGCGGGCAAAGGCTTGCGAAGAGAACGGCGTGAAGCAGTGAACGAATCATCGGAACTCCTTGTCTGGCTCTACAAGGACCGATGTTAGGGAGGTTGCGCGCGCGGGTGGGGGCGATTGGGACACTTTCGAAAGTGTCACAATGGATAAGGCTGGTCTCCCACCCTTCCGCGAAAAGACAAACCGCAGGTCCTTCGACTCGGTCGCTGTGGCGACCTTCGCTCAGGATGACAGTGCGAAGGATGGGGCACCCAAATTCAGCAACAGTGGAAATGCTCTATGCGGAAGCGGAAATCGTCTCTTCCTGCTTGCGGAGGCCGGCCAGGGTTGGCTCGTCCAGCAGCGTGAAGCGCAGCGGGAAGGCGCCCTCCGGCAACTCCAGCGCGGTAACCGCATCGCAGACCACGCCGGAGGTTGCCTCCAGGCCGCGCTTCCAGCCAGTCTCGCAGGCGTCTCGCACTAGCAGGCTCTCCGGGGAGAGGCCGGCGGCGATCAGCATGGTCTGGGCGATGCGCTGAAACTCCTTCCAGCGCGAGGCAATGCCCACCAGTTCGCCGGCGTGCTCGGGCATATAGCGTTGCAGGTGCGCCATCAGTTCCAGCGAGATGGGATGCACCTGCAGCACAGTCAATTCGGTTCCAGCGGGCAGCAGCTTGCGCACACCAGCCGCCTTGCTGGGCAGAACCACGGGCATCGAGCCATCGAGATTGCCGGGCGCGGCGCATTCGTCCGGAGCGCAGCCCGCGACCGGGAAGGCAAGCGCCTGCTCCATCTCGTGCATCACGATGGCGCGCAAATCGGTGTCCGGCTCAATCACCACCCAGCGCGACGGCGGCTGGTTCGCGAGCCAGCGGCGCAGGCGGGCTCTCACCAGGGGCTCAGGCGCGCCCAGCTTGCGCGCCTTGGCCGCCAGCTCGCCGATCAGCCGATCGACGGCAAGCTCGGGCGAGAGCGGCGCGGAGGGCCGGGTGGCGCGCACAAAGACGCCGCTGCCGTGGCGAAACTCAAGCCAGCCATCGCGTTCCAGTTCGCTGTAGGCGGCGCTGGCCGTATTGGGGTGGATGCCAAATCTGCGCGCAAGCTCCCGGGTGCTGGGCAATCGCTGGCCGGGAAGCAGCTCCTTGCACAGGATGGCCAGCACCACCTGGGTGCTCAACTGCTCGCGCAGCGAGACTTCGCCGGTACGGTTGAGCCAAAGGCGCATAGGCTTATCCTGCTGCCCCCTCCAGCGCTGGCACGGTGGGCTTCCTGCGGCCATAGACCGCAAGCAGCGCCGCCAGCAGCAGCAGAATGACGCCCAGCACCAGCAGGCTGCCTTCGGGGCCGTCCGTGCCGCCGCTCCACAGCGGATTGCCCTCGGGCGTGGTGGTCAGCAAGTGGCCCTGCGCGGGCAGGCCGCTGTCGGCGGCGCCGTAGAAGTAGGTCTCCGCCCAGTCCCATGCCGCATGGCAGCCGATCGCCCACCAGGCCGAGCCCGTCAGCCGCACACTGACGCAGAAGACGAAGCCGATGGCCGCGGCGGCGAAGATGCCGATCCAGTTCTCGCCGTTGTTGCTGACGTGGATGACGCCGAATAGTGTCGAAGTGACCCAGGCCGCCTGCCAGAAACCGGAACCCTCGGTCTTCTTCAAATGCAGAATAAGGCAGGGAACCAGCCCCAGCAGGGCAACGGCATAGACGCCCCACACTCCGTCGCCTTTGACCGTCAGCGCCAGACCACCGCAAACAACTCCGATAATGCCAAGCGCCCACCAGAAGTTGATGCCGCGAGCGAGAGTGAATTGCAGATAGCAGCGGAAGGTTCCCTCTTCAAAGAAGCCAACCAGAAGAAAGGTTGCGCCCCACAGCGCGGCGAAGCTGAATATCTGCGATCCAGAGAGCGCGATCGGGCCAAAATGCAGCCAGCCACCCCAGGCCAAAGCTCCCACCAGGGCGGAGAGAGCCGCGAATCCCCCTGCCAGCCCGCCAACGAAGTGAACCAGGCGCCGGGGCCCCGTCAGGTTATAGTCAAGGATGCTGCGGTGCTCGATCAGGGCCACCAGCGCGCCCGCCCCCAGGATAGACAGAACCCCTGCAAGCTCACCGATCATCCCCGTGACGGGCGTGAACGTGTTTGGTTTGGCGTGAACAACCTTGTGGAGGAATAGATTGGCGGCCCATCCCGTCGCATAGAGAAGGAAACGGACGAAAACCAGAAAGAGCAGCACCGACCAGCCAGCGCGCAGGCCTTGGCTGCCGATGAAAACCCAGCGCAGGCCGCGATATTCCTCAACATCCGTTGTGAGCGCGGCGGATTCGGGCGCGAAAGCTGCCTCCTCTGTGGGTTTGGCGGCCCGCGCCTCGTCCATCGCGGATCGGATCTCCGGGCCTATGCGATTCTCCAGAGGATTCTCTTCGGGGTTCATGGAGCCTCCAGATTATAGAATCTGCTTGGTATACGTAGGATTGTACTAATGGAAAGATACTCTACGCGACCGCGGGCTGGACAGTCTCGCCACCCTGGATGCCCGGCCTTCTGGTCCCGGCCCGTTATTCCGGCTGATCCGGCCCGGCGCGATGAACCCGCTCGACCCGCTTGCCATAGCGCCCGCGCAGAGCGCTCCAGCGGATGATGGCGATCTCTTCGAGCATCTTGAGGCCGTCCTTGAGGTAGCTGACCCGGGAGCGCTCGTCGTGAGCCCAGCTCACCGGCACCTCGACGACGCGGTAGCCGCGCTTGAGGGCGATGAACAGAATCTCCGGGTCAAAGCCCCAGCGTTCGATGGTCTGAAGCTGGAAGACGGTTTGGGCGGCCTCGCGGGTGAAGGCCTTGATGCCGCACTGGGTATCGGCAAAGGGCAATCCCATGACGGCGCGGGTAACGGCGTTGAAGCAGCGGCCGAAGAACTGGCGGTAGAGGGGCTGGCGGTGGGTCTGGCGGCCGCTCTCGAGCCAGCGGGAGCCGATGGCGATGTCCGCGCCCGCGGCGATGGCGTCAAACAGGCGCTCGGCTTCTTCGATGGGAGCCGACAGGTCGGAGTCGGTGAACAGGGCCACCTCGCCCAGAGCCTGTAGCATCCCGGCGCGCACACTGTAGCCCTTGCCGCGATTGCCGGGGTTTTCGATGAGCCGAACCTCCGGCGCGGTACTGGCGAAGGCTCGAACCAGGTCGGCAGTCGAGTCGCTGGAACCGTCGTTGACCACAATGACCTCAGCCCGCCAGCCGCGCTGGCGAATGCAAGCCACGACCGATTGGAGCGTCGCGGGGATGCGGGCGCTCTCATTGAAGGCCGGAATGACAATGCTGTATTTCAGAACCTGGGTCACGCGAACGGCCACCGCCAGCCAGGGATTCAGCTTCCGCCGGACAGGAGTTCAGCAGGCAGGCTTTGGACATGATAGCGCCCTCAGGTGGGCTTTCGGCACGGAATCTCCTCCTGGGGCGTTTTCATCCGGCCTGACCAAGGAGCAAATTCTTATTTTTCGCAAGAAAGGCTTCTTTTTCACGCGCTTAGGGAGCAAAATCCGTTTATGCTGAGAGCGGAGGCCTAGAGGAAAATGACAAAGGCAGACCTTGTGGAGAAGGTGACCGGCCTGGGCGACCTGACTCGCCGCGACGGTGAGGTTATTGTTGAGACCATCTTCGAGTCGGTGATCGGCGCGCTGCAGGGTGGGGACAAGATTGAGATTCGCGGCTTCGGCTCATTCCGCATCCGGCAGCGCAACCCCCGCATCGGACGCAATCCCAAAACTGGTGAGCGCGTCGAGGTTCCGGCCAAGCGGGTACCCTACTTCAAACCCTCCAAGGAACTTCGCGACCTGGTGAACCCAGGCGAGGCCGTCCGCGCCTCCTGAGCTCATGCGCCAAGGGAATCTTCGTGCCTCCGGCAGGGTCAGCGAATCTCCTGCGCATGCAAGGTTGTGCCAGGCCGTCCCCGCTACGAGGCAAGGCCAGAAGCGCGCAGCCGGAGAGTCCGCGGATGTCCTCTAAGCACACCATCTCAACCAAACAGGGTTCCACGGCCGCTCATCCGGGCTGGCTAGCCGGAGTTTGGCAGAAGGCTCGTTTGCGCGCTCGCTGGGCAGGGTCCAGGGCTGCGTGGCCCTGCTGGAGCGTCCTTTTCGCCCTGCTGGCCGGCGCAGCGCTTCGCCTGCTCTTCATCTTGCGCTATCCCGAGTTCGACTCGGACTCCGAAGTCTACGGCACGATTGCCCGCAATCTCCTTCTCCACCACGCCTATGCGCTGGATGGTCCCTTCCGTCCCACGCTCGTCCGGCTACCCGGCTACCCGCTCTTTCTGGCAGCAATCTTCAGCGTCTTCGGCATCGGCAAGTATGCGCCGGTCCGGCCCATCCAGATGGTCATCGACCTGGCCTCGTGTCTGCTGGTAGCCGGCTTCGTCCGCGATCATGCCTCGCGGCGCGCAGCCCGCTGGGCCCTCTGGCTGGCTGCGCTCTGCCCCTTCACGGCCAATCTCACCGCGGTCCCGCTTACTGAAACCGATTCCATCTTCTGCGTGGCGTTGGGCCTTTTCGCTGTCGGCCGCCTCATCGGCCGCATCCGCCCCCACGGCCGGCTGCCATGGGGCTACCTGGCGCTCACCGCCTTTGCCCTCAGCTCGGCCATCCTGCTGCGTCCCGACGGCTTCCTGCTCTCGGCCGCCATCCTTCCCTGCATCTGGTGGTACCGCCGGGGCGATGCGGCCCGCGCCTCGATCCGGGCGGCGCTCGTCTGCGCCCTGCTGGCCTTTCTTCCTCTCATTCCCTGGACCATCCGCAATTACCGGGTCTTTCACGTCTTCCAGCCCCTCGCGCCACGCTATGCCAACGATCCGGGCGAGAACCCCTTCCCCGGCTGGGTGCGCTGGACCAAGACCTGGCTGGTCGAATACGTCTCTTCCCCCGAGGTTTACTGGAGAGGCGACGACCTGACCATCGACATCCACATGCTGCCCAGGCGCGCCTTCGATTCCCCGGAGGAGTACCGCCAGACCGAAAAGCTGCTCTTCGATTACAACGACCTCTGCTCCTTCAATCCGGAGCTCGATGCACGCTTCGCCGCCCTGGCCGAGCAGCGCATCGACCGTCATCCTCTGCGCTATTACCTGGTTCTGCCGCTGGCCCGCCTGGCCGACATGTGGCTGCGTCCGCGCACCGAGTATCTGTGGGACGCGGTGCCCATCCGCTGGTGGGAATGGCACCAGCATCCGGCCGGTTCGCTCTTTGCCATTGCCTACGGGTTGCTCGATGCCACACAGCTCGCCTTGGCCGCCTTCGGCTTCCTGCGCCGCCGCGTCCCCTTTGCTGCCATGCTGGCGACCTACGTGCTCTTGCGTTGCCTGCTGCTGGCAACCATGGAGAACGCCGAGCCGCGCTACACGCTGGAGGCATTCCCCATTGTGCTCATTGCTGCCGCGCTGGCCCTTGCGGCGCCTCAGAAATTGGGTTCCGAAACGCGCTAGGGTGCGCGGATGTCTTTGACGCTCACGATTCTTCTGGCTCGCCGCTCGGCACCGTTCGCCAATCCAAGATGCACATTCCGGCCAGAAACGGAATCAGCCAGATCACACGGCACTCAAAGCGGCCCTCGACCATCGACAAAACCCCGGTGACCAGCGCGTTGCCGACGACCATGGAGACAACGACCACGCTCAGCCCGGCGATCCTCGCGGAGTGGCGGCGCCAGAGCAGCGGCACAAAGGCGGCGATGGCCGCGAGCGAGACCATCACAGCCCAGAATTGGATGGCTGAAAACAAGTTGAGGTGAAGCGCATTCCGGGCCTGGCGGCTCTTCAGATAACTGGATCGCGCATGAGGCAAAACCGGCTCGAACTCATCCAGCACCCAACTGCTGGCATGAAGGTCTGCGAAGTCAAAGGTTATCAGTTGCCCCCAGAAGTTGGCGGCCGACTGGGAAATCTGCTGGCGCGGGTAGGCGCGGAGGGTGGCCAGAACGAATGGGATCTCCTCCTGCATGAGCCGGCTGTTGTCGCTGTCAGAGAGGTTCTGATAGACACCGTTCTCTCCCCAGAGAAAATCGTCCGGATCGTTGGGCAGGTTGTGGAGATGGTCGCAGATCACCCACTTCAGATCGCCGCAGTGTTTCTCCAGATACCAGCGACCCGGACCGTCGGCAATGATGCGGGCGGTTAGAAACGGCGGGCGCTCCCCATCCAGCGAAGGTGTGCCATAGAGGTAGCCATGCAGGGCCAACTGTGCCGCGGCCGCCAGCGCAACAATCGCCGCAACTTCGCAGACGGGTCGAATGCGGCGGCGGAAGTCCCGGCGGCCGGCGGCAGCCAGCAGCGCCAGTATCACGCACATGCCGGCAGCCAACAGCAGGTGAGTGGCATGAGAAGCGACTGCCCACCAGGCGATGGGATAGAGGCTCAGGCGCTCACCGCGGGTGAGACTATCCCGGGCGAAGACGAGCAGATAAATCGAGAGGTAGAGAAGCGGGCCCAGGATGTCTGGCATGATAAGCGCGGCATACCAACTGATGCCGGTGAAGAGGCTGAGTGGCAGCACGAGAACGAGGTACGCCAGGATGGTTTGCCGCGGCGCAATGGAGCGAACCGCGAGCCAGAGAACATAAGCGGCCAGCAGGCATTGCCCAGCCACTACCGGCCAAAGCGCGACGTTCCAGTGCAGGGGCAGGATGCCCAGGCTGTAGAAGAACGAGCGCATGCCGTAATAATCCGAAAACTGGCGCAGAAACACCGCTCGCGCTACGATGCGGCCATCGTCCAGATAGGTCATCGAGTCCGGATAAAGCAGCGGAAAGCCGTTATAGAACGCCGGCCAGGCGAGCGTGAGCGCCCCCAGCAGCACCGCTGCCAGGCGGCCGGCGCAAACCCGGCCCTTCCCATTCAGGGCAAGACTTCCGCGCTCAGCTTGGGCCTGCGTCATCACATGGAGCCTCTCAAGGAATCTGCGTCTCAGGTCAAATCTGCGTCTCAGGTCGTTCACCATCGTAGCATCCGCCAGATTCGGCAGGTGGTCGTCGCAGTGCAGCATCAGCTTGGCATGAAGCAATGACCGGTCGCGAGGCCAGTCGCGCCCTCGCCATTCACTGAAGCTGGTGCGAATCACTTGGGGAAGAGCGCTCCCCGCTGCGGCCATTGGGCTGGACAAGCACCGGCGGATTCAACGCAGGCCCCGAACAGGGAAATGAAAGGAAAGGGTCAACGGCAGTTGACTGCCCAGCGCCGCCGATGATCGACTGGACCGTAAATGAATGAATTTGTGGATTTGCCTCAGTTCACCCTCGACGATTACGAAAAAGTCTTTGCGGATCGCCATCTGTTGCATGGCGTGGTGGCGAAATGGGCGAAGGAGAAGCCTGAGGCGCCCGCCATTTTCAGCGCGGAGGGCGACCGCGCGGTCACATGGAGCGGCTTCGACCGCTTCACCACCGCGCTGGCCTGCGAATTGTTGCGCCTGGGCTTCGCCAAGGGCGACTTCCTGGTCACTTTGCTGCCTATGTCTGTGGATCACGTCCTGCTGGAATACAGCTGTTTCAAGATCGGCGTGATTGTCGCCCCGCTCGATCTGCGTCTCTCCTCAGCCGAAGTGATTCGTGCGCTGGATATCCTCAGGCCGAGCGGATTTGCCGGCCTGGGCGTGAAAGCGCCCTTCGATCTTCGGCAACTGTGGCGCGCGGTGCAGTCGCAATGCGGATGGATTCAGCATCTCATCGCGGTGGACTCGGACGAGGCGATTCCAGGCGCGCTCTCCTTCGCTTCCATCGCCGAGCCGGCGTGGCGCGCCGCAGAGAAGGCAAGCCCCGAGGCTGCCGCGGACACCGCTGCCTTGGACGGTATCGCCCTCACCGAGAATGACGGCGCTCTGGTCATCTTCACCACCGGATCGACGGGTTCGCCCAAGCCGGCTCTGCTTTCGCACCGTAACATCACGGTGCAGAACATGTGCATGTGCGGCGCATTTTTTGGCGGAGACCGCGGTGCGCGCATTCTGGTGAATTTGCCGGCGTCCCACGTCGGGGGCCAGACGGAGGCGCTGATGAGCATCTTCTTCGGCGGAGGAACGGCGGTCCTGCTGGAGATTTTCGACGCGGGCCGTTCGCTGCGCGCCATTACCCGGCATCGAGTGGAGATCCTGGGCCAGATTCCTGCCATGTTCAGCCTGGAATGGATGCTGAGAGACTACGATAGCCACGACCTATCGAGCCTGAAGTTTGCCGCCTATGGAGGAAATGCGGTGTCGAGGCCGTTCGTGGAGCAACTTGCGGCCATGGCGCCCTTGATCGGCACCGGGCTGGGACTTACCGAGACCGCCGGTTTCTGCACTTACATCGAGGCAAACGCGGCCGGCCGGGAGAGGATTCCCGCCGGTCTTGGCCAGGATATGCCAATCTATCCCTGCTCGATTCGCCAGCCCATGCGCGCCGATGGCCATGCCGGAGATGAGCTACCCTCCGGCGAGATTGGCCATGTATGCTTTCGCGGGCCGCAGACCTTTCTTGGCTATGTCAATGATCCGGCGGCAACCGCCCGGGCAATCTCGCGCGACGGCTTTCTGTATACCGGCGATCTTGGATACAAGGACGCCGCGGGCTTGCATCTGAGCGGGCGAGACAAATGGGTGATCAAGTCGCTTGGCTACCAGATCTTTCCTGGCGACGTGGAAGCGCATATCTGTGGGCTGGTAGAGAAGGTTGCCAGCTGTGTGGTGGTTGGGGTGGCGCATGAGGTCATCTCAGAAGCGCCAGTGGCCGTGGTGGAGAAGAAACCCGGGGTTGAACTCAGCCCCCAGGAGCTGGACCGGCACGCGCGTTCCCTGCCATCTTATATGCGCCCGCGTCATTGGATCGTTCTCGAAGCCGGCCAGATGCCGTTGAACCGTGTGGCGAAGCCGGATTATCTTCGTGCCCAGCAGAAGGCTCTCCAGGAGATTGAGCAGTTGCGCGCCCGCGGCGATTGGGACAGGAGACACACCAACGCGACGTGAAATATACTGGCGGCGCTTCCGTCATGCTGCCAAGGCCAAGGTGCTGAAAGGGATGAAGCAGCCGGCTTTGCCCACGCCACCGGAACTGCGGTTGCGAAGAACGGGCACGCGACTGAGTCAAGTGAGTTGGGGCGAGAGCAATCGGCCGCTGGCGCGGCTTGGAATGGAAGGAGATGAACGCAATGAGATTCAGATGGTTGTCGGGTTTGGTTGCATGGTTCTCGATGCTTTCGCCTGTAGCATTCGCCTCTGCCACACCATACCCCGCCTGGCCGGGCGCGGCGCCGAGCCTGGCTTACAAGGTGAGTGTGGACGGCCAGCCTGTCTTCGTGCATCGCTTGCCGACTTACAACCAGTTTCAATGGATGGACCATGCCAGTTTCGCCATGACCGGCAAGGTTCATGTAACAATCACTTCGCTCGTGAATGATCGCAATGTGGTCACCTGTTACATAAGGCCGCTCGCCTACGGCATTCATCCGCAGATCAGCGGCAACACGGTTAGCTTCGATCTCGATCGGCCACGCTATCTGGTTGTTTTCTTCAACGAAGAGCCGACATTCCAAAGCCCCGGACTGCTGCTGTTTGCCGAGCCGCCCGAGAAGGATCCGCCCAGACTTGGCGATCCCAACGTGGTCAACATTCTGGACTACAAGGTCGATAACACGGGCAAGACCCTCGAGACCGCGAAGATCAACCAGGCGATCGGCGACCTATCTGCCCGGCCCGCGGGCGGCGTGCTCTTTTTCCCCGCCGGGGTCTACCTGACGGGCACGGTGCTGATGCAGAGCAACGTCAAGCTCTATCTCGACGCGGGCGCGCTGATCAGAGGGTCGCGCAAGAGCGCGGATTACGTTTCGCCGCCGATGCCCGCCGGGGCAAGGCCGCTCAGGGCGCTGGTGGTCTTCAACAACGTGGAGAATGCCGGGCTGATGGGGCGAGGCGCCATCGACATGGAAGGCTACCCCTGGCTCTGGCACGACTTCCAGCCCGACTCCGGCGATGGCCAGTCAAGATCGGAAGAGGGACTGGTCAACGATCCGCACGGGCCGGGAGTCAAGGGCTATATTGTCAATCATTGCCGGAACATCGGCTTTCAGGGGCTGCTGCTGCTCCGCTCCGCTTACTGGACCACGACGGTAAGCGATACCGAGAACTTCTCGGCTATCAACATCAAGATCGTGAATCGGAAGCAGCAGTATCACGACGACGCCTTCGACTTCACGGGCAACAGCAGGCACATCCTCGTCCAGGACAGCTTCGCCATGACCATGGACGATACCTTCGCGTTTTACGGCGGCAAGCGCTCCACCGTGGAGGACGTCGTGGTGAAGGGGTTTGTGAATTACACCTATACTTCCGCGCTGGCCATTGGCTACGGAGGCGCGCCGAATATCCACCACCTGCGCTTCGAGGACGTGCACTTCGTCACCAACCAGAACAAGTTCGCCGTCTGGATTCAGATGACGCCAGCGTATTTCATAGGCAAGGGCTACACGTCAGGCCTCAAATCGAGCGAGGACGTTTCCCTCGACGATTTCAAATTCGTGAACACGACCTTTGAAAACGACGGCGGCCATGTTTACATCGACGGCGGAAAAGCGGCGCTGACAAATCTCGTCTTTGAGAACTGCACGTTTGGCAGCGCGACCCGCCCCGGCATGTTGATGGGATCCAACGTTGCCCCCATCGTCTTCAGGAACGACACGATCAACGGAGAAGCGGTCCGGAATGCCGGCGATCTCAAGCGCAATGGCTACGAGATCTTCGTTCCGGTCAAGTTCGAGCCCTGAGGCCGGATGGCCCGCATTTGGCGGCGGCATCGTTCCCAATTTGCGGCGAGTTCTGGCAACCGCACGGGCTGGAATGGAGCTGCGGTCACGTGGGCTGCCGTCAGTCGCGGCCAGTTGTGACGCCATTGAGCCGGCGCGTTTTGACGTCCCTCATAGGTGGCTGGCCAAAGAACCGTCTGTACTCGCGATTGAATTGGCTTGCGCTCTCATAGCCGACATCGAAGGCTGCGCTTGCGGCATCGAGCCCCTCGGTCAACATGCGGACGCGCGCGACGTGCAGGCGCAGCCGCTTCTGATATTGCAGCGGGCTCATCGCGGTCAGGGAGCGAAAACGATGGTGCAGCGTGGAGACGCCCATCTGCGCCACTGAGGCCAGCTCCTCCACGCGCAGCGGCTTGGAGTAATTCGCCTTGAGCCACCCCACGGCCCTCGCCGTCCGGTTGCTCTGGTCGCCCAGTGTGGCGATGGCGCGCAGGTTCCTGCCCAGCGGCGTGCGCAGCACCCGGTAGACGATCTCCCGCTGCATCAGGCTGCCGAGGAAGGGAATGTCGCGGGGCGTATCGAGCAGGTCGAGGAGCCGGCAGCAGGTGCTCAAGAGCTCAGGCGGGGTTTGGCCGACCGCCAGACCGCGAGCACCGAACGAGGCATCTGGAGTGAGAAACTCTTCCTGGCTCAAAATTTCCCGGACTGCCGGCATTTCAAGCTTGAGAACCAAAGCAAGGAATGGCTCGCTCTTCGATGCCTTTGTGAACTGGCCCAGCACTGGCAAGTCGATCGACGCGACAAGAAAGTTGGACCCGTCGCACACATGCGAGGTTCCGCCGACCGTGATGCGCTTTTCACCTTGAGCAAAAACAACCAGCTCGGGCTCGTAAGCAGCAGAGTAGCATTCCGTAGTCGCACTTCTGCGGGAGAGGCCCAGGCCCGGCACCGCAGTGGGCATCGGACCCTCCGAGTGGGTGTGAGCGGCTATTCTGCGCGCCAGATCGGCACGCAACTCCACGACTTCCGCCCGCGGGTCCTGGCTTGCATTCTTCTGCATCGGCATCTGCAATCCGTAAGGCTCCTTCGGATTCAGGCTACCGCCAATCTGACCCTTGATGCACAAGAAAAGCATGGATAGACAGGAATAGGCAATCAATAGGAAGGATCGGGATACCGCCTGAGTTGGACTCTCCGCTACTCTCTGAATGGGGTAGAACGCTGACTTGCTATGGCGGAGCGGCCAGATCGACGCGCTCAGGATTCGTTCCCAAGCTAGCCCGTCCAAGACCCTGAGGAGGAAGCTCAATGCAGAAACGCAAACTTGGAAAAGGAAATCTCGAAGTCTCAGCTATCGGGCTTGGCTGCATGGGAATGAGCTCGGCCTATGGCCCGGCAGCCGGCAAGGGCGAGATGATCCAGTTGATTCGTTCCGCCCACGACCTTGGCATCACCCATTTCGATACCGCCGAAGCCTATGGGCCATTCGCGAACGAGGAGCTGGTGGGCGAGGCGCTAGAGCCGATTCGCGACAAGGTGACGATTGCCACAAAGTTCGGTTTCGACATCGATCTTGTGACTGGCGCGCGCACTGGCGGAACCAATAGCAGGCCCGATCATATCAAACTTGTGGCGAACGCAAGCCTGAGGCGTTTGCGGACCGATCATATCGATCTCTTCTATCAGCACCGCGTCGATCCAGGCGTTCCGATCGAGGACGTGGCAGGAGCGGTCAAGGAGTTGATTGCCGAGGGCAAGGTCAGGCACTTCGGCTTGTCGGAGGCCGGGGTTAAGACGATTCACCGAGCGCATGCCGTCCAGCCGGTCACCGCGGTGCAGAGCGAGTACTCGCTGTTCTGGCGTGGGCCGGAGGCTGAGCTTCTGCCCACTCTGGAGGAGCTTGGCATCGGCTTCGTGCCTTTCAGCCCGCTCGGCGCCGGGTTCCTGACGGGCAAGATCGACGAGAACACGAAGTTCGATCCCATCGACTTCCGCAACATCGTGCCTCGCTTTTCGCCCGAGGCGCGCAAGGCCAACATGGCTTTGGTTGACATGGTCAAAGCCGTCGCGGAACGCAAAGGCGCCACGCCGGCGCAAATTGCGCTCGCCTGGCTGCTGGCGCAGAAACCGTGGATCGTGCCCATCCCTGGAACCACCAAGCTGCATCGGATCGAGGAGAACCTCGGTGCGGTGAATGTCGAGCTGACGGGGAACGATCTCAAGCAGATCGACGAAGCTGCCTCCAGGCTGAAACTCGAAGGAGCCCGCCTGCCTGAAGCCATGTTGAAGATGACCGGACTCTGAGTATTTATTCACAGTGAGAAATGGGCGGGACACCATGGAAATCAACGGAACACACTCCATGAGCAGGAAGAATCACAGGTTACTCTTCGCGCTCTCCTTGATTGCAGCCTCACTCATGACTGCAGCAAGCGCGCAGGAGCCCAAGAACACCAAGCCAGAACAGCCGGCAGTATCTGCGGTCGCGCCCAAGGTCTTCAACATCTGGCCGGGCGTCGCGCCGGGCTCCGAGCAGTGGAAGCAAAAGGAGACCACGCTTGGTTCTGGCCCGATGCAGAGAATTGTCAACGTGACGACGCCGACATTGACGGCCTACCTTCCCGATCCGGCCAAGGCCACAGGCACCGCCGTCATCATCGCCCCCGGCCGAGGCTTTATCTTCCTTGGCACAGGTACACACGAAATAGCGGAGTGGCTAGCAGCGCGAGGCATTGCCGCATTCGTCTTGAAGTATCGAACGGTGCAACTCGAGGGCCAGGACGAAGCGCAGCTTAACCAGTCCGGCAGCGCACGCTTCGGGGCTCAGCTGAACAACCACGCCTTGATCGCGGAGGACGGAAAGTACGGTATTGCTGACGGCGTTCAAGCCATCAAAGTCGTGCGTGCGCAGGCCGCCGAACGGGGAGTCTTTCCAGATCGAATTGTCTTCATGGGATTCTCCGCCGGCGGGTCGATCGCGGAGTTTGCCTCAGTTAACCCGGACGTGAGTGCACGGCCAAACTATGCGGCTCCGATTTATGGCGCACCCTTTCCTGTGCCTTCGATACCAACAGATGTGCCGCCCTTCTTCATGGAGATGGCGCAGGACGACAATCTCGCCGGGCCGCAAATCGTCGCCTTTTACGACGCGCTGAAGGCTGCCGGGTACAAACCGGAGTTTCACCTTTATGAACACGGCGGCCATGGCTGGAGCATGCGCAAGCAAGGCACAACGAGCGATCATTGGATCGACGAGTTCTACTGGTGGCTGGAAGCGCACGGGCTGACGAAGCCAAGCAAGTAACCCTAACCGAAACTTGCTGAAAT
>JBEKDH010000097.1:0-17728 GCA_050014455.1 Occallatibacter sp.
AGACGGAGTCGTCGCTATAACGGATCTGGAGGCGATACTCCAGAATGCTGCCGACTTCGACGCCGGGCAGGGTGAAGACCTTTCGCTTGAACTGCTGGCCGCCGCTCTTGAAATCCATCAGATCGGAGGGCTTGGCGGTCAAGGGAATCACGGTTCCGTCAGGTTGAATGGTGCGCCCCTCGATGGCGGCTACCTGGTACTTGCCGCGCTCATAGGGAATCTGCACGGTAGCCAAATCCTTGCCCTTCTCCGTGAGCACTTTGATGCGTGCATACAAGGAGTGAAAATGGAGCAGGTCGTCGGTCTTCTCTTCGCGGTAGAGATAGACGGCAGGCGCTCCAGGCGCCTTTGGGTCGACGGTCATCTTCAGCTCTTCCGAGGTGGGTTCCTGAAACTGCGCGCAGAGAGGAGCTGGAAGGGCCGCGGCAAGCATAAGCGCATGGATCAGGCGGATACAGCTATGCATGAGTTCTTTCCCTTATGGATTGGTCGCAAGAAGTTTACCGCAAGAGAACGACGAAAGGCGCGGATTCTTTCGCGGGAAGCGATGGCGGCGTAGATGCAGCGGATTCCCCGATGGTTTCAGAAAGGGCGGGAAAGCGGAAGCTCACGGGCGATTTCCTTTTAAGCGACGCCTGGTTTCCTACCGCTCGGGGACCGGGCAATCACCTGGGAGCGAGCAGGTTGAGGCTGCTACACTCTGAACCGCTCCATCCAGGCGGCCAGGGCTTGCTGATCGGGCGTGCCGGCGGCGTGGGCCGTGCGAACGTTGTCGCGCTCTGCCGGGTTTCGGTTCTGGCTGATCTTGAACTTGCCTTCGATGCGCTGGATGGGGATGCGGAAGGCGGCGATCCCGGCCAGCATGGAGCGGCGGAAGCTCACGGGCATCTCGCCCCACCTGGCGGCATAGGCCGGTTCGTGAGCGTCGATGAGGCCGGCGAGCACGGCCTCCTTTCCGGCTTCGTCTTCGATCGGCTCCAGGGTTCCATAGGCGTGAATGGCAATGTAGTTCCAGGTGGGAACCGAGAGTGGATCGGCGTAGAGCGTGGGCGAGACGTAACTGTGCGGACCGCTGAAGACGGCGAGGGTCTCGCGCCCGGCGAGGGATTCCCAGTGGCGATTGGCGCGGGCAAAGTGGCCTTCGAGCAGGCCGTGCGGACCCTCGTCCTTGACCACCAACGGCAGGTGAGTGGCGGCGAGCGGCGCTGGAGATTGCGGGTCCGATTGCGGGCCGAAGAGAATGGCGAAGGAGTAAGCCTGCATGGCCTCGATGAGAACGGCGCGGTCAGCGATCTGGTTGAACCTGGGCGTGTACATGGTGCTCCCTATAAACAAGCGATTTTAGCGTCGCAAACCACTTCCGTGCCCCATCCATGCGACTCTTTTCTGTCGCATGGGTGGGAAAGCACGAACCCCAAAGTTTTGTGGTTTCCCACCCATTTCGCAAAAAGCGCGAAATGGATGGGGCACGGCGCATTTGTGAGGCTACGGGCCAGTTCATCTTTAGACGTAACGCGCCGCGGCGAGTCAGCTGCTCCTATTGAATTCGCTCGAAGCGGAAGCCGGCCTCGCGCAGGGTGTGGCTGATGGCGGCGATGTGCGACGCGCCGCGCGTTTCCAGGGTTACATCGATGGCGGTTTCGCTCAGGCTGACGCCGTAGTAGGCGCGATTGTGGAGGGTTTCGACGATATTGGCGCGCTGGCTGGCCAGTATTTGGGTCAGGGCGTGCAGAGCGCCGGGGCGATCCTGAAGGTAGACGCGAATGCGCAGCAGGCGGCCGTCCTTGACCAGGCCGCGCTCGATAATCTTGGCCAGCAGGCTGACGTCGATGTTGCCGCCGCTGACCAGGACCACGGTGCGCCGATGGCGGAGGTTGGTCTTGGACTGGACCACCGCGGCCAGGGCAGCGGCGCCGGCGCCCTCGGCGAGGGTCTTTTCATGCTCCAGCAGTTGAAGGATGGCGCTGGCCACCTCCTCGTCGTCGACGGTGACGATCTCGTCAACGTAGCGGTTGATCAGCGGCAGAGTCAGGTCGCCGGCGCGGCGGACGGCGATGCCGTCGGCGATGGTGGCCTCGGCGGCGATGGTAACCGGCGCACCGGCCTCGCGGGCGCGCAGCATGGAGGGCAGCTTTTCCGGCTCGACGCCGACAACGCGGATTTTGGGATTGGTTTCCTTTAGTCTCCGGAACCTGCTCGAGGAGTTCCAGGCCAACGGTTCCCTGACCGGCGACGATGGCAGCGTCGTCGAAGGCGTGGATGAAAGTACGGCCCTCTTCGGCGTGCCGTCGCAGCGCCTCGCCGCAGGCTTCGTCGTAGCTGGCGCCGTGGAGGATAACCTCAGCCCCGAAGCCGCGCGTGGCGGCGACCTTGATCTGCGGCGTGGCCAACGGCATAACGATCTGAGCGCGAATTCCGAGAGCCGCGGCATGGAACGCAACCCCTTGCGCGTGGTTGCCGGCGCTGGCCGCGATCACGCCGCGCTTGCGCTCCGCCTCGCTGAGCGTGAGCAGTTTGTTGAGCGCGCCGCGCTCTTTGAAAGAGCCCGTGCGCTGCAGGTTCTCAAGCTTCAGGTGAAGTGGCAGGCCGGTCAGCTCGGAGAGGTCGTGGGAGAGCTGGCAAGGCGAGACGTAGATCGATTCGCCGATGCGGCCGCGGGCGGCCTGGATGCTGCTGAGGGTGACGGATTCCAAGAAAGTCTCTCCTTTGCGTGAAGAACGAGGGGTGACGGCAAGAACGCGGGGAAGATGAAAAAACCACCAGCCGCGCTTGCGGGTGGTGGCCTGGATGGTGCAAAACTCGAAGATCCGGTTGGTCAGGCTCCGCTTCCCGCGCGCGCATTGGGGCTGGTAATTCGCATGGCGGGGATGGACGCAACGAAAGGCAGGGCCGGGAAAAGAGTCGCGTTGGCTCCGCGTGGGCGCATGACGTTGATTCGAGTAGAGCAGAGGGGCAGTGCGGGCGTCAAGACTGCCGCAGGAGAATGGAAGCGACGCGTTGCTCCTGCTCATTTCACAGATCCGCTTCTCTGATCAAAGCAAACTCTCCGTGGAACAGACCCGCCTCAAGTGTGAACAAGAGATCAAAAGATGAAGCGCCTCTTGACAAGTCACCTGTCGGTGACAAACAATGTCACTTACTGGTGACATATGATTGGCAGGTCGGGGTTATGAACAGAGCGAGAAGGAAAAGGTTAGATGTGCCGCTCGTGGCAGGTATTGTTTTGACTATCGCGCTGGGCTCGTCCGTCGCTCGCGCAGACGATGCTCCAAAGTCTACCGGTCCAGGACCAACTGAGCCCACCCGGCCTCCTTCGCACAAATGGAAATTAGGAAACGACTTCGATTTGCTGCCGTTTGCCTTGCATGGCTATTCAAGTGGAGGATTCATTGCCCACAACGGCTGGAGAGCGTGCAGCTTGATGACGAGCAGAACAGCGCCATCGTTCATGGTGACGAGCGGTTTCGCTGACAAGCGGACCGACTCCTATGCATTGTCGCTGGATCGTTTCATCGGCGTCAGGCGCAGGAGTATCGAAGGCTTTTGGGCTGGGGCCGGCGGCGAATATTGGCGCAATCGCATCCGGGCTCAGGACTCATCGACCGATGTCAAGTTTCACGACTTCACGCTTTCGGCAAGCGGAGGCTATATGTGGATGCTTTCGCGCCACATCTACCTCGATCCTTGGGTGGCGGGTCAATTCGTCGCAGGAGGCCAACGCAACATTCAGATCTCCAGCCAAATCTACAAGCAGTCAGTCTTCACGCCAGAGGCATCCATCAAGTTCGGCTTCTATTTTTAACTTCAGGAGCAGTTTGGGAGGAAGATGTATGACCACATCGATCATCCATCGCCGCGACTTTCTGAAGGCGGCATGCACAGGTGCAGCCTTGCTAGCTGCTGGGTGCCGTCCTGGACTGTCTGAACCGGCGGGGTGGACGGAGTCCACTGTGGCGCCTGAAGACATTCGCATGCGTGTGCTTCGAATCGCCATTCTGGCGCCAAATCCGCACAACGCGCAACCCTGGTCGGTTGGTTTACCGGGGATAGCGGTATGAGTCTCTTCGTCGACCAAAGCCGCCTGCTGCCCCTCATCGACCCAGCCGCGCGCCAAGTCCACATTGGCCAGGGAGCGTTTCTGGAATTGCTGGAGATGGCGGCGCGCCAGTTCGGCTACCGCGCGACGGTGGTTTACTTCCCTGATAGGGAATACTCAAACAGCGTACTTGAGAACCGTCCGGTGGCCTCCATTTCCCTCTATCCGGACTCACGGGCCGAGCCGGACCCTCTCTTTGCTCAGATTTCCCGGCGAGTCTCAAACAAGGCGCGTTTTGAGCGCAACCGCGTGATTTCTCAAGCCGACGCAGAAGCCCTTTGTTCCGCGCCAGGCACAGGATCCAGGGCGGAGAACGACAGTTCGCAAACCATCGGCTGGTGGATGACGCAACGTGAATCGGAACTTCACGCTCTTGCTGCAATGTGTAAGGGGGCGATGGCCGTTGAGGCTTCGAGTCCCGAGCGCAACCGCGAGACGGCAGAATGGTTCCGATTCAGCGCCGGTGAACTCGCGGAAAAGCGCGATGGATTCGGAATCGAGCAGAGCGGCGTGACTGGTGTTCGAGAATGGATCGCAGAGACCTTTCTGTTGAACCGTCAGCGAGCCGCTGACCCCAATGGGTCGTTTGCGCGAGGCGCCGTCAATCTTGCTGGAGCACAAGCCTCTACGGCCTCGGCCTTTGCCGCGCTTATCGGCACGGCCAACACCCGGCTGGAACAGGTTCTTATTGGCCGCGCATATTGCCGTGTCCATTTGGCAGCCGCCAGGCTGGGCCTTGCCATGCAGCCGCTCTCGCAGTTGCTGGAGGAATATCCGGAGATGGACCCGCTCCAGAGGCGGTTGAAACAGATGTTGAACATTTCCGCCGAACAGACCGTGCAGATGCTCTTCCGCCTTGGCTACGCCAAACCAACTCCGCATACCCCCCGGCGGGATGTTCGGTCCTTGATCCGGCCTGGTGTGGCAAGCTAGATTTGGGGCGGCGAATCTGCGGGAAGAAGGAATTGTCAAAAAAATGGCAAGAGACCTAGAGCGAACCAAAGCCAAAATTCTGCAAGCGGTGGGGCAACTGTTTGCCCGTTCCGGCTTCCGCAAGATCGGCATTAATGTCATTGCCCGCGAAGCGGGCGTAGATAAAGTGCTTATCTATAGGTATTTTGGCGGTCTCCCCGCGTTGCTTAAGACATTTGCGGAAAACAGCGAGTATTGGCCGAATTTCTCGGAACTTACACAACTTGCGCATGAAGCGGGCGAACATCCTCTCGCGGGAACCGAGCCGGAATGGGCTAAGCAGATCCTCGTCGCCTTTGGCCGAGCCCTGCGCAAGCGTCCCCTTACCCAGGAGATCATGCGCTGGGAATTGCTGGAACGGAATGAAATCACGGATGCCCTGGCCCGGCGTCGCGAAGAACAAGCGGATCAACTCTTCCAATCCCTCGGCGCACTTTCTGGTATTGATCCGCAAGCAATCGGCGCATTGCTGGCGGCAGGGCAAACATATCTCATCCTGCGCTCGAAGACTGTGGACACTTACAACGGACTGCATCTGAATTCCGAAGAAGATTGGGCACGTATCGAGCGGGCAGTCCGTTTTCTTGTGGACGCCGCCGCACAAATGAGCAAGACTCAAAGCAAGCAGGCGCTCCCGAAAAGGTCACGGAAGCGCAATCCCCAGCACACGGAAACTCAGGCCGGCAATCCGGAATAGCATCTGTCCAATTCGACAAACCGCTGTCGTCTTACTGACTCGTGGCCAACCATGTCCGTCCCGCCAGCCCGCATCGTTCTGACCACCGCGGCCAGCCCCGAGGAAGCCGGCCGCCTGGGCCGCACTCTGGTCGAGGAGCGGCTGGCCGCCTGCGCCACGCTCATCCCCGGCGTTCAGTCAATTTACCGCTGGCAGGGCCAGGTCGAGTCCGCAACGGAGACCCTGCTGCTGCTCAAGACCGGCCCCGATCAACTGGACGCGCTCGAAGCCCGGCTGCACGAGTTGCACAGCTATGAGACGCCGGAGTTCCTGGTTCTGGGTGTGGAAGCCGCCAGCCAGCCCTACCTCGATTGGCTACAGGCCAGCCTTCGCCGGCCGTGAAGCCGCGCCGGGGCGCACGGCGGGCCTATTGAGACACGCTGCTGATGAACGTGGTGGATTGAGTGAGGAGGTTTCCCACCCTTTCGCCGGGAATCCGCCGCGGCGGACGAAAGGATGGGGCGCGGGAGCAAAAGTCTTACTACCCACCGAGCATAATGTAAACGATAATAGCTCCCAAGAGCACTAATAGCGAAAGCATCTGACCCCTCCGCGTCTTCGGAATCCAACATAACTTCTGGGTCAAATAAGCGGACAAATTACATGCAACGACAAGGAACACCGCGCCCAAAATCATCGCAACACCCTTGGCCGATTGCGTCCAGAGCACTCTATCCTCCTGGAGCATTCCCTGCGTTCCCTTTGCGCAACTCAGGCCTATTCGCAGGCACGGCTGAATGCGTTCCCTGACACAAAACGCACCTCGCTCTTTGGCGCTCACCCCGCGCTCTTGACCCGCACCACGGTGATCTTCTCGAAGCCCTCCTCGAAGACCGGCGGCTTGAGCTTCTCGGCCATCTTGCGCATCACGTCCTCGCTGACCGCGCGGTCGCGCTTGCTGTTGCGCTCCAGGCAGACCTCGAGCGGCACGTCGAAGAAGACCGCCTGCACCTCGTAGCCGAAGCTCTTGGCCATCTTGATCCATTGGTGGCGCTCGTGAATGGAGAGATTGGTGGCGTCCACGTAGTTCCAGGGCATGCGCGCGATGAGCCGGGCGCGCAGGAGGGAGCGCAGGGTGGAAAAGACCAGCCCCTGGTAGCGCTGCTCCTCCACATCGTCGAAGAGGATGTTGCGCAGCAGGTCGCTCGAAAGCGGCGTAACGCCGCGACGCCGGAACCAGGTGGTCTTGCCCGAGCCGGGCAGCCCGATGGCCAGCACGACGTACCCTTTGGGAGCCTGAGGCGAGGGTTCGGCGGCCTCGGCGGGTGGCGCGGTGGGGATCTCCGGCTGCGTCTCCAGCTCAAAGCGGCCTGAGTCCGCCGGTTCGCTCCACTCCTGCCTGGCAGGCCGCGCCTGCTTTGGGGGCCGCGCCGGGGCCGCGGGCCGGGAGGACGCAGCGGCCGGAGGTTGCGCCGCGGGCTGCTGTGGAGCACGCGGTTCGCGGGGCTGCCGCGCCGCGGCCGGAACATCGTCCGGATAGAAAGGCATCAGCGGAGCCGGCTGATTCGATGGAAGCTCCTGGCCGATCTTGCCTGTGGATTCCGAAGTATTGGGAGTATGTCTGGAGCGTCTTCTCATGCCGCCTTTGTACCTTGCAACGTGATACCCGAATACCATACTTGGCGGGGGCGCGGCAAATGCTGTGCATTCCGTCACAGACTCTCCCGAGCCGTCAAGGCCAGACTTTCGATGAGGGAGTTTCTGCTCAAGACCGGCTGCGGATCAGCTTTTCTTTGTGTCCCCCGCCGGCTTCAGTGTTACCATCATGGGTTTGGTGGAATTGCCTTCGGAACTCATCTCAGACGCCGAACTCAGCAAATCCGAACGTATCCGAACGAATCTGAACAAGCCCAAACAAGATCAAACCACAGCATTACCGATTGAAAAGGAGAAATCACACATGGCAGTTAAGGTTGGCATCAACGGCTTCGGCCGCATTGGCCGCAACGTCCTGCGTGCCGCACTGGGGAATCCAGAGATTGATTTTGTCGCCGTTAACGACTTGACCAGCCCGGCGATCCTGGCTCACCTGCTCAAGTACGACTCGATCCTCGGCAACCTGAAGAATGAGATCGCCCACGGCGACGACTTCATCTCCGTCGACGGCAAGAAGATCAAGGTGTGGGCCGAGCGCGACCCCGCCAAGCTGCCCTGGGCAGACGTGGGCGCGCAGATTGTGATCGAATCCACCGGCCACTTTACTGACGGCGCCAAGGCTAAGGCCCATCTAGGCGCGACCGTGAAGAAGGTCATCATCTCCGCTCCCGCCAGCAACGAAGACATCACCCTGGTTCTGGGCGTCAACCAGGACAAATACGACGCGGCCAAGCACAACATCATCTCCAACGCCAGCTGCACCACCAACTGCCTGGCGCCTGTGGTCAAGGTGATCCTGGAGACGACCGGACTGGTCAGCGGCATCATGACCACCATCCACAGCTACACCAACGACCAGGTCATTCTCGACTTCCCGCACAAGGATCTGCGCCGCGCCCGCGCCGCCGCCCTCAGCATGATTCCCAGCTCGACCGGCGCCGCCAAGGCTCTGAAGCTGGTCATCCCCGAGACCGCCGGCAAGCTCGACGGCTTTGCTATCCGTGTTCCAACTCCGAACGTCTCCATCGTCGATCTGACCTACATCGCCGAGAAGCCCACCACGGTCGAAGCCCTGAACGCCGCCTTCACGGCGGCCGCAGCGGGCGAGCTCAAGGGGATTCTGGGCGTTGACTCGAACCTGCTGGTCAGCTCCGACTACAAAGGCAACTCCCTCTCCTCCATCGTCGATCTTCCGCTGACCAAGGTGGTTGGCCAGAGCGTCAAGGTGCTCAGTTGGTACGACAACGAGTGGGGCTACTCCAGCCGCGTCGTCGACCTGATCGGCTTTCTGGTCGAGAAGGGCCTGTAACGACAGGGATCAGGGATCAGGGGTCAGGGTTCAGTTTCTCCGGCCTCTGACCCCGATCTCTGATTCCTGATCTCTGACCCCTGTTTTAAGGAAGGCATCATGCCCAAGCTCACGATTCGCGACATCGATCTGACCAACAAAAGGCTGTTTATCCGCGTCGACTTCAACGTGCCGCTCACCGAAGACGGCTCGACGATCACCGACGACACCCGCATTGTGGCCACGCTGCCCACCATCGTCTACGCCCTGCGGCGCAAGGCCAAGGTGATTCTGGCCTCGCATCTGGGCCGTCCCAAAGGCAAACCGAATCCGAAGTACTCGCTGCGCCCGGTGGCCCTGCGGCTACGCGAATTGCTCGACAAGGAGCTTGGCGAATCCATCAATGTAGCCTTCTCGCCGGACTGCATCGGCGAAGTGGCCGCTGAAATGGCCCGCCAGCTTGAATCCGGCCAGGTGCTGCTGCTTGAGAACCTGCGCTACCACCCCGAGGAGGAAGCCAACGATCCGGCCTTCTCGCAGGCGCTGGCTTCGCTGGCCGAGGTCTACGTCAACGACGCCTTCGGCTCGGCCCATCGCGCCCATGCCTCCACCGAGGGGATCACGCACTTCCTCAAGCCCGCCGTGGCCGGCCTGCTGATGGAAAAGGAGATCACCTACCTGGGCAAGGCTCTGGAATCGCCCGAGAAGCCGTTCGTCGCCATCATTGGCGGCTCCAAAATCTCCGGCAAGATCGACGTCATCGACAATCTACTCGACAAGGTGGATACGCTGGTGATCGTCGGCGGCATGGCTTATACGTTCCAGCGCGCCCTCGGCGTAACTACCGGCAAGTCGCTGGTGGAAGAGGACAAGATCGATATGGCCAGAGCTGCGCTCGACAAGGCCAAGGCCAAGGGAGTCAACCTTTTGCTGCCCGTCGATAACATCCTGGCAGACAAGTTTGCCCCTGACGCCAACACCCAGGTTTGGGACTGCTCAGTCGATTTTCCCGCCGACTGGCAGGGCCTGGACATCGGTCCCAAGTCCATTGCGGCCATCGAAGAGGTGGTCTCCACTGCCCGGACAATCGTCTGGAACGGCCCGGCCGGCGTCTTCGAGTTTCCACGTTTCGCGGTGGGCACCAACGCCATCGCCAGGGCCGTCGCGGCCAACAAGGCGGCGATATCAATCATCGGCGGCGGCGACTCGGTCTCGGCCATCAACCAGGCCGGCGTAGCCGACCAGATCACTCACATCTCCACCGGCGGCGGCGCTTCGCTTGAGTTCCTTGAAGGCAAGAAGCTACCCGGCGTAGAGGCGCTGACGGAGAAGTAGGCCTTTCTTGCGTCGCAATGTAAAAGTGGAGCGGACTCCGATCGGAGTCCGCTCCACTCTTGCAACCGGGCGCGCCATTCTTGCCGGGGCGGGGCAGGGGCGCCCGGCCGCCACTCGCGGGTGAAACTATAGTGCGCTATTGATGGATGAGAGGGTGTTCACGACGGCGGAGCCGATGCCGTTGAGGATGGCGACTGCACCACAGCATATCAAAGCAAGGACCAGAGCATTCTCAACCAGATCCTGGCCTTCTTGGCGATTCAGCAGATGCTGTAACTTCACTTTCAGCTTGAGAAGCATGGCGTTCATTTGGATCCCCCTAAACGGGTTGGCATGCAACTAGGGTGTCATGTTACATGCAACTCGTAGAGCTTCCCATACAACTTAAGAGGCATGGCGTTCAGGCGAGAGTTGCCCGGCCCGAAACATCACCAGACAAGCGGGTTAGCCGCTGGTGTTTGGGCTGGGTTGCGCCATTGGAGTTCAAGGACAACGAGTCCGGCTCAGGGCTGTGCGATCGCGGAAACTTCCGGGGCTCAAAACTCGATATGGAAACTTCGGTTTCAGAATCGGGCAACCGACCGGTCCTCAAGACTACTCCCGTTCTCTCCACACGAAGGTTGCCTTCTCTCGGTTCTTGCGCGCTTGGTCCGCCGGGAAGACCTGCCCATGCAGGACCACAAAAACTCCGGGCTCCAGCAGCCGCGCAGCCAGTAAACTCTCTGTCAGATTCTGCTGCCCGTCGCTTCCTTCAAATCCCAAAGGAGTCATTGCTCCAGTGAGGATCACCGGAACTTGCAATTCAGGAAACGCCTTCTGGATATAGACTCCGGTCTCTACCATGGTGTCTGTGCCATGGGTGATTACAATCGGATGGCCTTCGGCCAGCAGCCGGACCATCGCAGAAACCAGCCTGGCGCGGTCCTCAGCGGTCATCTCCAGGCTGTCCTTCTTCATCAGGGGGATCACGCGCACTTTACAATCCGGCAGACGCAACAGCTTCAGATATTGGCCTATCTTGCTGGCAGTGTTCAGAACCATGCCGGATTGCTCCGAGTACGCCTTCTCGATCGTTCCCCCCGTCGTGATCAGGTAAATGGTCCGCATCATTCCATCCAGCGAGGTTCTGCTCCTTCGGCATGCCTCGGCTCAAATACTACCTCCTGGTGGCTGCCTTTGCAGAGACAGGCCCGCAATTGCGGGCGAATGGCCGGATGCCAAGCGCTCAGCCTTAGGTGTTTCTGCTGAAAAGGGTGGGATCGCAGCGGTTCCCGGATCCGCAAACCGGCAGGAGAGTGCCGACAAACGCTGTCACATCGTACGCACGTAATTCTTCCCCGGCAAACACCGCACCCGGCCCGCGATCTCCAGCTCAAAGAGCGCCGTGAATACCTCGGAAGACGTTAGTTCCGTCTCCAGCAATTCGAGAACCTCATCGATCTGCAAGGACTCGTCTGAGCGCAGAACCTCCAGCACCATGGCCTCCTGAGGCCGCAGAACCGGGTCTGGCAGAAGGGATGCCGTGGTCTCCGACATGAATTCACCCGGCGCCTCAGCCTCCAGCTCGATCCGAATCTGCGAGGGCAGCTCCTCCCACACATCTTCCCAGGTAGCCACCAGCTTGGCTCCCTGTTTGATCAGCGTGTTAGGCGTCCACGATCCCTTGCTGGTCACATTTCCGGGCACCGCAAACAGGTCGCGGTTTTGCTCCGCCGCGCAACGCGCCGTCACCCGCGTCCCGGAGTTCTCCGCCGCCTCCACCACTAGCACCGCAACGCACAGTCCGCTCAGAATCCGGTTGCGCCGGGGAAAGTTCTGCGGAGCCGGGAAGGTTCCGGTCGGCAGCTCGCTCACAATCGTCCCGCCGGTGGCCAGTATCTCCTCGGCCAGCTTCTTGTTCTCCTTGGGATAGACCACGTCGATGCCCGTGCCCCACACAGCCACGGTAGGCATGCGAGCCGCCAGCGCCCCGCGATGCGCGCAGGAGTCGATGCCCCTCGCCATTCCGCTCACAATCAGCAGCCGCCGCGCCGCCAGATCCCGCGCCAGCATCTCCGCCACGCCCGACCCATACGGAGATGGATGCCGCGTGCCCACAATCGCTATCGCCGGCCGGCTGAGCAAGCTCAATGCACCGCGCACCCACAGCACCGGCGGCGGATCGTAAATTTCCTTCAGCCGCTCCGGATACTCCGCGCAGCTGAAACTTACGATCGTGGCGCCCTGCGCCGCAACCCGCGCCCACTCTTCCTCGGCCGCCTGCCGCGCCTTGCCGTCAAAGATGAACTGCGCCGCCTGAGCAGGAAACCTCAGACCCTCCAGCGCCGTCAGTGGCAGCGAGAATATCTGGCTGGGCGCCTCCAACTGCGTCACTGCATCCAGAATCCGCCTCGCTCCCAGGCCCGGCGCCAGCGCCAGCGCCAGCCACGCCAGCCGATCCTCATCCAGATGGACAGCCGAACACTCAACCGCGTTCTGAGGCAGGATTGTCATCGTCAGAAAGCTCAACTCTGAAATTTACAGGCTCCGGCATCCCCCAAAGGGAACCAATAGCAGACTCATTGGTAATCTTGTTAACGTTACCTCCGGTCACAGGTTCCTGTCAAGCCGCGCATCGAGAGCAGTAGGCCAGAAACACCGCTGCCGGAACGCCCGCCCGCGATTGGTACTCTAAGTGTAAGTGACACCCACCCCAAATTCACGACTGCGCGTTGCCGCCATCCACTTTCTCAATCCCGCGCCGCTCATGTGGGACTTCGAGCATCCGCCCCTTGACGCCCCGCTCGCCCTGCGCTACCAGATCGACCGCATGTCACCCTCAGAATGCGCCGCCCGGCTGGCCTCGGGAACCGCCGACATCGGCCTTATCCCCATCGCCGCCCTCGCCACCACGCCCGGCCTGCGCATCCTTCCGGGCTGCACCATCGCCTCCAAGGGCCGCGTGCGCTCGCTGCTCCTGGTCCGCCGCGCCGCTCAGTTGCTGGCCGCCGTCCGCTCCGTAGCCGCCGACACAGCCAGCCGCACCACTCTGGTCTACGCGCGCATTCTCTTTCACAAGTGGGGCAATCCGGCCGTGCCCTTCCTGCCCGCAAGCGCCGATCTCGACGCTATGCTCCAGCTAGCCGACGCCGCCATTCTTATCGGAGACCCCGCCCTCATGGCTCTGGAAGAGCGCGCCAACCGCTTCGAGCGCTCCGGCGAAGAACTCGCCTATCACGATTTGGCCGAAGAGTGGCGCGCCCTCACTGGCCTTGCCTTCGTCTCCGCCGTCTGGGGCACTGCGCCTCGCAACTCTGCGGGTGTCCCAGGTCTCGATTCTGAGACCTGGGATTCCATAGCCCAGGACTTCATTCGGTCCCGCAATCACGGCCTTGAGAACATCGAAGCGCTGGTAGCCGAGTGGTCCGCCAGGCTGCCCATCCCAGAAGCAACCATCCGCGCCTATCTCACCAGCAACATTCACTATGTGCTCGACGAAGAGTGCATCGAAGGAATGCGCGGCTTATTCCGCATGGCCGCCGAACTTGGCGTCCTGCCCGAATACAGTCTCCCCGTTCTCAAACCCGCGATATAAAGTCCTTGGCTGCGCCGATGCTTGGAATTATCCGGAGCGGGTTTCGCTTTACTGCTCCCAGCCATCGGAACCTTTTCCGTTTAGACCAGAGTGCGCCTGCACCCGACGGAATGCTGCTTGCAGACATATCGAGCGCGCCCATCGGGCCATGGAAAGGCTTCTTAAACTGGGAAAAACTTTTCCTATTCGACTGCAATGTTTTGCACTTCGTTGCCGGCCAATCCCCAGAAATGGGCGGAAATAGGGCATCTGGATTGGAGACAGAATTGCAACATCAAGGCTAACAGCTCCCAGGAAAAGCGATTTCCTCTTCTTTTGTGCGGTTCTGCGCTTTCTCGCGAGTGCAAGTGGAGGGTCTGTCGGCAAATCGGTTGTTAAACAGATGTTCAAGCCGGGACGGCGGCGTCCCTGAGGGTGAGAAGAGGGTCTCTTTTTATGAGGTTTCTTGGAACGAAGTTGGCAAGGTTGGCAGTGATGGTGTTGATCGGCGGCGGTGCGGCTTCGGCGCTGCACGCCGACAACTTTGTGGTTAGCTATGGGCCGGCGACCACCCAGACACCCAATACGACGGCGTTGTGCGCCGGAGCCACAACATGCTGGATTGGCATGCAGACCTTCGACTCGGGGTCCGCGCCGACCACCGCGACGCCCTTTCCGACGCTGCTTTCCACCGGCACGACTCCACCTACCGGGGTGATATCGGGAAGCTACTCTGGGGGATACGTCATGTACGCCGCCGACCAGTACGGAGGCGCCGGAGGAACCGGCTACTATCCGGAGTTGTTCGCTGCGGGCAACGGCTACACGCTCACGCTGACCCCTTCAGGCAATATTCCTGGCGTCAACTACTTCGGGCTCTGGCTCTCGGCGCTTGACGATGGAAATGAACTCCAGTTCTACGAGGACGTGGGGGCGACGGATACTCTCCTGTATACCTTCACGCCGCAGGACCTCATAAATCTCGTCGGCGCCTGCACGGGCAGCAACCCATATTGCGGCAATCCAACCGCCGCGTTCCTCGGAGATGACGGCGGTGAGCAATTCGCATTCTTGAACTTCTTCGATACAACCGGCTATTTCAACACGATCGTCTTTACCGAGGGCGGCGGCGGCGGATTCGAATCCGACAACCACACGGTCGGATACCAGGATCCCTCAAATCCGTCTGGCACCATATTCGTTGGGGCAACGCCGGAGCCGGGCACTTTGCTGCTTCTTGGCAGCGGCCTGCTGGGGCTGGCTGGTATTGTGCGCCGGAGGATCGGCCGCCGCAGGTAGATTCCGCCAGACACTCTTTGATCGGCATAGGGAGGTAGAGTCGCATCTCCTCCCCTGCCACACCGCGTGTCTCACATCTGGGTCTCCCGTCCCGGCGCTAGTTGTTCCGGCAAGGGCGGTCTGTTCCTCGGTTCTCCCTCATAGCCGTGTGTGGCCAGGGTCTCGACTTTAGGCCCTGGGGCCGCGACCATCACCCGCAACTCAATTCGCTCAGAACGGGAGAATGGACGGAAGCTCTCCTACAACTGGATCTTCACCGGCCAGGTCTTCCAGATATCGGCGCAGTAGTCGCGGATGGCGCGGTCGGAAGAGAACTTGCCGATGCGCGCCACATTGAGGATGGACATGCGCGTCCACTCCTCCTGATTCCGGTAGGCCAAACTGACTCGGTCCTGACAGTCGATGTAGGACTGGTAATCAGCCAGCAGCATGTATTCGTCGCCGTTGAGCAGGGAGCCCACCAGGGGCGCGAAGAGATTCCTGTCGCCGCGTGAGAACTCGCCGCTTGACAGAGCGTCGATCGCCTCGCGCAGGCTGGCGTTCGACTCGTAAAACGCGCGCGGATTGTAGCCCTCGCGCTTGCTTGCCTCCACTTCGGGCGTGGTCAACCCGAAGAGGAAGAAGTTTTCCTCGCCCACCTCTTCGCGTATCTCGATGTTGGCGCCGTCGAGGGTGCCGATGGTAAGCGCGCCGTTCATGGCGAACTTCATGTTGCCGGTTCCCGAGGCTTCCTTGCCGGCCAAGGATATCTGCTCGGACAAGTCGGCGGCGGGATATACCCTCTGCCCGAGTTTCACGCAGAAATCGGGCAAGAAGACGACCTTGAGCCTTCCCCGAACCAGCGGATCGGAGTTGACAACCTCACCGACGGAGTGAATCGCCTTGATGATGAGCTTGGCCATGTGGTAGCCGGGCGCGGCCTTGCCGCCAAAGACGAATGTGCGCGGAGCTACCTCCGCGTCCGGGGCGCGATGGATGCGCTTCAGGAGCGTGACGATGTGCAGAACCTGCAAGTGCTGGCGCTTATACTCATGCAGCCGCTTGACGAGCACATCGAAGATGGAGGCCGGGTCGACGGCGATGCCCAGCCGCTCCTGAATGTAGTTCGCGAGCAGTGTTTTGTTCTGGAGCTTGACAGCTCTCCATTCGTGATGAAGCTCGGTGTCGGAGGCCAGCGGCTCAAGCCGGCGCAGCTTGTCCAGGTCGTGAATCCAGCCCGTGCCCAAGCGCGCAGTGAGCAGTTTGGTAAGCCCGGGATTGGCCAAAACCATCCAGCGCCGCGGAGTCACTCCGTTGGTCTTGTTGGAGAATTTTGCTGGCGTGAGTTCGTAGAAGTCGCGCAGGACGTGAGTCTTAAGCAACTCGGTATGCAACGCGGCCACACCGTTGATGGCATGGCTGCCCAGCGCGGCCAGATGCGCCATGCGCACGTATCTCTCGCCGTGTTCGTCGATCAGCGAAAGCCGGGCCACACGCTCGCCGTCGTCGGGAAACTTCTTTCGTACGCCCTCAAGATGCCGCCGGTTGATTTCGTCCACAATCTCCAGGTGGCGCGGCAGCAGGGAACCGAAGAGTCCGCGCGGCCACTGCTCAAGCGCCTCCGGCATGAGCGTGTGGTTGGTGTAGGAGAGCGTAGCCTGGGTCACGGCCCATGCGGCGTCCCACTCCATCCCGTGTTCATCCACGAGCAGGCGCATCAGCTCGGCCACCGAGATGGCCGGATGCGTGTCGTTCATCTGGATGGCGAAGTTGCGGTGCAGATCCGCCAGCGGACGGTTCCCCTTCAACTGAATCTTGACGATGTGCTGCAAGCTGCAGGAGACAAAGAAAAACTGCTGGGCCAGCCGCAACTGCTTGCCTTGAATCCCTTCGTCGTTGGGATAAAGAATCTTGGAGATGTTCTCCGAGGACACCTTGTCGGCCACAGCGCCGAAGAAGTCGCCGGTATTGAAGGTGCTGAAGTCGAAGCTCTCCACGGCCTGCGCCGACCACAGGCGCATGGTGTTGGCGGTGTTGGTGCGGTAGCCCAGGATGGGGGTGTCGTGAGGAACGCCGCGCACTACCCGTTGCGGAATCCATTCCACGCGCAGGCGTCCACCGGCATCGGCATGCGCCTCGGTGCGGCCGCCCATCTTTACCTCGAACGCGTCTTCGGGCCGCTCCAGCGCCCAGGGATTGCCCAGCCGCAGCCATTTGTCGGTCGTCTCCACCTGCCAGCCGTCGCGAATCTGCTGGTCGAAGATGCCATACTCGTAACGGATGCCGTAGCCGATCGCGGGCACGTCCAGCGTGGCCAGGGAGTCCATGAAGCAGGAGGCCAGGCGGCCCAATCCGCCGTTGCCCAGGCCGGGCTCCTCCTCCTGCTCGATGAGAACCTTCAGATCGAGGCCGATCTGGCGCATGGCCTCTTCTGTCTCGTCGTAGATGCCCAGATTGATGAGGTTGTTGGCCAGGTGCGGTCCGGTGAGGAACTCGGCCGAGAGGTAGCAGACTACGCGCACATCCTGCGCCTGGTAGTTCTTCACGGTCGAGATCCAGCGCTCTACAAGGCGATCGCGCACGGTGTGGGCCAGGGCCATGTAGAGATCGTTGATCGTGGCTCGTTCCAGGCTCCTGCCCTGCACAAAGAAGAGGTTGTCGAGGAAGGAGCGGGCCAGAGCTTCCACGCTCATCTCGGTTTTCTGGTCCTTCAGCGATCCCAGCTTGGGCAAGAAGGCGGTAGGAATTTGCGGCACAGGTCACCTCGGCTTGCCGCGCAGACGGGGATTTCCCTCACCTGGCGCAGTGTCCTAACAATAAATCTGGATCACGCGCCACGGGAATGAAAAAACCGCCAAAATCGGAGTGCGAAGT
>JBEKDH010000098.1:0-15690 GCA_050014455.1 Occallatibacter sp.
GCCAAGTTGCGCAGGAGATAGCGGCAGCGGCTACGCCAGCACCGGCAGGAGTTCGTTCCGAGTGCTGGCGTATCCCTCCTGAATCTCTCTAGCCCACTGCAGGGCGGTTGCCAGCGGTGAAACCGGATGTCCGATGCGGGCGGGGAAGCCGTTGTAGGTTTGCCCGTCCAGCGCGCGTCCAGCGCTCTTCTTCCGGACTCCGCCCCACTGCTTGAAAAAGAAGGGTATGGCAGCCTCGTTGCACTGGTCGCGAATTGAGGTGACCCACTCCCTCTTCAAGGGCCTCGCCCCGTGCCCGCTTTCCCCGCCAACAATCACCCAATGGATCCCATCCAGGTTTATCCGCCCCAAACTCTCCAGCAAAGGCTCGATGGACAGGAATCTCACAGCGGCAGGCGATTCCTGCAAATCGCGAAGGCGCGGAAGGCCATGCTGCCTATTCTCAACGCTGACTCCCCACCAGATGTGCGGAGCCGCGGCCGCCGAGCGCAAGCGGCCGCGCAACAAGCTCGCCATGCGGGCTGAGCGCTTGGTAAGTATTTGGTAGGTGTGCCACCTGGCCTTGACCATCACCTTGGCAACGGCCTCGATGTAGTCGTCCGGAACCCCATCGTGAAAAAGGTCGCTCATGGAGTTCACGAAGATCATCTTGGGCGTCTGCCAGCGCAGCGGCTCGGCCAGCTTTTCCGGAACCAGGCGGAGGTCGAAGCCCTGCTCGTAGGGATGGCCGGGCACGCCACGAAACCGTTCCGCGAAGACCTCGGCGTAGCAGTGCTTGCACCCGGGGCTGATCTTGGTGCAGCCGCGTACCGGGTTCCAGGTTGCGTCGGTCCATTCGATCTTCGAGTCTAAGCTCATGCCCACCTCGGCTACTGGAAGAGGTCGCGATCGGGCGAAACCCTTGCGCCTCTAGTTTAACGTTGTTATCATACCGCACAAGTTTCGCTTTTGATTCGCCAGAAAATCGAGGTACATGAAAGGAGTGCCTTTTGACTCAACAGGTGATGTTTGGGGGGAGTTGGACGCAGCAGAAACTGCTGATCTTAAGTAAGTATCTCCGGGCTTATCGGAAGATTTTCGAAGGGAACGAGCGCGCACGCCATTTCCGGGTCGCTTATTTCGACGCCTTCGCCGGTACCGGGGTGATCCCGCGGCCCGAAATCGAAGGAGCTTTTGCCGAGCTTGTTCCATTTCTCGCATCGGCGGAAGAGGAATTTCGAAAAGGAAGTGCGCGGCGCGCCCTCGAAGTCGATCCTCCATTCCACCACTACGTATTCGTCGAAAGAGATCGAGTCAAATGCGAGGAGCTTTTGGCTCTTCAGGGCGAGTTTCCCAACAGAAGCATTGACGTCGAAAATGACGATGCTAATGTAGCTCTTCTGAGATGGTGTCGGGGGATGGATACGAAACGCCAACGAGCGGTTGTCTTTCTTGATCCGTTTGGCGCTTCCGTCGAGTGGAGCGTGATCGAAGCGATTGCGGGAACGAAGGCAGTGGATCTGTGGATTCTGTTTCCATACGGGGCGGTCAACCGCATGCTGACCAGAGGCCGGAAACCATCCCCCAGTTGGTGCGAAAAACTGACTCGAGTCTTTGGAACGGCAAAATGGGAAGATGAGTTTTACTCGTCGAGCGCTATGACTTCGATACTCGATCCGGATCAGGAGATCGAGCTCGTGTACAAAACGGCCGATCAGAATTGCGTTATTCGGTTCTTCGCGGATCGTCTTCGGACGGTCTTTGCCGAGGTTGCTAGGCCGGGGCTTCTATTCAATTCGAGGGGCCTGTTATTTGTGCTCTTTTTTGCCGCCAGCAACAAGACCGGTGTCAAAATCGCGAATGATCTCCTGCGAGATATTGCGCAGTGAGATTCCTGTACGCCTCTGCATCGCCTAGCTGGGCGACAATAGTAGTGAAATGGCGAAAAAACTGCGGGTTGGAATTTTGTTTGGCGGGCGGAGCGGCGAGCATGAGGTTTCGCTGCTTTCGGCGGCTTCTGTGCTGAAGGCGATCGATCGCAGAAAGTTCGACGTGACGCCCATCGGGATCACCAAAGAGGGGCACTGGCTGGCGGCTGGGGATGCGCGCGGGCTGCTGGAGGGGGATGAGAGCGCGGTGGCGCGGCGGCTGCGGGCCGGCGATCCCGAGGCTACGCCGGGGGCGAAGCTGCTGCACGAGGGGATTCCAACGCTGATGACGCCAGAGCCTGCCGCGGCCGCGGTGCCGGAGGCCGGCGCGGCGGAGTCGGCTGCGGCGCATGCCATGGACGCCGTTCGGCCCTCCGCCTCGATGCTGGATGTGGTTTTTCCCGTGCTGCATGGGACCTTCGGCGAGGATGGGACCATCCAGGGGCTCTTCGAGCTGGCGGGGATTGCCTATGTGGGCTCGGGCGTGCTGGGTTCGGCGGCGGGGATGGACAAGGACGTGATGAAGCGGCTCTTTGCCCAGGCGCGGCTACCCATCGTGAAGCACGTGACGCTGCTGCGCGGGGAGTGGGAGAAGCAGCCGAGCAAAGCCATTGCCACCATCGAGGCGGCGCTCAAGTATCCGGTGTTTGTGAAGCCGGCGAACCTGGGCTCGTCGGTGGGCATCAGCAAGGCGCACGACCGCAAGGAACTGGGCCCGGCGCTCGTGCTGGCCGCCCAATACGACCGCAAGCTGGTTGTGGAGCAGGGGGTGGGCGGCAAGACTGGCAAGGCCCGCGAATTCGAGGTTGCCGTGCTCGGCAACGATTCGCCGCAGGCCAGCGTGGTGGGCGAGATCGTTCCCGGCAAGGAGTTCTACGACTACGAGGCCAAGTACCTTGTGGAGGGGTCGGTTCCGGTGATTCCGGCCAGGATCGCCAAGGCCGAGAGCAAGCAAATCAGGGAGATGGCGGTGGCGGCCTTCCGCGCCTGCGACCTCTCCGGCCTGGCGCGGGTGGACTTTCTGATGGAGCCAGCGGGCAAGCGGCGCATCTTTGTGAACGAGGTGAACACCATGCCCGGTTTCACAAAGATCAGCATGTACCCCAAGCTGTGGGAGGCCACGGGGGTGAGCTACACGGACCTCATTTCCAGGCTGATCGAGCTGGCGTTGGAGCGCCACGCCGAGAAGAGCCGGACGGTTTACAGCAGGGATTAGGGACTAGGGATTAGGAAACAGGGAACGGCTTCCAGGGCAGGGAAGCGGGAGCGAAGAGTTTCGCATGGGAACTACCAGCTTGCTTGCGGTGTCTAAAGGGAGAGTATTCTGGTTCGGTAGGGCCTGACCCCTGATCTCCGTTCCCTGAACCCTGACCGCTGTTTCTAGAAGGAATTTCGCAATGACTTTGCTCGACGCTCCTGAGTTTGACGAGGCCCGCGACCGGCGGCGCCGAAGGATTCTGCTCGGCTCCGGTGGGCTGCTGCTGGTGCTGTTTGTAGTTTGCTGGCTGGTGGCGGGAAGGCCCATCGACTGGCCGTGGAATTGGAACAGCTACTTTTTCGGCAGGGCGGCGGTAAACAATTTCCTGACGGCTGTGGAGAAGAACGACCTGCCCGCAGCATACGGGATCTGGACTCACGACAAGAATTGGCAGCAGCATCCGGCTCAGGATGGCGGCTACCCCTATTCCCGCTTCCAGCAGGACTGGAGTTCGACCAGTTCGGCAAACGAATATGGGGCGATCCAGAGCCACCAGATCGCACTGGCGGGGCGGTATGGGAATGTGCTTCTGGTAGCGGTGCTCATCAATGGGCGCAAGAGCGGGGCGCTGAACCTGACCTACGACCCGAAGGCGCACACGCTGAGCTTTGCGCCAGATGGCGTCGGGCTGTACCTGGGGCCGTAGGAAGCAGCGGCGGCCGGGTCAACGGAATTGGTTCTTCCGCGGGCTCCATTCCCTCCGCGAACAGGCGGAGGGAATGGAGCCCTTGGCGTTTTCCTCGGCTCCGGGAGATATTTCTGATCGCCGCGCCTGGTTGGTTTGCATCGAACAGTGCAGGAGAACCCTATGCCCCAGAGTACGCATGACCGAGCCGCGGAACTTCACAACCTGGCTGCCCACGCCCACGCCGCCGCGGCAGAAGCCCACGGCAAGGCAGATCGCCTCACCGCTCATGAGCTGAGCGAGGAAGCTCTGGAACACTCGCGGAACGCCTATAAATACTCTAGAAAACTGCTCGAGGAAGCGGAAAAGTCCGGCAAGTAGTCCAGCTAGGCTTGAGCCGGAAGAAGCCCGCAAGCAGGTAGAGCGCAGAGACTATCCGCCCGAGACTTCTCCCCCGGCGAGAGCCGCGAGCGTGGCTTCCAAACTGGCTGCATCCTCGATATTGAGGGACTTCTGCGCGGGATCGATCTGGCGCAGCAACCCGCAGAGAACCTTGCCTGGGCCAACTTCGACAAAGATCTCCGCCCCCGCGCCCACAAGCGACTGCATGCAATCCACCCAGCGGACCGCGCCGGTAACCTGGCGGATGAGGGCGTCGCGCGCGGCCTCGGCGGTGGCAACCAGGCCGCCGGTCACGTTGGCCGCCACGGGGATGCGGGGATCGGCGAGCTTCAAAGTCGACAGCACCCGGGCCACTTCCTCCTGCGCGGGCCGCATCAGCGCGCAATGGAAGGGCGCGCTCACCGGCAGCGGCACGGCGCGCCGCGCGCCCTTGGCCTTGCAGAGCGCCGAGGCCCGTTCAACCGCCGCGGCTGCGCCGGAGATCACCGTCTGGCTGGGCGAGTTGAGGTTGGCGGCGGCCACCGTCAGGCCAGTCTCGGCCTCGGCTTCGCGGCAAGCCTCGGCCACTAGGGCCGCGTCCAGGGCCAGCACGGCCGCCATGGCGCCCTGCCCGGCCGGTACGGCCAACTGCATGGCCTTGCCGCGGGCTTTGACGGCGCGCACCGCATCGGCAAAGCCGAGCGTCCCGGCGGCTACGTGGGCCGACCACTCGCCCAGCGAATGACCGGCGGCCAGAGCCGGCTCAACGCCATGCGCGGCCAGCACGCGCAATGCCGCCACGCTCACGGCAAGAATGGCCGGCTGGGTGTTTTCGGTTAGCCGGAGCTCCTCTTCCGGGCCCTCGAAGATAAGCTTCGAGAGCGGCAAGCCAAGGGCCTCATCGGCCTCGGCAAAGGTCTGGGCGGCGGCTGGGAATCGATCCGCAAGTTCGCGGCCCATGCCAACGGCCTGCGAACCCTGCCCCGGAAAGAGAAAGGCGAGTTTCTTATGCATTTCAGAGAGGATTGTATCGCGCCGGAGCAAGATGAGCGGTGGCGTCGGCTGGCGCTTGGCGGCCGTTGAACGCCAGGCCGAACGGGCGTGGGGCACGCGCTTGCGTGGGAAGAGACACCGCGAACCCAGCAGGCCGCCGATATCGCCGGGATTCGGGCGCCGGCCGTTCACGCCAAAGACGAACAGGCGCGGCGCTCCTACGAGCCGTTCGACTTCATCGCCTCTCCGGCCGACCCGCTCCAGATGCTGGTGCTGCTGAAGGATATTCGGAGGCGTGTGGCGTATTGAGGGGAGCTCGGCGCATCCCGCCATCCGCAGAGTGCGCACAGGATGGTGTCGTGCTGCCGGAAGCTACGATTGCCCTCTCGGAGGGACAATGTCAGCGTGAAGTGGAACACATCGGCACTAGCACATGGGCACCAGCTTGTTCGATTCGCTGAGCGCATGGGTCCAATCCCACTCGTTATTGTCGCTGGCAAGATAGAAAGTCGAGCCGTTGGGAAAGAGCGCGACGATGATGCCGCCGGAGCCAGCCATGTTTGGCACCCAGAAGCTGCACGAGTAGGTCATCTGGTCGGCATGAAATCCATTGAAATACATATCCACAGGCGGGCCAGTAGTGGATTCGGGTATGCCAAAGGGCGCGCCGGTTCTTTGCAGTGTCTCCTGCAAACGGACAGGGTCCAGTATTTGTTTGCCGCCGATCATGCCACCGTCGTTATTCAGCAACTTGTCGATCTTGGCGATGTCATCCTGAATGACGAACAGGCCGGAGTATCCCAGCGACTTCCCAGTTGCGCTGTTATCAGTGCGGAGCGTGTCGAAGCCCTGGCTGATGTGGATGGGCGCAAAGACGTCCTGGCGAGCCATGTTGAAGATATCGGCGCCGCTTCCCTGTTGCTGTTGCAGGTAGGCGTTCATCGCTTGATTCACAATGAATTGGTCGGTGCTATGATAAACAAACACGGTTCCGGGAGGGGCTTGGCTCGGGAAGGCAGTGAAGGCATCGTTGATCTTGGTCGCATAATCTTCCGCATCAATGAAAGCGATTGCCTGAGGGGTGTTTTCATCTGACATGGAAACCGCGCTCAGGTAATTCCCCGTCGCCAGATTAATGGTGTCGTCGAATGTCACATTGCTCCAGTCGCCGCCATCAACATATTGAGGAAGATAATCCTTTATCAACTGGCTGTAAACCGTGGGACCGTAGAGCTGGCCCAGCCGCATCATGGCGACACCGTTCAACATGGACTTGGAAACAGAATAAGTGGTCAGGCGCATTTCACTGCAGTAAGCGTACTCTCCGTAGCGCGTGGGGCATCCACTCGTGTAAATGACGCCGTTGATGAACAGTCCATAGGTGATGATGTACTGTTGCGATTGGTAGGCGCTAATCATATTGGCCGGCACAACTCCGGAATTCGGGAAGTCAGTGGTCAGCGCGCTAAGTGGTTTGACCGGCAGTCGATTGGCGACCTCGGCTTCGTTATTGCTTTTGATCGTCGCGTCGTTGGCAACAGAATAGGGTGTGTAGGTGGCGGCGATCTTTCCCCACAGGTTGAATCTCATGTACCCGCACGTTTCCTGCGTAATCTGGTAACGCACATTGGAGATATTGGGGGATTTGCTGTTGCTGAACAGAAAGGTCATCTCCCCGTTGTGGGTGCAGTTATCGTTCCGGTTGACGAGCGCGAATGGGAATGAGGCGCGAGTGTAGCCTGAATCGTCGCTCTCGGTCCATGCCCGCCCAGGACCGACGATGTAATTCCATGCTTGGCTGCCTGTGTAGACCAAACCCTGCTGCGCCGGGATGAGGTAACTGCCATCCTGCACGAATTCGAAGCTGAAAGCGGCCAGATGCTCCCAGGGCGAATCGCTTCCGTAAAAGGCGCCATAAGTGTCCGTGAAGACCGCAACGCTGCCGTTGCTGGCGGTGTTGCCCAACTCCAGCCGGCCTTCAAATGTATCAGTGGGCGCGGCGGCACTGGCGGGCATGGCAAAGCCGCCGTCGTCGGCGGGCGTCGCCGGCGCTGCACTCGAAAAAAGGTCGCCATAGCTGAGCGCTGCCGGGGGCGGCTGCACGGACTGGTTGCCACTGCCAGCGGACCCCCCGCAACCACCCAGAACTGTCGAGAACACAAATACTGAAACGAAAACGATCAATCGTTTCATCGGCTGAATTCCTCCGTATCGATGGCAGAAACCATCATAGCTGTTAACGGGCATGTCGGGGAGACGGCAGTGGTAGCTGGCCGGCTCCCGACGATCTGCCCGCTACATCGATTCGAGTAGAGACATGGTTGCCGACTGTCCACAACGCTATACCTGTTAAATGGCCGTTGAGCGGGGGTTAAATCGGCGGATGCGGGCGAAGTCGAAGCGATGCTTTCACTTGTAGGTGTTGGGTTTTTGGGACGGAAGGGAAGGGCGGTGAGAAGAGGGAGGGGTTACGCGGGGTTACCAACCGGATTCGCCGGTGGCCCGCACCGTTAAGGACTGGCCAAAAGATTGTTCATCGCTAGCATTACAATCAGTCTGGGACAGTAAACACGTGATTCTCCCGTTTGTCCGCGAGGTGTTTGCGGAGCTGGAGCACTCTTCGGGGTTTGAGCGCCTACGAAGTGATCTGAGCCGGGGCGCGGGGCAGATGAATCGCTACGGTCCGTACCGGCAGCGGCTATCTGGGCGGCAAGTTCGTCTGGAATGTTGAGCGTGGCCTGCATAGCCAGCGGATACCACCGGCGGCGCTCCCGCGCTGCTAAACTGACAGCACATGATTCTCCCGTTTGTCCGCGAAGTATTTGCGGAGCTGGAGCACTCTTCGGGATTTGAGCGCGTACGAAGGCATCTGAGCCTGGGTGCGGGGCGGAGACGTGTCTCCGCGATGACGGCGACGGCGCGCTCCATCTATCTGCCGCTGATGGCGCGGGCGGCGCGGCAGCCGGTGATTGTAGTGGTGGCCGACAACAAGGCCGCCGAGGCGCTGGAGCCGATGCTGCGAGCCGGGTGCGAGCTGACCGGCGCGGTCGACCCCGTGCAAGTTGTCCGGCTGCCGGCCCACGATGTGCTTCCTTTCGAGAATCTGTCTCCCCATCCCGACGTGCAGGAGCAGCGGGCGGCGGCGCTGTGGAAGCTGGCCACCGGGGCCGTCTCGATCCTGATTGCGCCGGTGGAGTCGGCGGCGCTGCGGCTGTTTGATCGCGGCTACTATGCCGGCCTGGCCGTGACGCTCAAGCGTGGCGAAGAGGTGGACGTTGAGGTGCTGACCGAGCACCTGGCCGCGGTGGGCTACACGCAGATGGACCTGGTAGAGATGCCGGGTCAGTTCACGCGGCGGGGCGGGATTCTGGATGTCTATTCGCCGGAGGCCGACCGGCCGGTGCGCATTGAGTTCTTCGGCGATGAGATTGAGACCATCCGCAAGTTCGACCCCGAAACGCAGCGGTCGCAGAGCGGGCTGGACGAAGCGCAGTTGCTGCCGCTGACCGAGACGCCAGTAACGGAGCGGCTGCTGGCCGCGGTGCATGGACGGCTGAACCGGCAGCGCGTGGAGTTAGAAGGCGGCGAAGAGAGTTATGAGAATCGGGAGATGGCCGCCGGCCTGGCCGCTGCGGGCGGGGTGAGCGTCTTTCCGGGGTGGGAGTTCTTCAGCACCGTGGCCGGGGCGGATAAGTCGCTGCTAACTCTGCTGCCTAAGTGCGCGCTGTTTGTCGAAGAGCCGGCCATGGTGCGCAATCAGATCGATCGCTGGTGGAACAAGGTGGAGCAGCGGCATGAGCGGTCGGGGATCGGGTCGCTGATCCGGCCCGAGGACATCTATCTGCGGCCGGAAGCATTGCAAGCGCAACTCGACGCTCACATGGGTCTGGATCTGGATCAGCTGGGCGCGGTGGATGTGCTGGACGAGGACAACACGCTGGGCGAGATTGAGCTGAACACGCGGCCCACGCTGCGCTTTCATGGGTCGATACCCGCGCTGACCGAGCAGTTGAAGAGTTTGATGGAGGCGGAGGCGCGAATCGTGCTCGCGGCGGTGCACCAGGGCGATGTGGAGCGGCTGGCGACCATGCTGCGCGAGTATCGGATTCCCTACAGGCTGGGAAGCCGGAATCCGCATCCCGCCGAGACGGTGCTGGATGAAGGGAGTTACCTGGCCGGCGATTTGCGCGTGCCGGTGATTGTGCGAACGCAGATTGCGGCGGGCGTCAGCTTTCTGGATTCGAATCTTGTTGTCTTCGGGGCGAACGACCTGAACGACGATGTAGACGTGGCGGCGCGGCCTGAGCCCAAGCGGTCGAAGACGGCGGCATTTGTCTCCGATTTTCGCGACCTGGGGATCGGCGACTATGTCGTCCATGTGGAACACGGGATTGCGCAGTATCAGGGACTGAAGGAGATTGTGCAGGACGGGCTCGCGGTGGAGTTCATGATCCTGGAGTTTGCCGAAGCAGCCAAGTTATACGTTCCTTTAACTCGTCTCGATCTTATTCAGAAATACCGCTCGACCGACGCCGGGCCTGCGCCGGTGCTGAACCGGCTGGGCTCGCAGCAGTGGACCAAGACCAAAGCGCGCGTGCGCAAGGCCATGCAGGATATGGCCGGCGAGCTGCTGAAGTTATATGCCGAGCGGACCGCGGCCGAGGGGACGGCATTCTCCAAGGACAACGAGTTTCAGCGGGAGTTTGAGGATTCTTTCGATTACAGCGAGACCGAAGACCAGTTATCGGCGATCCGGGCCATCAAGTACGACATGGAATCGACGAGGCCGATGGACCGGCTGCTGTGCGGCGACGTGGGCTATGGAAAGACCGAGGTAGCCATGCGCGCGGCCTTCAAGGCCGTGCAGGACGGCAAGCAGGTGGCCGTACTGACGCCGACGACGATTCTGAGCTTTCAGCATTTCGAAACATTCAAAAAAAGGTTTGCACAGTTTCCCATCAATGTGGAGATGATCTCGCGCTTCCGCACGCCGAAGGAACAGAAAGATATCGTCGAGCGCGTCGAGACGGGCAAGGTGGACATACTGATCGGCACGCACCGGCTGCTCTCGAAAGACATCAAGTTTCAGGATCTGGGGCTGCTGGTGGTGGATGAAGAGCAGCGCTTCGGCGTGCGCCACAAAGAACGGCTGAAGCAGATGCGGAAAGAGATCGATGTGCTGGCCATGAGCGCCACGCCCATTCCGCGCACGCTGCATATGTCGCTGGTGGGCTTGCGTGATATGAGCGTGATCGAAACGCCGCCCAAGGACCGCATGGCGATTCAGACCGTGGTGGCCAAGTTCGACGAGAAGATAGTGCGCTCTGCCGTTGAGGTGGAACTGGAACGCGGCGGCCAGGTGTATTTCGTCCACAATCGCGTGGAGTCCATCTACGAGATTGCGTCGCGGATTCAGGAGCTTGTCCCCGCGGCGCGCGTCGCCGTGGGCCACGGGCAGATGAGCGAGACAGAGCTCGAACGAGTGATGTTGGCCTTCATGCGCCACGAGTACGACGTGCTTGTAGCGACCACGATCATCGAGAACGGGTTGGATATTCCGCTGGCGAATACCATGCTCATCAACCGTGCCGACCGGCACGGGCTGAGCGAGTTATACCAGTTGCGCGGGCGGGTGGGAAGGTCGAACCGGCGCGCTTATGCGTACTTGCTTATTCCGCCGGAGAATGAACTGACGGAGATTGCGCGGAGGCGGCTGGCGGCGCTGAAGGAGTTCAGCGACCTGGGAGCGGGCTTCAAGATTGCCGCGCTGGATCTGGAGTTGCGCGGAGCGGGTAACATGCTGGGCGGCGAGCAGAGCGGGCACATCGAGGCGGTGGGCTTCGAGTTATACACGTCGATGCTTGAGGCCGCGGTGAAAGAGCTGAAGGGCGAATCGAGCGAGGAGCGGCCCGCTACGCAGCTCAACCTTGGCATCGCCCTGCGCATCGACGAGAGCTATGTGCCGGAAGAGAATCAGCGGCTGCGCCTCTACAAGAAGATTGCCGGGGCCGTGAGCGAGGCGGCCGTGGCCGAGGTGCGAGCGGAGATGGAAGACCGCTATGGAGCGCCGCCGGACGCCACCGTGTACCTGCTGGAGGCAGCGCTGGTGCGGCTGGAGTGCGAGCGGATGGGCATTTCGCAGATCGATCGCAAGCGCGGCGAATTGCAGATACGATTCATGGAGAATGCTGCGGTCGATCCGGCGCGCCTGATGCGGCTGGTAGCGCGCAACGCCAAGCGGGGCGCGCAGTTCACGCCGCAGGGGCTCTTGAAGTATCCTTTGGTAGCAGCGCGGTCCGACGAGGTCTTGCTTGAGATTCACGAGGTGCTTGGCCAGCTAGCCCCCCTCGATGCGGGGCAGAGTTAACCAGCGTCGTTGCCGGGTTGCCAACCCTTGAGCTAAGAAGAAGCCCAAGGATGCGGCGTCCGGAGTTTTGACGGCAGTTCAAGAGTAGAGAGGAAGACGATGAAGAAGTTATCCGTTTTGCTTGCGATGGGAGTTTGTATGGCTTTTGCGATAAGTGCGCGCGCCGCGGGGGGAGATTGGAAGCAGCAGTTTGAGAAGCTCTCGAACGAGTATCTCGACCAGGTTTACCTTCGCTATCAGCCCACGGCTGGAACGCAGGTCGGCTATCACCAGTTCGATACGCAGCTTGAGGATGTTTCGCGGAAGAATATCGACGCCGAGATTGCCGATCTGAAGAGCTTCGAGCGGCGCATCGAGGCGATTCAACCCGATGGCGGCGCAGGCGATTTTGTACCGCGCAGCGACCGGGAGATTGTGCTTGCCAGCGTCCGTTCGCAACTGCTCACCCTGGAGACGATCCGCCCGTGGGAGAAGAATGCGGATAACTACTCGAGCACCTGCGCGAATGGGGCGTTTGTGCTGATGGAGCGTAAGTTCGCTTCGCCGGATGAGCGGCTGCGATCGCTCATTGCGCGGGAGAAGCAGATGCCGGCGCTGTTGAATGCGGCGCGCGCGAACCTGAAGAATCCGCCGCGCATTTACACCGAGATCGCCATCGAGCAACTGCCGGGGATCGTCAGCTTCTTTGAGCAGGATGTTCCGTCCGCCTTCGCCGATGCGCATGATTCCGCGCTCAAGGCCGAGTTTGCGCTGACCAACGCCGCGACGATTGCGGCGCTGAAGAGTTATCTGGATTGGCTGAAGACTGACCTGCTGCCAAAGTCGAACGGGGACTTCCGCATCGGCGCGGAGACCTTCTCGAAGAAGCTTCAGTATGACGAGATGGTCGACCTGCCGCTGGACAAGCTGCTGGAGATTGGCTGGGCGGACCTGCGCAAGAACCAGGCGCACTTCAATGAGATTGCCAAGGAGCTGGAGCCGGACAAGACGCCCAACGCCGTGCTTGAAGAACTGGGCGAGAATCACCCCGCGCCGGATCGCTTGCTGGACGCTTTTCGAGCTACCTTCGACGGGCTGGTCGGCTTTATCCGCGCCCACCACATCGTTACGGTTCCCTCCGATGTAAGGCCGATCGTGGAAGAAACTCCGCCATTCATGCGCGCCACCACCTTTGCCAGCATGGATACGCCGGGGCCGTTCGAGGCGCACGCCACGGAGGCTTACTTCAACGTAACTCTGCCCGACCCGTCGATGAAGCCCGATGAGGTTGAAGGTTACATGCATTCGTTCAATGTGGGCACGGTAATTTCGACCGCGGTCCACGAGGCATATCCGGGCCACTACATTCAGTTTCTGTGGCTGCCGCAAGCGCCCAGCCGGGTGCGCAAGTTGCTGGGCGCAAACACCGACATCGAAGGGTGGGCGCACTACTGCGAGCAGATGATGCTCGACCAGGGATATGGCCAGCCCGGAACGGGGGCGAAGGATGAGCGCGAATCCAAATTCCTTCGGCTGGGCCAACTGCAGGATGCGCTGCTGAGGAACGCGCGCTTCATCGTCGGCATCCAGATGCACTCCGGCAAGATGAGCATCGAGGAGGCGGAGGCTTTCTTCCAGAAGGAAGGCTATCAGTCGAAGGAGACGGCGGTGGTGGAGACCAAGCGCGGGACGAGCGACCCGACTTATCTCTACTACACGCTGGGCAAGCTGGAGATCATAAAGCTGCGCGAGGACATGAAGAAGAAGCAGGGCGCGGCTTTCTCGCTGGAGGAGTTTCACAATAACTTCCTGCGCCAGGGCTTTCCGCCGATCAGGATCGTGAGGGAGGCGATGCTGGGCGATAACTCGCCGGCGCTGTAAAGGCGGAAGTTCTCCGTTCGCTGGAAATCGTCGATTGCGATGGCTGGCCTGTTTCCGTTCAAGCGCCATCAGGAACCGGCAGCCGCTTCCAGCTCGGCTGTCTCTTCTCTGCTGAGACCAAGCCCTGCCGCCGCCACGTTCTCCTCCAGGTGCGCCGCTTTGGAGGTGCCCGGAATCGGCAGCATCGCGGGCGAGCGCTGCAAGAGCCAGGCCAGCGAAAGCTGAGCCGGCGTGGCAGAGCGCCGCGCGGCAATCCGGGCCAGCGCCTGTGCTGAATGGTGGTCCGGCTTGAGCAGCTTGCCGGCAGCCATCGGATACCAGGGCAGGAAGCCGATGCCCATCCTCTCGCAATGCCTGAGCGTCTGCTCATGCCGGCGGTCGGCTAGGCTGTATCGATTCTGGACAGTCGTCACCTCGACGATCTTGGCGGCCTCCTCAATTTCCGCCGGCCTGACCTCGCTCAGGCCGATGTGGCGAATCTTGCCCTGCTCCTGCATCCGCTTCAAGGCGCCGAGCGACTCTTCAAGCGGCGTGCGAGGATCGATGCGGTGCAGTTGGTAGAGCTCGATGCGTTCCAGCCGCAGCCGGCGCAAGCTCATCTCTACACACTGGATGAGATAGCCCGCTCGGCCCACATATTCTGATTTGGCGGGGCCCTGGCGGGTGATGCCGCCCTTGGTGGCGATGACCACGCCCGGCGCGTAAGGGTAGAGCGCCTCGCCGATCAGCCGCTCGGCAATCTCCGGGCCGTAGGCATCGGCGGTGTCGATCAGCGTAATTCCAAGATCGACCGCCCGGCGCAGCACGTGCTTTGCTTCGGCGGGGTCGGCGGGTTCACCCCAGGCGCCGTCGCCCACCAGGCGCATGGTTCCATAGCCAAGACGATGAACGGGCAGGTCGCCGCCGATGAGAAAACTGCCGGACATGGATGCGGATGGAGACGCGGAAGGGTTCTGTGAGCTCATGGTTCAGTTAGATGCTCTTCGCAGCCGAAGGATGGGCGAACCTGCTGCGGCCGCGACATGCGACCCGGAGCGGGTGAGCGACCCAACGGCAGACGAAATTCCAGGAGAGTTTACGGCAGCGCGGCCTGAACCAACTCTGTAGCCCACGGCAGCGTCTCCGCCTCGTCCCCGAAGCCGTCGATCCAGTGCACATCCGGCTCTCGCCGGAACCAGGTCAACTGCCGCTTGGCATAGTTGCGATGCCCCTGCTGGGCGGCGGCTACCGCGGCTTCTTCGCTCATGGTTCCTGCCAGCACGGCCAGCGCCTGCCGGTAGCCCAGCGAGTCCAGCGCCTTCACCGGCCCGTAGCGTTCAAGCAGGCCGCGCGTCTCCTCCGTCAGGCCAGCCGCGAACATGGCTGCCGCCCGGCGGTTCAGGCGATCGTAGAGCGCCTTGCGCGGCGGGTTCAGCCCGATCCGCAGCTGCCGGAAGCCGGTGAGCGGATCTGTAGCTTGCGCCTTGTTGCCCAGCACCTCGGAAAGCGGCTTGCGCGCAGTCAAACAGACCTCAATGGCGCGAATCAGCTTGGGCGTGTCGTTCGCGTGAATGCGCGTGGCCGAAGCCGGGTCAAGGCGGGCCAGCAGCCGGTGCAGCCACCCTTCCGCGTGCCTCTGGCGGCTGCGTTGCAGTCGCGCCCGCAGTTCCGCCTGGCGTTCCGGCCCGGCAAAGAGCCCTTCGGTGAGCGCGCGCAGATAAAGCCCCGTTCCCCCGGTCACAATTGGCAGACGGCCGCTGCCGGCAATCTCTCTGAGCGCCGCCCTGGCCTGCCTGTAGTACTCGCCCGCGGTGAAAGGTTGATCCGGCTCGGCCACGTCAATCAGGTGGTGCGGCAGCCGCGCCCGCTCCTCTGTTGTGGGTTTGGCCGTGCCCAGATCCATGCCGCGATAGACGGCCACCGAGTCGCAACTGACGATCTCGCCGCCGAAGCGCTCAGCCAGCGCCAGCGAAAGCGCCGTCTTGCCGCTCCCCGTAGGTCCCAGCAGCAGCACCGCCAGCGGGTCGTTGTTTGTGAGGTTTCCCTCGGGGGCTAAAGCTCCAGCCAATAATTGCAGCCCGTCGGCACGACTGAAGTCATGCCCTGACACTTCTGCCGAGCCGCTCATGGACGCCACCAGCCCGGCGGGAAGATCCACCGGGGATTGGTATGAAGGAGCCACCACAGGCAGATCGCCGCTGCCACCAGCACCAGCCCAAGCGCCTGGTTGCGCCGGTAGACGCGCGTCTGCTTCGCCCGCCGCGCCTGCTCGGCCACTTGCTGGGAATGCGGTTTGATGCGGGTTTGAACCATGGGGGCG
>JBEKDH010000099.1:0-15679 GCA_050014455.1 Occallatibacter sp.
GGCATGCACTGGGCCTACGCCGTGCTGGGGTGGGGCGGCTACTGGGGCTGGGACCCGGTGGAGAACGCCAGTTTCATGCCCTGGCTCACCGGCACAGCCTTTCTTCACTCCGTGATGATGCAGGAGAAGAAAGGCATGATGAAGAGCTGGAACGTGTGGCTGATCTTCTCCACCTTCCTGCTCACGCTGCTGGGCACGCTGCTGACCCGCGCCGGCCTGGTCAGCTCGGTCCACGCTTTTGCGCAGTCTTCCATCGGAACGTGGTTTGTGGTCTTCATGGGGGTTGTGCTGGCGGTGTGCATCTTCACGTATATCTTGCAGCGCAGCCACTTGCAGAGCGAGCACCATCTGGAGTCCCTAGTGAGCCGCGAGTCGAGCTTCCTGTTCAACAATCTGGTGCTGCTCACGGCTTGCTTTGTGATTCTGTGGGGAACGCTGTTTCCCATCCTGAGCGAATACGTGGAGGGCAGCAAGGTCACGGTGGGCGCGCCGTTTTACAACCGGGTCGCGATTCCCATCGGGCTGTTTCTGCTCTTCCTGACTGGCGTTGGCCCGCTGCTGCCGTGGCGGGCTGCGTCCTTGCGCGCCATACGCCGCAACTTTGTGCTGCCTTCGATTGCGCTCTGGGCCACGGTGATCGTCTGCCTGGTTGCGGGTGTGCGGCCGTGGAAGGATGGCGCGCTGGACACCGGCAACTTCTACGCGCTGGTGGCCTTTGCGCTGAGCGCGGGCGTGCTGACTGCCATTCTGAGCGAGTTTCTGCGCGGCGCCGGGGTGATTGCGCGGCAGACCGGGCGCAACCTGATTGTGGGCGCCTGGCTGCTGACGCGCAGGAATACGCGCCGCTACGGCGGCTATATCGTCCATATCGGCGTGGTGATTATCGTGATCGGGCTGGCCGGCGCAGCCTTCAACCGCAGCGTGGAGAGCGAGATGGCGCTCCACGACAAGCTCGTGATTGGCCCCTATACGCTGGAGTGCGCCGGCTTTACCCAGGACGCGAACGCCAACTACAACTCCGAGTTCGCCTTGCTGGATGTGTACAAGGGCGGCAAGAGAGCGACCGAGTTGAAGCGCGACGGCTGGCTTTTTCATTTGATTCCTCTCCAGATGGCTCCCGAAAAGCGGATTTATCTGGCCAGCGGCCAACCGCAGACCATGGTGGCCATTCACTCGGTGCTTGAGTGGGATTTGTACGTGGTGTATGAAGGCACGAACCCCGACACGGGCCAGCCGATTATCAAGGCGTTTCTGAATCCGCTGGTGGGCTGGATCTGGGCGGGGCTGGTGGTACTGGTCTTCGGCACACTGCTGGCGCTGGTTCCCGCTTTGAGTCCGGCGACCGCCGCTGTGCGCGTGCCGGCGCGGGCACCCATTGAGCCGGCGCTCAAGGGAGGCATTGCATGAGGAGTGCTTCCCGTGGTTTTTCTTTTTGGATGAAGGGATTGCAGGCCGCGGCGCTGGCAGTGGCCGTATGCTTCTCGCTGGGTGCCAGCGATGCCGGCTCGCGCTTCAACGATCTGGGCCACCGGCTGATGTGCACCTGCGGCTGCGCGCAACTGCTGGGCGAGTGCAACCACGTGGGCTGCCCTGAGAGCGGGCGCGAGCGCGAAGAGCTGAAGACCGCCATTGCCGCCGGCAAGAGCGACAAAGAGATTCTGGACTGGTTTGCAGCCAAGTACGGGGCAACGATGCTGGCCGCGCCCACCACGAAGGGCTTCGATCTGGTGGCCTGGATTGCGCCCTTCGCGGTCTTCGGCGCGGCGCTGCTGGGCACGGTTTTGCTGGTGCGGCGCTGGTCGGTGGGCAAGACGCAAGCCATGGCAGGTTCGGATCTGGCCAGCGTGGACCCAGCGGAACGGGCGCGGCTGGAGAAGATTCGCCGGGAGACGGACTCCGGCAGCGACGGAGGGTTTTGAGCGATGACAACCTTGCAAGGTGTGGTGGCGGGCCTGCTGCTGATGGTCGCGCTGTTCTTTTACACCTTCTGGCCAGAGAACGTATTTGCCAGCCAACGCCAGAAAACCCGACTGGATTACCTGCAGGAGCGCAAGGATCAGCTCTACGAAAACCTGCGCGACCTGAGCTTTGAGCATCGCGCCGGCAAGTATCCTGAAGAGGACTTCGTGGCTCAGCGGGCGCAACTTGAAAACGAAGCGGCGCAGTTGCTGGCCGAGATTGAGCGTTTGCAGCAGGCGTGAAGGAACGGATAACGGTTCTGGCTGGGGAAGCGCAGGGCCTTTCGCCAGTACATCGAAAACAAAGGAAGTAATTGGGCCTTAATTGTCCTGTCACAGCAGGTTTTTGACATGGAGGTCAGTCTGCTTTCCCTCAGCGGCTGAAGCCGGAGATGTGGATCGCTTTCAGCGTACGGGCTGAAGCCCGTACCCTTCACCAAACTCACCATTGCTTTGCACGAGGACTCCATCAGAATCATGAAATCGACTCGAATTGGTTTTCAAATCTTTGCTTTGAGCCTGCTGTTTACGGGCGCTGTGGCGCAGGCCGCGCCTGTTACCGGAACGGTGACCGACAAAACCACCGGCAAGCCCGCGGTGGGCGATACCGTGGTGCTGGTGGACGTGCAGGCCGGCATGGGCGAAGTGGCTCATGCCACCACCGACGCCCACGGGCGCTATTCGCTCACCAAGCCGGGCAGCAGCAATTACCTGGTGCGGGTAACTCACCAGGGCGCGGGCTACTTTATCGGCGCGCCCGAGGGAAGCGCGCCCGGCGACATTTCTGTCTACGACGTGGCCGCCAAGGTTCAGGGCGTCTCCATCGAGGCCGATGTACTGGAGGTGGAAAGCGAGAACGGCCAGCTCAAGGTGACCGAGCGGTATTTTGTTCATAACACCAGCTCGCCGCCAACCACACAGTGGAGCGCGCGCTCGTTTGAAGTGGTGCTGCCCGCCGACGCGGTGGTGAACGGCATAGGCGCGCAGCGGCCCAACGGCCTGCCCACCACCGTCAAGCTGGAGCCGGACGGCCCCAAGGGTCATTACTCCTTCAACTTCCCCATCCAGCCGGACGACGGCGACAAGGACACGCTCTTCCAGCTCAGCTACAACCTGCCCGCCAGCGGCGGCAAGTACACCTTCAACTCCCAGGTGTCGCTGCCGGCCGAAAACCTGGCCGTGATCTTGCCCAAGAGCATGACCTTCGCTGCCGGCTCTGGAACGGCCTTCAAGTCAGTGCCGGAAGACCCGAACGTGCAGACCTTCGTGGCCAGGAGCATCGTTCCAGGCAAGGCAGTCGAGTTTACGATATCCGGTGAGGGATCGATTCCCCGCGAGGAGCAGGGCGCGCCCGCCGGCCAGCAGCCCGGCATGGGGGCACAAGAGAGCGGCGGCGCTCAGGACTCGGGCGCAGGCGCAACCGGAAACCAGCCCGGCGGCGGCATTGGCGCGCCCATCGGCACGCCTGATGCCCTCTCGAAATATAGTTTTCTAGGTCTGGATCTCAAGTGGTGGATTCTTATTGTCCTCGCGTTGTTGCTGGCTGCGGGCGCTGCCTTCCTGCTGCGCAAGCCGGCTGCCGCGCCCGCTGGCCCGTTCGATGCCGGAGCGGGGAGTTCTCCCGTCTCCGCCTCGCCGTCTCAAAGAAACACGGCTCTGTTGAACGTGCTGAAAGAAGAGCTCTTCGCACTGGAGAGCGAGAAGATCTCCGGGACTATTGCGCCTGTAGAGTACGCCGAGGTGAAGGCGGCTCTGGAGAAGGTGTTGAAGCGGGCACTGAGCAGAAAATAGCTTCGAGTTTTCGGAGTGGTGAGTTCCGCAGTGTTACGGCAGTGTGAATAAATGCGCCGGAATGAGCTTGGGGAGGGCAGCGGCAAGCTTTTCTGGTGTACAAGCCCGCTCCCTCGTGTACAATTTAGTAAAACGTTTCAACAGATCGTTTTTTGAAGGCAGGCCTTTCCCCCGGGGCTATTGCCTCCCTTGACCTCAAGGCGCTTGCGTGTGGGCCAGAGCCCTTACGTTCCAAGCGCCGAGTGACTCAGGGAATCCTTGTGCCGAATGACGCGGCCTCCCGGCCAGTTGCCGCCAGCAATTCGAGCCCGAACACAGCATCTTTCGAGATGCTTTGAGGCATTTTTCCCTCGTCGCTCAGAATACTAGTCAAAAAAGGAAGATCGATCTGACGGCTTTGCATTGGCAATGACACTTCAGCCGCTTTCGTCACGAGCCCCAAGAGCAATCGAGGCCGGCTCCTTTGTCCTCCAGCAGGGTAGCGCGCATTCATTCGCTGAATTGCTCGCTGACTTCATCCCCCCCTTGCATTCCTGGAGAACTTGATCGATGCCCATATGCGCGGGTTAGAGCCCGAATTCTTCAACACGCCCGCTGACTCAGCCATGCCCTGCGCCTTGCGCGGACAAGGGAGGACTGAAAGGCGGCCACCTGGAAACTGAGGATTGGGAACTGAATTCATGAGAATTTTACATCGCACCCTTATGTATCTCTCGCTCGTAGTTTGGCTGGGCGCGGAGGTCTTCTTTCCATTTGTAGCCGCCGTTGCATTCTCGACGCTGCGGCCCGATACGCACGCGGCCGGGATGATCGTGGCTGAGCTTCTGCACATTCTGCACGCCATGGGGCTGGTTTCCGGGACGGTGGCAGTCGTTTTGCTCGCGCTGGCTCCCTTCCAGCGCATCTACAAGCCACGCATGGTGCTGGCGCCGATGGTGCTTCTCTTGCTGATGATAGCCTTGACCGCCTACTCGCAGTTTGGGATTATTCCGGCCATGGCGCTCGATCGCATCGCCGCCGACGGGGCCGCGGATTCACCCGATACCACCAACCCAAACTGGATCGACTTCAATAGGCTGCACCACCGCGCAGTGCGCGTGGAAGAAGTCATCCTGCTGCTGGGATTGGCGACCGTGACACTTGGGGCCGCGAATGAAACGGCGAAGCCCTAGGGAGCGGTGAATAGAGACTAGGAAATAGGGACTAGGGACCCGAGCTCGGGCTGGTCGAGCGGTCTCCGGCTCTGCGTTATTCCGCAGGTCACGGCGAACCGCAGCCGGCGCATGGTAGTCTTTTTGCCGGAGAGGAACCGGAATGGTTTCGGTGCGCGAAGCTGCAAACCCGCTTGCCAGTTCAGTAAACGGCCGCTCTCAGATTGAAGATCGGGTGGCAGCCGGGCGTATTCCCTGGGCCGGGCCGTTGTTGCTGGTGACGGCGCGCTCCGCCTTGTGGCTGGCATTGCAATCCGTGCTGGCGCTGATTTTTCTTGCCCAGCACCGCCCCGATCCTTTCCGGACGGCCGGCCAATGGTGGCCTGTTTACGCCAACTTCGGTGACCTCGGCTGTTTACTCGGCATGAGGTTTTTCACGCGCAAGGAGGGCATCCGTCTCCAGGATCTCGTCGGGCCGATTCGCCTGCGCTGGGGACGCGACCTGTTCTTCGGGCTTGGCATTTTGGTAATCGCCTGGCCGTGCGCAATGGCCGGCAGTTGTCTCGCACAGATGCTTGTGTACGGCTCACCGGCCAAAACCCCCGTGGCGTTCGTCTTGCAATCTCACGCCCTGCCCCTGTGGGCCACGGTGTACAGCTTAACCGTGTGGTGGGTGATCCAGTCGGCCGCCGAGGAGATGACCTACCAGGGATATGTGCTGCCCCGGCTGGAGGCGCTCACCGGCCGCACCTGGATCGCCTTCTCCATCGTCCTGTTCTGGTGGTCCGTGCAACATTGCATGTTGCCCTTCGTTCCCGATTGGCGGTTCGTGGCGTATCGCTCTCTCATGATGGTTCCTATCCTGGTGTTCTGTATGGCGGTCTATCTGCGCATCCGCCGCCTGTCGCCGCTCATCATTGGGCATTGGCCCATGGATCTTGGGGTCGCGATCATGACCGGCACCAGTCTTGGCGCCGCAATGATGACCGGGAGCCACTGACGAAGACAAGAAACAGGGAACAAATGGCCATCGCTAAATCTACTATCGAAGAAGTTCTTCGGTCTGCGGACATTGAGTCGCTGATTGAGTGTGGAGCTCCGCGGGACGAGTACGCGCCGGAAGTAAGCGGCATCGTGAACGCCCTGTCGATTGTCGGCGAGAAAGAGGTCACCGTTGAACGGCTTGTGGTAATAATCCGCGAAGTATGGGTCCGTATGTTTGGCCCGTTTTCCGGCGAGGAGATTGAATTGCGAATGCCGGCTAGTCGGCAGGTTGCGCATGAGATCCTTGCGCGCAGTTCCTGACGTTCCCGGTCCGGCTGTCAGCCATCCGATTTATTCCACGTCCCTGACCGCTGTTCCCTAGTCCCTAGTCCCTAACCCCTAACCCCTGACCCCTGTATCATCAGTGCATGAAGACTGGCATTATCGGCCTGCCGCAGGTGGGCAAGACCTCGTTGTTCAAGATTCTTACCAAGGCCAAAGTGGAGGAGCGCGGCCACTCGCGCGAGGCCCACATCGGCGTGGCGCGCGTGCCGGATGAGCGGCTGGACAAGCTCTCCGCGCTCTACTCGCCCAAGAAGACCACTTACGCAAGCGTTGAATTCGTCGACGTGGCGGCCATTGGGCAGGAGGCGCTGAAGGAGACCGCATTCCTGGCTAGCCTGCGCCAGGTGGACGCGCTGATCCATGTGCTGCGCGCCTTCGAGGAGGAGTCGATTCCCCACGTCGGCCCCATCGACCCGCTGCGCGACATCCGCAACGTCGAGTTCGACCTGGTGGTCAGCGACCTTACCCAGATCGAGAAGCGGCTGGAGCGCGTCGAGAAGGACTTGAAGAAAATGCGCACCGGCGAGCTGGAGCGGGAACATGCGCTGCTGGTGCGATCGAAGGAAGCGCTTGAAAAGGAGCAGCCGCTGCGCGAGTTGGAGATGACGCCCGAGGAGAAGAAGCTCATCAAGGGCTTCATGTTCCTCTCGCAGAAACCCATCCTCTACGCGCTCAACATCGGCGAGAGCGCCACACTGGGCGTCGACCTGGAAGCGGCGGTGAGCCGCTTCAAGCTGCATGAGGTAGCGCACCGGCCCAACGCCGGCGCAACGGCCATCTGCGGCAAGGTCGAGGCCGAACTGGCGGAGATGGACGACGAGGAGGCGGCGGAGTTTCTATCGAGCTACGGGCTTGGCGAGAGCGGCCTGGCGCGGCTCATCCGCAAGAGCTACGAGTTGCTGGGGCTGATCAGCTTCTTCACGGCCGGCGACGACGAGTGCCGCGCCTGGACCGTGCCGGTGGGCTCGAAGGCGCCGCAGGCCGCCGGAGCCATTCACACCGACCTGGAACACCACTTCATCCGCGCCGAAACCATCCGCTGGGATAACCTGCTGGCCGCGGGTTCCGAGGCGGCGGCGCGAGCCAAGGGCACGCTGCGCCTCGAAGGCAAGGAATACATCGTGCGCGACGGGGATGTGCTGAACATCAGGCACAGCGGGTAGGGGCGCTCATGCTGAAGATCTCTCTCATCCTCGGTGCGATCGCCGCGCTGGCCGACGTGGCCGGCGGCTTCGTGCTGGTGCGCGCGCGCGGCGTGGAGCGCTATCTGCGCTACTTTGTCGCCCTCGGCGCGGGTTTCCTGATGGCCACGGCGCTGCTGGAGATGATGCCGGAAAGCCTGAAGCTGAATCAACTGCATCCGCTGCTAGGGCCAGGCCTCATCATGGCCGGCTATTGCGTAGTGCATCTGCTGGAGCACACCATCAATGCTCACTTCCACTTTGGCGAGGAGACGCACACGGGCGAGTTCGTCTCCCGGCATACGGGCAACTCTGTGATGGCCGGTCTGAGCCTTCATGCGCTCTTTGACGGCATCGCCATCGGCTCGGGATTTCTGGTCTCAGGCTGGCTGGGATGGCTGATCTTTCTGGCCATCCTGCTGCACAAGGCGCCTGAGGGCTTTACCATGGCCTCTGTCATGCTGGCCAGCGGACGAAGCCGGACGACGGCCTTCTACTCCGCGGTGGCGCTGGCCGCGGCTACATTGGCCGGCGTGCTGGTGATCGAGCTGGTTCCAAGTTGGCTCCCCTACGGGCTGCCACTCTCAGCCGGAGTGGCTCTCTATGTGGCCGCCACCGATCTGGTTCCAGAGGTCAACCGCGAGCCGGGCATCCGCATGGCGCTGGTTTTCTTTGCGGGCGTGGCTGGGTTTCTGGCGCTGCGGATGATCTTGCCGGCGCTGTAGATGTCGAGACGGGAATCAAGCCTTCAGGCGCGGCGCCCCAGCCCGATTCTCACCGCATAGAGCCTCAGGAGCAGCAGCGCATAGTCCCCGGCGACCTTGAAGTTGGCTTTGCTGACGCCTCGGTAGCGCAGGCCGAAGGCGAAGGGGACCTCGGCGACCGACCGGATTCGCCCGCGCACCAAAACCTCCAGCAGCAGCTTGAAGCCGGAGCGCTGAAATGGAATCTTCTCGACGCATTCCCGGCGGACCAGGAAGAAGCCGGTCATGGGATCACGGGCGCGAACGCCTGGCCGCTGAATTGGCCAGGTCGCCCAGACGGCGACGGCAGAGAGCAGCTTCCGGACCGGATTCCATTTTCCCAGGTCGCCGCCCGGCGTATAGCGGCTGCCGATGGCAATGTCGGCGCCGTCGCGGATGGCCGTGAGCAACTGCGGAAGCAGCTCCGGAGGGTGCTGCAGATCGGCATCCATCACGCCCAGAATCGCCGCATCGGTGTTCTCCCAGCCATGGAGCACTGCTCCGGAAAGTCCCCGTTCCCCCTTGCGGACGAGCAGGCGCACGCGCGGATCTTCGAGCGAGATGGCGGTGACCGCAGCACCGGTTCCATCCTGGCTGTCGTCGTCCACAACCAGAATCTCGTAAGGAAAGTTCAGGGGATCGAGCACAGAACGCACATGGCGGAGTAGGCCGCCGATGTTTTCGGCTTCGCAGAGCGTGGGAATCACGAGCGCCAGCTTTTCAGGCGCGCCCCCAGTGTGCCCCTCGGCTGGCAGCGGCGAGTCTGCCGCCGCCCCACCTTGCTTCGTCGACGGCTCTATCGATTCCGATGGCATGCTTGAATAGCTTAGCCCATACGGCGGCTGCCGCGCAGTACGCTCATCTCCTGGTGAGCTTGCCTCTCGACGCCAGGGAAGTCGTCTAATCTTAAGTTGTTGCTTTCGTACTTGGGAGCTTGCGCGGAAAAATGCCATCGACTGCAGAGCTCTCCCTGGAACGGCCACTGGGACAGGTGGCGGGGAAGCAGCGTTTGCCAATCAAGCGCGCATACGTTGAATCCCTGGGCATTCTGCTCTTTACGTTGCTCGCCTTTCTGGTGATGGGCTATCACCCCGGCCTGGAAGACGATGGCGTCTATCTGACCGCAGTGAAGGCCGACCTGAACCCCAGTCTCTTTCCACATGATTCGGAGTTTTTCAGGCTGCAACTGCAAGCGAGCTTCTTTGACGGCTGGATAGCCCACTTCGTCAAGTGGACAGGGATCCCACTGGCCTGGGCGGAGTTGTTCTGGCAGTTCGCCGCGCTCTTCCTCATTCTTTGGGCCGCACGCCGGATCGCCGGGCAGTTGTTCCCTGGCAGGCCGGCCCAATGGGCAGCGGTGGCCATGGTGGCAGCCATGTTCACGCTGCCGGTGGCTGGCACGGCCTTGAACATCGCCGACCAGCATTTGCATCCGCGCAACCTAGCAACGGCGCTGATCCTTGCGGCCGTCTCGCGGATTCTGGAGGGCAAGCGCTGGCAGGCCCTCCCACTGCTGGCGCTGGCCTTTCTGCTGCATCCCATCATGGCGGCTTTTGGCATCTCATTTTGCGTATGCGAAGCGCTGGTTTTGGCACGGCCGGCCGGATTTCGGTTGCGGGCCGTGGAAGGCTCACTGGTTGCCGCCGCGCCGCTGGGCTGGATCTTCGCGCCGGCTTCGCCAGCCTGGCGCCAGGCGCTGAACACCAGGAGCTACTTCTTCCTCTACCGGTGGAGCTGGTATGAGTGGCTGGGCGCGCTGGCGCCGCTGTTTCTCTTCTGGGTGCTTTGGCGGGTGGCGAACAGGCGGGGCGAGACCAGGCTCGCCGACTTTTCCCTCGCTGTCTTTGCCTACGGCATCTTCCAGCAGTTGGTGGCAATGGTCATGCTGACGCCGGATGCCCTGGCGCGGCTGGCTCCCTTGCAGCCCATGCGTTATCTGCAACTTGTTTATATTTTCATGGCCTTGGCGGCAGGCGGGTTGCTGGGCCGGTTCCTGCTAAAGGCGAGCGCTTGGCGGTGGGCGATCTACCTGCTGGTCTTCAACGGCGGCATGTTCCTGGTGCAATGGGAGCTGATCGACGAAGGCGCGCACCTCGAGCTTCCATCGACGGTAAGCGCCAACCCCTGGCTGCAAGCCTTTGCGTGGATTCGCCAGAATACTCCAGACGGCGCCTACTTTGCCCTCGATCCACAGTATCTTTCCGCGCCGGGCGAGGGTTTCCACAGTTTTCGCGCGCTGGCCGAGCGCAGCCAGTTATCCGATGGCGACAAGGACGCGGCGGTGGCGACGCAGGTGCCCAGCCTGGCGCGCACATGGCAGCGGCAGCAGTTGGCGCAGGCCGGGTGGGCGAGCTTTCAGCTTGCGGAGTTCGAGCGGCTGAAGACGGAGTTCGGCGTGGACTGGGTGCTGGTCTCCTATCCCGCGCCGCCGGGGCTGGGTTGCCGCTGGCACAACGGCGCGCTCGCTGTCTGCCAGATTCCGTAGTGCGCAGGAGGGAAGGCGGGAGCGGGCCGGCTCCCAAACAGCCGGTCATGCAGGAATCGATAGCGGGGGATTTGGCTTGAATCCAGCGTTCGATAGCGGACACCGCATGGTGAAAGCGGACGCAAACACCGATTTCAGGGGAACCTTGAGACTCGGAAGCCTTTTTATTTCATCAGGTTGCATCTACGGAACTTTGGCTCTTAATTTGCTTTCCCTTCCAGTGGACGCATCATCACCTGGAGACCGACCATGACCACCCTGCTACAGGATCTGCGATTTGCCCTTCGCCAGTTGCGCAAATCTCCCGGATTTACCATCGCCGCCGTTCTGACGCTGGCGCTCGCGATTGGCGCCAACGCCGTGGTCTTCGGCATCATGGATGGGCTGATCCTGCGCCCGCTGAATGTGCCTCACTCCGAGAATCTGTATGGGACCGAATACGGCGCCGACGCAGGCTGGCAGTCCTATCCCAACTACCTCGACCTGCGCGACCGCAACCGCAGCTTCGAAGAGCTGGCGGCCTTCAACTTCGTATTTGCCGGCTTCGATCCGGGAAATGACCCCTCCAGCTCCACCGCTTTTGGAACCACCACCAACTACTTCGATGTGCTCGGGATCAAGCCTTATCTTGGCCGCTTCTACCACCCCGCCGATGAACACGGCTATGCAAGCACACCCTTTGTCGTGCTCACTTACGCTTACTGGCACACCCGCTTCCAGGATGATCGCGGCGTGGTGGGCCGCACAGTACTGGTCGACAAGCATCCTTTCACCGTCATCGGCGTAGCGCAGCCCGGGTTTCATGGAACCCTGCTCTTCGTCTCCCCCGATTACTTCATCCCCATCGGCAACCTGGATCTGATTTACGGCCCAGGGACGCTGGAGACGCGCGGGAGCACCAACTCGCTTTTCGAGGTTTTCGGACACTTGAAGCCGGGAGTGACGCCTTCACAGGCCGTTGCCGACGCGAACGCCGTGGGAGCGTATCTTACGAAGACCTATCCCAAGGAGTTCGGCCAGAAGAACACGACCCTTTCCCGGCAAGGCTTGACCGCATTTCGCGGTCCGACTGAGGCATTTGTCGCCGGACTGATGCTGCTTGCCGGCATGATCCTGTTGGCTGCCTGCGCCAACCTGGGCAGCCTCTTTGCCGCGCGCGCCGCCGACCGTTCACGCGAAGTTGCCCTACGCCTGGCGCTTGGCTCAAGCCGCGGGCGCATTCTGCGCGGACTTTTGACCGAGGCCGTGCTGGTCTCTCTTGGCGGCGGTGCCGTGGGGCTCCTGGCCAGTGTTGCGCTGCTGCGCCGCCTTGCCACCTGGCGGCCTGTTCCCAGCGCGCCGGTCAATTTGCCTGTGACTCCGGACGCCAAGCTCTACCTAGTCGCATTGGTTCTGGCGCTGGTGAGCGGATTCCTCTTCGGCATCGTCCCGGTACGCCAGGTGCTCGGGACCAACCCCTATGAAATTATCAAGGCGGGCTCCCCCGGGAAGGCCGGACGGCGGTTCACCGTGCGCGACGTGCTGCTGGTGGTGCAGATTGCAATCTGCGGCCTGCTCGTCACCGCTTCGCTGGTAGCTGCCCGCGGAATGGTTCGCTCGCTGAGCGGCCATTATGGCTTTGAGCCGCGCAATGCGATGGTGGCCGGCGTGAATCTGGAGATGGCCGGTTACGACAAGGACAAAGAGCCGGCGATGCAAAGGCGCATGATCGATGCCATGCGGGCGATTCCGGGCGTGGAGCAGGCGGGGCTGGTCACCGGCTATCCTCCCCTGGCCTACGGCAACAACCCCCGGGAGAATATCTTCCGCGACGAGACCGCCGATCTGAGGCAGTCCAATGCCGCCGCCACGCCCTTCCAGTACGAGGTCTCACCCGGGTACTTTGAAGCGGCCGAAACCAGCCTGCTGGCCGGCAGAACCTTCAATTGGGACGACGGCAAGGACGCGCCGGCCGTGGCCGTAGTGAACCGGGAGTTCGCCACAAAGATTTTCGGCACGGTGACCAACGCCATCGGCCGGCTCTACAAGCTGAAGGATGGAACGCGCGTTCAAGTGGTAGGCGTGGTGGAAGACGGAAAGTACCTGAGCCTCACGGAAGATCCGCAGCCGGCGATGTTCCTTTCCTTCCTGCAATCGCCATCGGGTCAGGCTTACCTGATCGTGCGCTCGCATCGCGATCCTGTGCAGCTGGCCTCCACGATGCGGAGTACGCTCCAGGGGCTGGTTGCGGGACTGCCCGTTGACATCCAGACGTGGAATCAATTGCTGGAGACTGTTCTCTTTCCTGCGCGGATGGCAACCATGGCGCTGGGAGTACTGGGCCTGATGGGCGCCGTGCTGGCCATCACCGGGGTCTTCGGAATGGCGGCGTACTCGGTGAGCAAGCGGATGCGGGAGTTGGGGATCCGCATCGCTCTCGGCGCGCAGCGGACGGAGGTGCTAGAGGCGGCGTTGGGACGCCCGCTCAAGCTGCTGGCCATCGGTTCGGCATCGGGGTTGATGCTCGGAGTTCTGGCGTCCAGGCTGCTGGCCTTCATCGTCTATCAGGCCACGCCTCGCGATCCGCTGGTGCTGGGCGGCGTTATTCTGGCCATGCTGTTGCTCGGCCTGTTGGCTACCTGGATTCCAGCGCAACGCGCGATTCGGGTCAATCCCTTGATCCTGTTGCGCGAGGAGTGAGCCGGGCTTGGCAAAAAGGCGGAGGCCGGTCCAGGCCGGGTGGCCTCGCTTTCAGCTTGTGGAGTTCGAGCGGTTGATGAAGGAGTTCGGCGTGGACTGGGCGATGGTCTCCTGCCCGCGCCGCCGGGGCTGGGTTGCCGCTGGCATAATGACAGGCTGGCGGTTTGCCGGATTCCGTAACCTGCGCAAGCGGAAGCGCGGAGAGGGGGTCAGCTCCCGGAATCGCCTTCACCTGGCCGGCTTCGATCGAACACGTGGGGTGGCCGAACCGGGAGGTCTCTCGGGGTTACGCTCGGTGAACTGGTCGAGCAGGACCACGTTGAGCAGCGACTTATGGACCCGGATGCGGCCGTTGTATTCGATAAGACCGAGCTTGCGAAAGCGGTTCATGAAGAAGCTGACCCGGGAGCGGGTAGTGCCGATCATCTCCGCCAGAGTTTCCTGCGTGATGGGAGGAATCAAGTGTTCCGGTTTATCCGGCTCACCGAATTCGGCCAACAACAGGAGAATCCTCGCCAGGCGCTTTTCGCTGGAGTTGAAGAGTTGATCGACAAGATCGGCTTGGATTCGCATGCTCCGGGCCAATAGGAACTTCAGGTACATTTCGGAGAACGCAGGTTCCTGGTGCATCACGCGGATCATCTCTCCCCTCTCTATCTTGAGCGCCGTACACGCGGTAATGGCGCTGGCAGTGGCCATATGCAGCCCGCCCACGCTCGCCAGCGACTCCTCACCAACGAATTCCCCGGCGGGGAGAAGCGCGATCGTCGCCTCCTTCCCGTCATGCGAAACGACGGTGAGTTTGGCGCTGCCCGTCTGGAGATAGAAGATAGAGTCAGCCGAACTCCCCTGCGAAAAGAAGACCTGCCCATGCTTCAATTTGACGATTCTTCGTCCCGCTCCTGCTTGCTCGAGGAAGGCGGCGAGAGCAAAAGTCATGCTTCTCACCTCGAAAGAGAAAATCGATGGATCGGCTGAATTCTACTCGCTTGGCCTGATGGTCTTCTGTACGGTTTCTGACATAATCCGGCAAATGATTCTCGCTTTGCCCAGCGGCCTTTGTACGGTTTCTTACATAGTCGGAAATATCTTTGTACGGTCTCTGACATAACCCAAACTTTGTCAAGCATCCTGAGCTTAGCGCATGTTAACTATGATAGGGTTTTCTCTGAAAGTGAGGATTCCTTGCGCACGAGCAGCTATAAAAACACTCTCTTGAAGGCTTTGGAGGGGGACGTGGTTGAGCGCCTTCGTTTGCAGCCGGTCAAGTTCGAGCTGAAACACGAAATCGAAATCCCCGGCAACCCGATCGATCGCCTCTATTTTCTTGAAGAGGGGATGGCATCGATGACCACAACCTTCAAGGACGGGTCTCAGGTCGAAGTTGGGATGTTCGGTTATGAGTCGGTCATCGGCGTCTCGGCTCTGATGGGAACGAAAAGGAGTCTGAATCGCGTCTACACCCAGATTGCCGGTCATGGTTATAGCTGCCACGTGGAGGATGCGCGAAGAGAATTCCGACTTGGCGGCGCCTTTCAGTTTCTGGCTCTGCGCTATGTTCAGGCTCAACTCGTACAGGCAATGCAATCCGCTGGATGCAATGCGAAACACAACTTCGAACAGCGGCTCGCTCGCTGGCTGCTCCTCTGCGCGGACCGCGCGCACACCGATACATTCAAGATTTCGCATGAGTTTCTGGCAGACATGCTTGGAGGCCGCCGTCCCACGATTACGACGACGGCCGGGATTCTCAAGCGAAAAGGACTTATCGAATACACCCGCGGAGAAATTCGCATCCTCGACACCCCTGGGCTCACTAAGGCCTCTTGCGAATGCTATCGGATCATCAAAGATCACCTCGACAATTACACGGAGTTCGACAGCGCAATCACTGCCTAGAGCGAAAGCGGGGTAGGTGTGCCCTGGCGAGTCTCGTGCAGGGTCAATGACGCTTTCGATCTGCTGCACTGCTATCGCGGCCTCTTGTCCGAGGCTGGTGGTAAGCCCGCGTTCGATTGGCGCCTCGTGGCCAAAGCGCACATGGCTCCCGAATCACGGCCAAACCGGGGACTGGTCCACTACCCGCCACCGCCGCTTTGCGCGATTGGACGCTATCCGACAGAGCACATGTGTTGCCCCACAGGCCTGCTTCGGTTACGGCAAGGGTATCTGGATTAGGGCGTGTTCACACTACCTTCAGTGCCTCGACGATCAAGGCGAAGGTGAGGAATGCAAGGAACACGACGTCGAGCTTTTCGAAGCGGGAGAAGATGCGCCGGAACCCTTTGATCCGCCTGAAGAGGCGTTCCACTTCGTTTCTCTTCTTGTAGAGTTCGCGGTTGTACTGCCAGGGATTGAGTCG
>JBEKDH010000100.1:0-20853 GCA_050014455.1 Occallatibacter sp.
GAGGGCTTTTCAACGGCTCGTTACCAAGCCGCCTGACCTCCTAGGGTACTGCCGATGGGACGGCAGGTCCGGTCAAGTGGTAATGCCGGACAATCATCGGAGCGACTTACAGGTCGCACCCATTCAAGAAAAAAGTAAGATGCCTTGCTTTGCCGGCCCCACGCTACCCTCAAAGGCAAGAGAGCGCGACAAGAATGGCTGACCGCGGGTCGATGTTCCTCTGAAGCGTGTGGCGAGGTTCAGCCGCGAAGGGCAAACCTGCGCCGCACAATGCCGGCCAGTCCCACCAGTCCGCTGCCGAGAAGGAGCAGGCTGGATGGTTCTGGTGTGACGGTGGAGGGGCTGGCGGGCGTTCCTTCGAGATCAACCTGAACGACGGCGTAACCGCCCTGGCCGCAAGTGCCGCCAAAGCAAGCATTATCCAAGCTATTGCCTCCAGAGATTTGAACCGCATCGGTGTCGATCGGAGTGGCAAGCGTATCGTATTCAGTGCGGAAGCCGTAGCCCTCACTCTCAATCGGCCGGTCCCAGAGGAGCTGCCACTGGTCGGTGCTTTCGTTCCAGTACTGCAGGATGTACTCGTCGTTGTCATCGGCTTGCAAAGTGATGGAATCGATCTGATCGGTTGCGCCGAGATTGATCTGGAAGACATAGCCATTGCCGCTCCATTCGAGGGCTTGGTTGGCCGCCGCAGTAGACCCATAAGCGGTGCCATTGGGTAGAAACGTCCCATTGGTGATATTGCCCAGATTGCCGGCGGTCCCATTGTTATATCCGGTGCCGGAGTACGAATCGGTTGCCGCGACCACAACGGGAGCGCCGAGGGCGACGTCAGTATCGGCTCGTGCGTTTGTTGCCGTCAGAGCCGCGGCGAGGCAGATGGCGATCGATAACCAGAGAAATGCGAAATGTCTGCGTTTCATTCGAGTAAAATCCTCCGTTCAAGAAGAGTGGCCAGGGAAGCGCCTGGCAGCGCTGCTAGTTTGCGAGTAAATCGCGCCGATCTTGCGGTGCCGTCTCCGGCGCGGGAACCGGAATCTGGCTGGTTAAGTGCCGCCAAAAGAAGAAGAAGGCGACCGATTGCCGTTAAGGCGCTTCCATCGGAAGCGGCCGAATGAAAACCCACTGCTGAAATTGCGCAAAAAGCGTGAAAAAACGGCTCATCGCTCCGGCAGAGGTCTTTGCCTGGGTTTCATAAGAAACCGTCCATCGGAAGCTATAATCGAGAGCAACAGCCATTCAGTGCAAATGCCATCTCAGGTTTTCAGGGGTCATCTCATGCCGCCTGAGCTCTTCTCAGCATCCAATCCGCAGCAGACCGCCGCATCGCTCCGCCTGGACTCGTGGAAGCAGATTGCGGCCTATCTTTGCCGGGGGGAACGCACCGTCAAGCGGTGGGAGACCGAACGCGGGTTGCCAATTCACCGCCTGCCCGGCGGCGGGCGGGGCAGCGTATACGCTTTTACCGCGGAGCTGGATGAATGGCTGATTTCAGCCAGGGCGCTGGAGATGGAAGTTGTAGACGAAGAAGACGCGGCGGGGGAGACCCAAACGGATGCCGCTCCTCCGGGCGAAGTTCTGCCTGATCTTCTGCCCGTGAGCGGGGAAGCTGCGGTGGCGGAGTCTTCATCCGGTAAGGCGAGGAGCGGATTCCGGCGCATTCGCGTTTCCCTGCTTGTGGGGGCCCTGGCAGTTTTGGCAGGAGCGGCAATCTTCTTCGTTCTTCGCGGCGGCGGGCGTATTGTCCTTTTTCGCTATTCGAAGCCGGCTAAGCCCGTGGCGATGCCCTCCGATGCGGAGAAACAAGTCGCTCACGAGCTTTATCTCCGCGGCCGGTTCGAGTGGAACCAGCGGACTTCCGAGAGCCTGAACCGGGCGCTGGACGACTTCACCCAGGCTATTGTCCACGATCCCACCAACGCGCAGAACTATGTAGGCCTGGCGGACACATATAACCTGCTGCGAGAGTTTTCCCTGATGCCGCAAAGCGAGGCGTTCAGCCGCTCCGTCGCCGCCTCGCGCCAAGCCGTCGAGCTGGACGATTCCCTCGCCGAGGCGCATCGCTCATTGGCCTTTGACGAGGTGTGGGGCAACGGGGATTTCGATACGGGCCTGAGGGAGTTCGAGCGCGCCATCGCGCTCAATCCACGCGACCCGATCGCGCATCTCTGGTTTGCCAATGCCTTTGGCGGACCCGGCTGGAATTCGCTCTGCCTGCGCGAGATCGATCTGGCGCAGGAGCTCGACCCCTCCTCGCCCGCCATTGTGGCCGACAAAGGCGCGCTACTCTTCGGCGCGGGAGAACGCGAGGCCGGCCTCGAAGCCGAGCGCCAGGTCGTGCGCCTGGAGCCCCAGTTTCTCTCGCCCCATCGTTACCTTGCCGGCATGGCCTGGGATTTGCGCGACTATCCCAGCTACCTGCGGGAGACCGAAGAAGTGGCCGAGTTGAGCCACGAAAGCAACCTGCGCGAGATCACGGCGGCGGCGCGGGCGGGCTTCCGGCGCAACGGCGAGCGCGGTCTGCTTGAAGACCTCTACGCCGCCCAAAAGCGGCTCTATGCCGCCGGTAGCCTGCCAGGCGTCCTGCTGGCCAAGACCGCGATGCGCCTAGGCAGAAAAGACGAAGCTCTGCAATGGTTGCGCCGCGACGATGAGCAGCACCGGCCGGAGTTCATCTACATCCGCGAGGACCCGGATCTGCTCCCGCTCCACGACGATCCCGTCTTTCGGGAGCTTCGAAGCAAAATCCACGCTCCCCGTCCTGAGGAAGCCGCCGCCGCCGAACGTGCCTTGGAAATCTCCGAGAGCGGCATGCAGGTTGCCGCCAAGCTCCGCTGAAAGGCAAAAAGGCCCAGAGTCTTCGCCCTGGGCCTCTTTCTACCTCGCCCTGCGCCGGAAGTTACTCGGCGGCTGCTTCCACGGGCTTGGTCTGAGCAACGGTCCAGTCGGGCGCGCCCACCTTGAAGCGCGCAAACCGGCGCACCGTGATGTTTTCGCCCAGCTTGCCAACCTTATGCCCAATCAGCTCCTTGATGCTTACCGCCTGATCCTTGATGAAGGGCTGTTCCAACAGGCAGACCTCCTCGTAGAACTTGGCCATCTTGCCCTCCACGATCCTCTCGATCACCGGCGCCGGCTTGCCTGTGGTGGCGGCTTGCGCGCGAAAAATATCCTTCTCCCGCTCCAGGTCTTCGGCGGTCACGTCCTCGGGTTTCACATAGCGCGGATCGCTGGCCGCGATGTGCATCGCGATGTCCTTGAGCAGCTCCTGGAAGTCCTCGGTCCTGGCCACGAAATCGCTCTCGCAGTTCAGCTCGATCAGCACGCCGATCTTGCCGCCGGCATGGATATACGTCCCCACCGCGCCCTCGTTGGTGGTGCGCGAGGCCTTTTTCTGCGCCGAGGCCATGCCCCGCTTGCGCAGAACCACAAACGCTCCCTCTATGTCTCCCTTGGTCTCCTGCAAAGCCTTCAGGCAATCGCCCACTGGCGCGCCGGACTTCTCGCGAAGCTCCTTCACCAATTTTGCGTCAATCTTTTCGCTCACTGTTTTCGTCTCTCTTTTCTGAATTTGCGTCTTCCGGGCATCCGTTCACGTTCACGCGGAACGGAGGCCGTTCGAGTTTCAAGCAGTCCCAACAGAAGGTGGGGCGCTCAGCAGGGTCAGCCGCACCGCGGGCGCCCGGCACAAGAAAAGCGTGGCGCTCTACCCCGGCGGCCACGCTAGTCTCATTATGCGCACTCGCGTGCGACAGAAAGATTAAACGCCGCCCTCGGCCGCTTCCAGCAGAACTGCAACCGTCGCCGGAGCCTTGCGAATCCCGCCGCCCAGCACCGCTTCCAGGTCCAGCTCCTCGGCCGGCGCGGGTTCCGCCACCGCCAAAGCCTCGGCCGCCGGCACCGGCTGCTCCTCTTGGAAGGCCTTGTCGCCCACCAGATTCACGCCCTCGGCCGCTGAGTCGGCTATCTTTGAGGTGAACAGCCGGATGGCGCGCAGCGCATCGTCATTGCCCGGAATCACATAATCCACCACCGTCGGGTCGCAGTTGGTATCCACCACCGCTACCACCGGAATGCCCAGCTTGCGGGCTTCCTTCACGGCAATCGCCTCGTTGTTCGAGTCGACAATAAAGAGCGCATCCGGCAGCCGCTTCATCGTCTTGATACCGGCCAAGTTCGCCTGCAGGTGCTTCCGCTCCCGCTCCAGGCGGATCACTTCCTTCTTGGTCAGCAATTCGTAGCGGCCATCCACGGCCATCTCATCCAGTTCCTGAAGGCGCTTCACACTCTTCTGCACCGTCACCCAGTTAGTCAGCAGGCCGCCCAGCCAGCGCTGGTTGATATACGGCATCCCGGCGCGTGTGGCCTCCTCGGCCACGGCATCTTGCGCCTGTCGCTTGGTGCCGACGAATAAGATCGTCCGGCCTCCCGCGCACAGTTCGGTGACGAACTTCGACGCTTCCTTGAAGAGCTTCAGCGTCTTCTGCAGGTCGATGATGTAAATCCCGTTGCGCTCACCAAAGATGTACTCCTTCATCTTGGGATTCCAGCGCTTGGTCTGATGCCCGAAGTGAACACCCGCTTCGAGCAGCTCCTTCATTGTGATCGTGGCCATTGGCCTCCTTCGTGGATTGCATCCGGGCGGGCTCTGCCTTACCTGGATTGATCCCGCTATCGCGGGAGATTGATGGTGCTTCAGACTACCTAAAGCTGTCGTACAAATTCGCCGCCGCGGAGCCTGAAGACCGCCACAATCGAATCTTCCTCGGAGCTGTTCTTCGAGGTCTTAAAAAGTTGGACAGTCTCGCCGCCACCTGGGTTAATAACATAGTCAGCGTCCACTTCTTGCTTGACTACCGGATCTCCGTAGTTATTGAGCTGAAAATACCCAAATCGAGCCATTTTGAATTCCTCCCGAGAAGCTATCTCTTCGAGAACTGGAACCGTGCGCGAGCACCCTTCTGACCGTACTTCTTGCGCTCCTTCATGCGCGAGTCGCGGGTAAGCAGGCCTTCGGCCTTGAGCACCTTGCGCAGCTCCGGATTGAACTCCACCAGCGCCCTGGCAACGCCCATCTTGACCGCATCGGCCTGCGCCGACACGCCGCCGCTCTTCACCGTGGTTATAACGTCGAAGCTCGCTGTCAGTTCCACCAGCGCCAGGGTGCGCTTTGCCGCCACACGCTGCTGCTCGGTCACGAAGTACTCTTCGAATGCCTTGCCGTTGACCTTCCACTCGCCCGTTCCGGGACGCAAAAAGACGCGGGCGATCGCCGCCTTGCGCCGTCCCGTCCCGTAATACTGAACCAAATCTGCCATTCGTTTCCTCTTAGCTCCCAGCTCTTAGCTCTTAGCCGTTAGCTAAAAACCAAAGCCCGCAAGTTCAAATTCCGACAAAAAGCTAAAAGCTAATAGCTAAAAGCTAGTAGCTGCTTTCAAGCCACGTCCAACGCCACTGGCCGCTGTGCCTCATGGGGATGCTTGTCGCCGCGATAGACCTTCAGTTTGGTGGCCATTTGCCGGCCCATCTTGCTCTTGGGCAACATGCCCTTGATGGCCTGTTCCAGAATCGCCTCCGGCTTCCGGTTCAGCAGGCGCACGAACGACTCTTCACGCAGTCCGCCGGGAAAACCGGTATAGCGGCGGTACAGCTTGTTCTCGGCCTTGAGGCCCGTCAGCCGCACCTTCTCCGCATTGATGACGATCACGTGGTCGCCCACATCGATGTACGGCACATATTGGGGATTCAGCTTGCCGCTTAGCACGCTGGCGGCCTTGGTCGCCAACCGCCCCAACGTCTGCCCGCTGGCATCCACCACAAACCACTTGCGGTCGATATTCTTACCGCTCGGAACAAAGGTACCCATCTCTCTCCTGCTCTCCAAAGAACCTGCCCGGCCAAACCAGTCGCGCAAAAAATATTTGCCCACGCCAAAAGCGCCGGGCCTCTTCTACCCACGTCCAAACAAATCTGTTCGGGTGAGAACTGCGGGGGCTGGCCCTTCACGGGCTCTGGCCTTGCTGAACACGCACGAACCAACGCGCGCCCAACCGCCGGTGGCCTGCTCCAGCCGACCCCTCCAGGGAATCGACCAGCCGGGTCCGGGTGAATACACACAGACCCCAGGCGCAACACCGCGCAAGGAGTTCAGAATAACCGAATTCCGCCCCGGAGTCAACGATAAGCCGGTCCCACGCGCGGCCCGCACCCAGTTTACGCCCGTCGCTGGAAGCAATTGACGGAAGCGTGGCCCAGTGTTATTGATTTCACAGGCCGGGATTGCGGACAATCGGGAAGACAGGATGCTCTATGACGGACGAGACGAAGCCAGATCCCAACGGCGAAATGCAAGAAGGGCAACCGGAGCCTCCCCCTTACATCTTCATGGGACCGATTCCGGAGAGTCCTCGCGGCAAACTAGCCCGGGCCAGCCATCAAAAGAGACTCGAGAGCGAGAAACCGGAAGAGACGCCGGAGCCTCCGGGCCAAGCGATTGTTGAGCCCGTCCCGGAGAGCAGCCCTCAAGGCAGGTTTGCGAACGCCAGCCAGCAAGAGAAGCCCAAGGCCGAGGAACCGGAAGAGAAGCCAAGGCCTCGACTCTATTCAGTCGTAGAGCCGGCCCCGGCGAACCCTCAAGGCCGGTTCCCAAACACCAGCCAGCAGGAGAGGCCCAAGGCCGAGGAACCAGAGGAGAAGCCAAGGCCTCGACTCTATTCAGTCGTAGAGCCGGCCCCGGAGAACCCTCAGGGCAAGTTCGCGAAGACCAGCCAGCAGAAAACTCCCAGGGGCGAAAGGCCAGTGGAGAAACCGGAGCTCCCGGACTACGAAATCCCGGAGCTTCCGGACTACGAAATCCCGGAGCCTCCGGGCTACGTGATCATGGAGCCCGTCCCGGAGAGCCCCCAGGTTGCGCTCGGGAGCGTGGGCCGGCAATCTCAAGACGGGGAGGAAGCAAAGGAGAAACCGGAGCCACTTGGTTACGTGATCGTTGAGCCGCCTCTCCCGCCTCCCTCCGATAGATTCATCCAGGCTGGCCTCGCCCCTTCCGTCGGGGTGGGAACGTACGCGAAGGCCAGGAACTCCGCCCGTGAACCTGCAACTGGCCTACCCTCCACCGGAGAGGCGCCGGTCGAGAAGATCCCTAAGCCAGCCCAGCGCCCCAGCAAGGTCTATCTTTGGTTAGTGGTTGGCCTCGGAGTTCTCTTCGGATGCATATTTGCGGTAGTCTTTTCGCGCTTGACCAGCCCGGACCCGGGGCACGATTGGGGATCGACCACCTTCGACGCGGCCGGTTTGAAGGGCCATCTATTCACGAAATGGGACAAAAAGCTCGAGTATCGCCTGACCATCCAACCCGGCGATCCAGAGCGGCGGGCGGGGTTTGCGCTTGCGGTCGCCCATTCGCCGCGCCCTCTTTCCGTCCAGATCCAGTTGCACGATGCTCAAGGATTTGTATTGTGCTCCAGAGAGATCGTTTTGAAATACGATGCCGCGAGCGCGCCGGCTCTTGCCGCATCCAATGCGGAACCCCAGGCTGGGAAAGCGGGCGCTGCCGTTGCTGCCGTGAACCCGCCAACACAAGCGATGGAAGATCTGCTGGCCGCTCAGGAAGCCGAGCGGGAACTGGGCAAGGAAGTCTTTCAGAATGAAATCGGGCCGGATGGGCAGATTGCGTCCATCGCTGCGCAAGGCGAGATATCATGTTCTGAGAAAGCCTATGGAAGCGTCTCCTCATGGAGCTTTACGCCCGACTTTCCATCGCTTGCCGAGCAGGACGAATTGACGAAGCGCGAGCAGGAGCAGGCCAACGGTGGACGGGCAGCGGCTGAAGGCGCCGCCCGCAGGAAGGCTGCCTCGATCCCCGCGCCAAAACTTTTGCCTTTTTCCATAGAAGGAGACGACGCCATCGTCGATTATGACGCTTCCCGGGGAACCATCGAAACCCGCGCGGGCAAGACCTTCCTCTTTGACAAGACGAGTGGAGAAATCAACAACCCCAGATGGCAGGACTATCCGGTCAGCATCCATTACAGATGTGACCAGACCGCAACCTGCATGATCACGCACGCGGGCGCGGGCGCACTGCGCACACGGATGAGCAGATAGGTGGGGCCCGCAGGAGTGACGCCGGGATCGATAGCTTTCCCGGGCAGCGAGCCGCCCCGCCGCGTGCGGGGAAGCCAGCGGCGATGCTGCTTCATCTCTTGTTCAACCTCCAGGAGTAGTATCGTCTGTCGGCAGTGAGAACGCCGCCAGACCAGGAAGAACGCCAGTGCCCAATGTCCTCATTCCTACTCAGCGCGGCCAGATGCCCGCGTACTTTGCTGTTCCCTCCAGCCCCAACCCCGTCCCCGGCGTCGTCGTCCTTCATGACATTTACGGCATGAGCCAGGACCACCGCAACCAGAGCGACTGGCTCGCCGAGGCCGGCTTTCTTGCCGTTTCGCCCGACCTTTATTACAAGGGCGGCCTGCTGTTCTGTCTTCGCTCCGTCATCCGCGACCTGATGGCCCACGGCGGGCCGGCCTTCGACGATGTAGAAGCGGCCCGAACCTGGCTCCTCGCCCAACCTAACTGCAACGGCAGGGCAGGCGTTATAGGGTTCTGCATGGGCGGCGGTTTCGCCCTGCTGCTCGTATCCGGCCACGGATTCTCCGCCGCCAGCATCAACTACGGCGGCAAGCTCCCCGCGGACGTGGACGACTTCCTCAAGACCGCCTGCCCCGTTATCGGCAGCTACGGCGCTCTGGCCAAGTGGGAGAAGGGCGACGCCGACCGGCTCGAACAAGCCCTTCAGCGAGCACTCGTTCCCCATGACGTAAAGGAATACCCCGACGCCGGCCACTCCTTCATGAACAATCACCACAGCTTCGTTCTCAAGATTCTGCGCTTCACAGGCATCGGCTACAACGAGCCTGCCACCCAGGACGCCCGCCGCCGCATCGCCGCCTTCTTCCACACTCACCTGGACGGCTAAAGCGGACTTGGAAGCAGGCTGTCAGCGCGCAGGCGGCCCATCTTCGATCTGCATCATGGGCGAGTGGCCCGCGGATTGGGTTCCGCGAATTACGTGGGGAGTGATAACGATCAGCAGGCTTGCGTAGCTCTTCTGCGTGTCGTTGCCGGTGAGGTCGTTCAAGCCCGGAATCTCGCTTACTCCCGGGACTCCGCTGATGGCCCGGCTTTGCTGCTTGTCGATGTCGCTCACCACCACCACCCCCTCGCCCTGCTTGAGCGTCACCACGCCGGAATAGGCGCGATTGTCGAGAATCGGATTGCCGTTGATGGAGCTTCCGGCCAGAGCAACGATCTTCATCTCGATGGTGAGGGCAACATCGTTGTTGCGCATTACCTTGGGGGTGGCAGTGAGGGTCAGGCCAAGATCCTGATACTCCACCTGCGGAACGTTGGGCACACTGCCGCCATACTGAGAAAGCAGCGAAGCAAGGCTGCTGGAGCTGCCCGCCCCTGTGAGCCCGGGGATATTGGGGATGCTGGCAGAGAGGCTCGAGAACGAGGAGGTCTGGATGGGATAGCGAGTGCCTGAGCGCATGGTGGCCTTCTCGCCGTCGCCCAGGCGCAACTGCATCTGGTCCAGCTCCCGTGAATCGGAGGAATTGAGGTTGAGGTTGGCCGTGACCGCGCCCGGAGCCAGCGCGGATGCCGTGAGCCCGCCGCCAAACAGTGCGACGCCGTTGGTCAACAGGGAACTCGATACCTGGCCGGATGCCAGCAGGATGCCGAGAATTGCCAAAGTATCGCCGGGAGCGGCAAGCCCGGAAGAGACAATCTGCTGCACCAGGCTCTGGTTCGCGTTCAGAATGGACTGTTCTTCGGCATAGACGTTGAAGGCTGAAATCGTCTGAGGCGGCTGAATGCCCGTTTTGCGCTCACCGGTGTGCGCAATCTGGATAAGGCGCACATCGAGCAGCAGCTGGTTGCGCCCGTCCAGAAGCTCGCGGATGGTGGCGTTGAAGGCATTCAGCGTCTTCCCCGGCGCGCGGATGGTCAGCGTTCCGGAGGTCGGCTCCGCCGCAACCTGCTGAACTCCGAAGACGTTCTTGGCCAGATTGGCAACATCGGTCAGCTCAGTCGAGGAAAGGCCGGGAAGATAGATGGTCTCAAAGTCCAGGCGCATCCACTGTTTTCGGTTTTCGGGGGTGTCGCGCGCCACCAGCACGCGGTGCGCATCCAGCGGAACATAGAAGGAACTGGTCACCAGGCTCACCGCCTGCATGGCTTGCTCAAAGCCGGCATCATCCATATCCAGCCTCATCTGGGTGGGGCGAACGCTTTCGTCCAGGTTGGCTTCGAGCCCGTAGGCCTTGAAAACCTGCTGGATCACCTGGCGCTGGTCGGTGCGCAGGTGGAAGCTATGCACTCCTGAAGCGGGGATGAGCGCGACCGGCTCACCCGCCGCGCTTGCAGTCTGCTGGTAGAGGGGAGCCGGTTGTCCCAGCAGGGCGTCGTCGCTCAGTTCGTGCAGATGCTGGGTGACCTGCATGTTTCTGGGGTCGAGTTCGAGAGCCTGCGCCAGAACAGCCCGAGCGCCCGCGGCGTCGCCGCGCAACCGGTTCTTGGCCGCTGCCTGAATCAACGCGGTTACCGCGTGACTGCGCGCCACAGTGGTCGCCAGCGAATAGTTGGCATTGGAAGGGTCAAGCGCCGCCGCCTGCTCAAAGGCGCGCATCGCCTCTTCGAACTTCTCCTTTTCGAAGAGCTTGGTTGCTTCAAGAAAGAGCTTTGCCGCGCGCCGGCGGTCGCTGCCGCTTGATTGCCTGGCCGCTTTTGCATCTTTGGCCGGCGTGGGCTGAGGAGACGAGGACGACGCAGCAGCCGGCGGGTCCGGCTGGCGAGGGTTCGCCGCCTGGGTCTGGGCGGCTACTGGGAAGATCGCCAGCAAGAGTCCAATCGTCCAGAAGCTCGCCGGTTGCCTCAACGAGCGGTTCTTCGTTGCGTTCGTTTTTGATCGGCGCGGCTTCACGGCGCAGTCCGGGTGAGCACGAGCAGATCGGCCAGCGACGAGGCGCAAACCTCAGGCCGGTACTCCAGCAAGGCTTCAAAGCTGAACTTGCCGGTGGCAACAGCGATCACAGGCAGGGAGTTGGCGCGCGCCGCCTCGATGTCGCGCGGCGTGTCACCGACCACGCAGACGCTGGCATCCGTCCCAGCCAGATCCCGGGCTTTGCGCGCCGCATGGCCAATCAACTCGGAACGGATGGGAAAATGGTCGCTGAAGCCGCCAAAGCGGAACCACTGGCGCAATCCGGCCTCCTCGATCTTGATCCAGCCAATCGCCTCCAGGTTGCCGGTAGCCACACCCAGCAGCGCGCCCTTCCGCGTCAGGTGCTGTAGAGCGTCTTCTACGCCGGGCATCAACCGAAGAATCAACTCGTGCCGCTGCCCGTCGACCGTCTGGCGCATAGCCTCAAGGATCGCTCCCAGTCGCGGCTGCAGGATTTCGGCGGGAATCCCCGCCTGGCGGCAGGCTTCGCTCAAAATCGCCGTATCGGTGTTGCCATGAACTGGAACGCCCTCCAGCGTGACCTCGAATCCCGTAACCCGCCGAACGCTGGGGACAAAAGAGTCCATGTGGATGCGGCCGGTGTCGCGCAGCAGTGTGCCGTCGATGTCGAAGAGGTAGGCATCCTGCTCATCCCAGGCAAAACCAGGCTCGATGGCGATGCGCGCTTCTTGGGTCGATGGGGTTGTCAGCATGTCCTCAGGTGAATCGTCAGCCTCTGCGGTAGATTTGCCGCACCGCACTGAATACTGGACGCTCGCTGCGCGGCGGACGCTTGAGACTGGCTCGCACCTCGGCCAAATGGAGTCCAAGCTCCGCCATGGCGCGGCTGAGGGTATTGCGGTGCATCCCCAGCTCTTCGGCCGCCTTACACTGGTTTCCCCGATGCGCCAACAATACTTCGCGCAGATATTGCTTCTTGAAATCGCGCACGGCATCCTCATAGCGAATGCCGCTGGAGTGCATTTGCGTCACCAGGCTGTCCAGTTCTCGTCTCACGTCTACCTCTTGCTGTACGTTCTGCTTGCTCTTCCTTGGCCCGTGCAACTCATTGCCCGCCGTCGGAGTCCGGCTTAAACTCACCATCAAGTGTGGCTGGGATGCATCCATGGGGGCGACTCTTCTTCAAGCGTCTTCAGCCCCTGGCGCACACGCTTGGCCAGCTCGTCCGGGCTCATGCGCGTGCTCAGGTGGCAGGCTCCAAAAAACCGCTTGGGAAGCTTGCCCTCTGCCAGCCAGTGCGCCTTTGGATAGAATGCCACGACAACCAGAATACCTAATGTAACTAACAGCGCTCCCTGAAAGAGACCGAAGGCCGCGCCGGCAAGCCTGTCAAGGCAACCCAGCCCCATGTAGTGGAGAGCCTTTGCCAAAACCGTGCCCAGGATGCTGGCCAGCGCCATCACGAAAAGCGCAATCAATATGAACGCAATGGTATCCGAAACCTGCTCGATGTGGACCAGGGGCATCAGCAAAGCCGCAATGCGGGCATAGTTCCAGGCCGCCAGCACCAGGCCCAGCAACAGGCCGCCCAGCGAACAGACTGAGCGGAAGAATCCCTGCCTGATTCCTCCCAGCACCGACAGCGCCATCACGATCACGATGGCCCAATCCATCCACGTCATGCTTCACTCCGGCAGGTCCCGGCACTTCGGGATCTACAAACTCAATTCCCGCCCGGTCAGTCGGCGGAAGGCTTCAAGGTACTTGGCCTGCGTCCGCTCAACCACTTCATCCGGCAGGCTGGGCGCGGGGGCCTGCTTGTTCCAGCGAATCTCTTCAAGATAGTCGCGCACAAACTGCTTGTCGAACGAGGGCTGCGCGCCGCCCGGCCGCCAGGCCGCGCCCTCCCAAAAGCGCGAGGAATCCGGGGTCAGCACCTCATCGGCAAGGATAATGCCTTCCGGCGTTCTGCCGAACTCGAATTTTGTGTCGGCCAGGATCAAGCCGCACGATTCGGCGTGCTTTGCGGCCGTCTTGTAGATGGCCAGGGTGAGGTGCTTCAACGCCGCGGCGTCCGCCTCCCCTACAGCCTCAACCGTGGCGGCATAGCTGATGTTCTCGTCGTGGGTTCCCGCCTCGCCCTTGGTTGAGGGAGTGTAGAGCGGCTCGGGAAGCCGCGATCCATCCAGCAACCCGGGCGGCAGCGGAATCCCGCAGACGGTTCCACCCTTCTGATACTCCTTCCAGCCCGAACCGGCCAGATAGCCGCGCGCCACGCACTCCACGGGAAACATCGTTGCCCGCTTCACCAGCATCGACCGGCCTTCCAACTGATCCGCATAGGGTTTCAGAGTGGCGGGGAACTCCCGAACGTCGGCTGTGATGAGATGGTTGGCGACGAGCTCGGAGAGAAAGTCGAACCAGAAGAGCGAAATCTGGTTTAGAATCTTGCCTTTGCCTGGGATGCCGGTGGCCAGCACGTGGTCAAAGGCCGAGATGCGGTCGGTGGCCACCAGCAGCAACGCATCGGCCACCGCATAGAGATCGCGTACCTTGCCCCGGCCAAGAAGGGGCGTCGCACCCAGATTTGTCGTCAAAAGAGCAGTCACGGGAGAGCCTTACCTCGGAGGGAACTGAACTTCGATTCTCCAGCGCTAACGGGGGTTTGTCAATAAGGAGTTGGGCGAGCGGCGCCCGCGCAAAGTGTTCAGAATTGACTAGCCAAGGCAGCTGGGGGCGTGGTTGAATTCCAACGGCCAGAAATAATTTCAAATCGCACTAACCCCTGTGACGGTCGTCACGGAACGGAGTTGTCGTATAAGAGACACTCCATTTGTCAACATGGTTCGGAGGGTATGCAAGCACACTCTCTTAGAGCCGGGCGACACGAAGTAGCCGTGGAAAGGGGAAGCCGCAGCTAGCTTCGTTTGTGCAGGGATCACCAGTAGCCGCGCGCTACCGACCTCCAGTGCCGGCTACTGGTCCCCGTCTAACTTGTGTAACGCAAGCGCCTCCGAAGCGACGAGTTCCTTTGGGGGCGGTTTTTTGTGTGCAAATTCCGTTCGTCTCACGATCGTCAGAATCAACGAAAACTGGAAACTGGGCAGATACGCGTCCCGCCAGCGCGGACTGCGTTAGCTGCCCGATGGGCGACGAGTCTGCGCCCACCATTCCGGCAGCCGATACCCGATCAGGACCTGCCGGTCAGCCGTATCTCTCATCATCGAAAGATGAGTGGCAACCTCGCTTTGAGCAAGCTCCATCAATCGGCGGGAACATGTGCGCCAGTATTCGCGGTTGCCATTCCACGAAACGACGCCGAACGCATATTTCAGCGTCTCTTCCTTGTCGCCGCTCAGCCTTCGCAGAATCGTCCGCGGCGCTTTGAGATCCCACCGATATTCCAGAGCCGACGACAGGTCCAGCTTCTTCTTGCCTTCACCTAGCGTCAGGATCCTTCTCGCAAATTCTTCAAGTTCATCACGATTGTCGAACGCCAGGAACAGAGCGCGCAGTCGCCGCCTAAGCAACAGAGCGCGTGGTCTTCGGGCAATCTTGTACAGGGCTTTGCCCACTAGGCCTTGGATCCCGCGCCGCTTCTGCATGGGAAGGGCCACACTCGCCACAGCGATCACCTCTGGGTCCGGCTCTGGAGCCTCGGACCGGTCGTGGTTCACTTCATGTGGTCGTGCCCAGGAGTGCGGATATGTGTGTCCGGCCCTCCAGAAATACTCCTGGCTCATCACATCGCGTGGATCACTTTTTGCAAGACCGATCAATTGCCTTACACGCGCGTAATCTCCCGCCGCGAGATGCAACACGTCGAACCGCACCCGGTCGGCTCCCGATTCCCATCGGGCCACGCCGTACTCCAGCAACGCCGCGCAAACCTCCGCCTGAGTTTCAGGCGGGTACTGCGCGCGGACCATCTCCCGGATCTCATCGGAAAGCGGTATTGCAGGACCATTAGCCATTGGAGAATAAGTTACCAGTGAGGTTGGCCGAGAGCCGAACGGCCAGTTGTGAGTATTGTGTTTGGGGTCTGGATGACCGTTAGACAGAATCGGAGACACCCCGCGCAGAATCCGGAAGCACCCCCTGGCCGCCCTACGCCGTGGCGCGGTGCTGCTCGTGGCTTCCCAGGCGCACGCTGACCACTTTGGAGACTCCAGGCTCCTGCATGGTCACGCCGTAGATCATGTCCGCGGCCTGCATCATGCGCTTGGAGTGGGTAACCACCAGGAACTGCGTCTCCTTGCTCAAAGTGTGCACCAGGTCGGCAAACCGGCCCACGTTGGTTTCGTCCAGCGGGGCGTCTACTTCGTCGAGAACGCAGAAGGGACTGGGTTTGAACTGGAAGATACCCATCAACAGGGCCAGAGCGGTCAACGCCTTTTCGCCGCCCGAAAGCAGAAGCACATTCTGCAGCTTCTTGCCCGGAGGCGAGACCACGATATCGAGGCCGCTCTCGTCCTGGTTCTCCGCGTCGGTGACGCGCAGGTAAGCAAGCCCGCCCTGGAACAAGCGGGCGAAGACCTGGGTAAAGTTCTCATTGATTCTGGCGAAGGCCTCGTCGAATCTGGCGCGCGAGATCTGATCGATTTCCTTGATGGTTTCCTGGGTGTTCTCGATCGAATCGATGAGCGTCTCCTTGTACTCCTCAAGGGCCATCATATTGACCGGGCCCATCTGGTCAATGCGCTGACGAAGAGTTCGGCAGGCCTGCTCCTCGGCGGCCAGAGCCTCGCCGATGATGCGAACAATTGCTTGGTCGGCGCGCAGCGCCTGGGCCTCGGCATTGACTTCAGCCAGGCAGCTCGCCTCAAGGTACTCAAGATCGGAGCGCAGCTTGGAACCCAGGGCGGAACGCGTGGCGCGGTCTTCTCGCAACTGATCGAGAGCCGCGCGCCCGGTCTTCAGTTGCGCCTCCATGGCCGTCAACTGCTGGCGGAGAGTCTGGGCCTGGGCGGCAAGCGTCTGTGCCTGAGCTTGGGCCTCGGCACGCGCGCCGGCCAGCTCCCTTTGCCGGCCGGCCAGTTCGGCGCTTTCGCGGATGCGCTGTTCGCGCTCCACTTCGGCCGCCGTTCGCTGCTGCTCAATAACCTGCACGCGGCGCGCCAGGTCGGCATGGAGCCGGTCGATACGCTGGAAGGCCGACTCGGCGCCGCGCCGCCGCTCTTCCAGGCCTGCCAACTGCGCCGTGACCTGTGCGGCTTCCTGCTGCAAGCCCTCGCGCTTCTCGCGCAAATCTCCCAGTTGAGCTTGCAACACATCGAGGGCGGCTTCGGCGGTTTCGCGTTCGGCCTCCAGGCGGGCAGTCTCTTCGCGCTTCTGGTCGATACTGGTTCGTTTGGCAACGCGCGCGTCCTTGTTGCGGGCAGCCTGCGCGGCCCACTCCTGCAACCGCCGCTCGATGCGCTGCGCCTCGCCCTCCATCTGCCTCAAAGCCGCTCTCTGGTTGGCGGTGTCGGTCTCGGCCTGCCGCCGCTCCTGGCCGCGCGCCTCAAGTTGCGCTGCCAGCTCCTCGATGCCATGGGTGAGCGCCGCCGCCTCGGTCTCCGCCTGTGCCAGTCCGCCCTCCAGCTTACCCAGCCGGCTTGTTGCCTCGCGCAATTCGCGCTTGAGCGCCAGCGGACCCTCGCTGGCCGGCTTGCCGCCGGTGACCGTCGCGTTGTGGAAGCACTCCCCACCCGGTGTGAGGAAAAAGGCGTGGGAGTGGCGCGCGGCCAGCCGCTGCGCTTCGCAAGGATCCTCGACCAGGTATCCGTACCGGAGCTTGGGCAGGACAGACTCCAGCGAATGCCCAAAGCCATTCAGCACCCGGATAGAATCCTTGAGGGGCGTGACGCCAGTGCCGCTGACCGGGTCGATGGCTTCCTCAAAGAGCGAGGGTTGCTCGGCGGGGTGAATCAGAAATGTGGCGCGGCCATCGACGCCGGATTTGAGCAGCCGCACACCCTCTTCGGCAGCCACCCAGCTCTCCACAACCACATAATTCAACTCCTCGCGCAGGAACTCGTCCACTACGGCCTCATACGCGCCGCTCACCTCGATGAAATCGGCCAGCGTGCCCACGGGAGCCATGCCCTGGCCCAGCGCGCCCGGCTTCAAAAGCCGCCTCACGGTATCGGTAGAGTAACTGTGATTGCGAATCAACGCCTGTAGCGAATCGCGCCGCCCCGCCACGGCTGCCTGCTCGCCGCGCAGTTGATTTACGCGAGCGCGGAGTGCGTTCTCTTCGGCGCGGCGGGTTTGAAGGGCTTCGCGAAGCGCGTCAATCTCGCCCTCCAGCCGCCCGAGCTCCTGGGCGGCGCGCTCAAAGCGCTGCCTGGCTTGCTCGCTCTCGACGCCCACGTTCTCCTGCTCGTTGCGCGCCTGGCCCATCTCGGCTTCCAGCCGCTCGGCCTCGCGTTCCAACGCGGCCAGGCTCTCTTCGCCTTGCGCCATGTGATTGCGGGCGTTGCCGGCCAGGGTCACCAGGTGCATGGCGTGGCGGCGGCTGGCTTCCAACTCCCGCTCCGCAACAAAGACCTCCTCGGCTGCCGTCCGCGCTTCCTGTTGGCGAGCTTCCACCTGCTGGCGAAAGGCCTTCGCCTCGCCGGCCGCCGTCTCAAGAAACCGGCGTTGCTGGGCGCGCTCCTCGGCGATTCCGCCCAACTGCATCCGCGTCTGCTCCAGTTCCGCGCCGGACGCCGCGATGCGCGTCTCCAACTCGCCCACACGTTCGGCATTGGCGCGCTCCCGAGCCGTGGCCCGCTCCAGCTCGACGGCCGCTTCGCTGGCCCGGTCTTGCACCTCGTGGCCCTCGCGGTCCAGCTCGTAGCCTCGCTCGGTAAGCGCGTGCTGGCTCACCTCCAGGGCGCCGATCTCCGCGGCTGAAGCGTTGATTTGCCCGGTCAGCCCGGCAATCTCCCGCTCCAACTGAGCCTGCTCCGCGTCGATGAGCGCCATCCTGCTGGTCAACACCACCCGCAGCCGCGAGCGCAACTCGTCGCGCACGGCGGCAAACCGCTCCGCCTTGGCCGCCTGCCGCTTCAGGCTGTTCATCTGCCGCGCGACTTCCTCGAAGATGTCGTCAACGCGGGCCAGGTTCTGTTTGGCGCTCTCCAGGCGCAGCTCGGCCAGCCTCTTCTTGTTCTTGAAGCGCGTAATCCCCGCAGCCTCCTCGATGATGGCCCGGCGGTCGTACGGCTTGGAGCTGAGCAGTTGGCCGATCCGCTCCTGCCCGATGATGGCGTAGCTCTCCGGCCCCAGGCCCGTGCCCATGAAGATATCCTGAATATCGCGCAGGCGGCAGAGCTTCCCGTTCAACAGGTACTCGCTTTCGCCGGTGCGGAACAGTCGCCGGGTAATCACGATCTCGCCCTTCTGGGGCGTACGCTGAAACTTGCGGCGGCGAATCTTGAGCACCACCGCCTGCGGACCCTGGCCGGCGGACATCGCCTGCGGCTGAGCCGGCATCTGGTCCAGCCCGTCTTCTTCGAGCACCTGGCCGGGCTGTTCGGCGGCGACAATCTCCTCGGCCTCGACCGCTCGCTGGCGGCGCATCTCATCCTCGTCCCAGTCGGCCCCGCCGTCGTGGTCAACCACCACCTCCGGCTCCACGGGCACCGGCCCCTCGAAGGTTTCGGGATCGACCAGAGTCAGCGTCACCTCGGCCATGCCCAGCGCCTTGCGTTCGCGGGTTCCAGAGAAAATCACATCCTGCATGTGCGTGCCGCGCAGGGACTTGGCGCTCTGCTCGCCCAGCACCCAGCTCACCCCGTCCAGGATGTTGGACTTGCCGCAACCGTTCGGCCCCACCACCACGGCAATGCCCGCTCCCGGCACGGTCAATTCCGTGCGGTCGCAAAAACTCTTGAACCCGAGGATGTGTATCTTCTTCAGTTTCAGCATCTTGACTCCGAACGAATGGGGCTGCGAGCAACTGGGAACGAGAATGCCGCGGCGACGCCTCCTGGCCGCCCAGGTGGGGTAGCATTGCTGCCTGATTACAGACTCTAAGCAGCCTGAGGGGCAGGGTCAACGGCAGCGGGTGGGGTTTTTGTGGATAAGGGAGGCCGGAATTCCGCTACTTGAATATTCCCATCAAGGAGCGCTGAACTGGAACGCCCTGAGAACCTGCCTCCGCAGCTTCCGCTCGCAACATCGCCCCTTTTCAGGGATGATGGCTGACGGCCATCTGCAGGCATGCACTCTGCCCTGGAGCAGCCTGGCTGTTTTGCGACGCCTGAGATTCAGCCTTGTCCCGCCGGTTCTTGTAACTCGCCGCGATAAACTCCCGGAAGAGCGGATGCGGCTCCAGGGGCTTGGATTTGAACTCGGGGTGAAACTGGCAGCCCAAAAAGTACGGATGGCCGGGCAGTTCAACGATCTCGACATAAGTGGAGTCGGGCGTGGCGCCGCTGATGCGCAGGCCGGCGCCGGTGAGCAGCGCCTCATACTCGCGATTGAACTCGTAGCGATGCCGGTGGCGCTCGCTGATCTCGGTGACTCCGCCGTATGCCCTGGCGGCCAGCGAATCTTCTTGCAAGACGCAGGTCCATGCGCCCAGCCGCATCGTGCCGCCCATCTCTTCCACGCCTAGCAGCTCGCGCAGCTTGTAAATGATGCGGTGCGGACTGGCGGGGTTGAATTCGGTCGAGTTGGCGTCTTTCAAGCCGCAGATGTTGCGGGCAAACTCGATGCAGGCGGTCTGCATGCCGAGGCAGATTCCGAAGTAAGGCACCTTCTCTTCGCGGGCGTAACGGATGGCGTTCAACATGCCTTCGATGCCGCGCTTGCCGAAGCCACCGGGGACGAGGATGCCGTCGAATCCAGCCAGCCTCTTCTCGCAACTCACGTACTTGGGAGAGTCAGGCTCGAGATCCTGGGCCTCGATCCACTCCACCTTCAATTTGAGATTCTGGTCGATCGCTCCGTGGGTCAGCGCTTCCTTCAGCGACTTGTAACTGTCCTCGTATTCCACATACTTGCCTACTATGGCGATGGAGACCGTGTCCCTGGGGTGATAGACGCGGTCCACAATATCCCTCCACCTGGCAAGATCGGCCTCCGGCGCATCCTTGCCCAGATACTTGAGGATGAGCGAGTCCACGCCCTCCGACGCGAAGCGAAGCGGTACCTCGTAGATGGAGGGAACGTCCTCGGCCCCGATCACGGCGCGCTCTTCGACGTTGCAAAATGCAGCGATCTTTTGCTTCATCTCGCGCTCAAGGCTGTGGTCTGATCGGCAGAGCAGCACGTCGGCCTGGATGCCGATGGACAGCAACTCCTTGACGGAGTGCTGGGTCGGCTTGGTCTTCAACTCCTGCGCCGCTGCAATCCAGGGCACCAGCGTCAGGTGGACGAAGACGGTGTTCTCGCGGCCCAGCTCCTGGCGCATTTGGCGGATGGCCTCAAGAAAGGGCAGCGACTCGATATCGCCCACCGTGCCGCCAATCTCGACGATGGTCACGTCGGCACCGTTCGACGCAACCTTGCGCATGGCGTTCTTGATCTCGTTGGTCACGTGCGGAATCACCTGCACGGTCTTGCCCAGGTAATCGCCGCGCCTCTCCTTCAAGATGATCTGCTCGTAGATGCGCCCGGTGGTCCAGTTGTTGTCGCGGGTGAGCGGCGCGTGGGTGAAGCGCTCGTAGTGCCCCAGGTCGAGATCGGTCTCAGCACCGTCGTCGGTGACGAAGACCTCGCCGTGCTGGAAGGGCGACAAGGTGCCCGGATCGACGTTGAGGTAGGGGTCAAACTTCATCATATTCACGCGCAGGCCGCGGCTCTCAAGCAAACAGCCGATCGAGGCTGCCGCCAGCCCCTTGCCTAAACTGGACACAACTCCGCCCGTCACAAAGACATACTTTGCCGACATCGATGCAACCTCTTGACTGGAT
>JBEKDH010000101.1:0-15455 GCA_050014455.1 Occallatibacter sp.
GCTGTCAAGCAGGCTGCGGCGCGTGTTCTGCAGCTTGTTGCAGGCGACGAGGCCCGGCAGATCGGGGGTCTCGATGCCCAGAAAGACCGAGACGAATCCAGCGTCCTTCATGAGCTGCATGAGCTCTGGATCGTCCGCCAGGTTGAGCGAAGCTTCCGTAAGGAAGTCAAAGCTGGTCTTGTATTGGCCGCGCCATCGGGTGAGCGCCACGCATAACTCCCTGGCGCGCGCCTTGTTGCCGATGAAATTATCGTCGACGATAAAGACAGCTTCGCGCCAGCCGGCCGCGCGCAACTGGTCCAACTCTGCCAGCACCTGCGCCACAGCCTTGGTGCGGGGCCGGCGGCCGTAGATTTCGATGATGTCGCAAAACTCGCAGTTGAACGGGCAGCCGCGCGAGTATTGCACGGCCATGGTGGAGTAACGGCGCATCTTGATCAGGCTGAGGTCAGGCAGCGGGCTGGTACACATCTCCGGCCGCTCCTCGGCCTGATAGATGGGCTTGGCCGTTCCTTCTTCCAGGTCGCACGCCAGCCCGGCAATCAGCGCTTCGGCCTCGCCAACCACCACGTGGTCCGCCTTGAGGTCGGCCGCCGAGAGGCTGCTGGCGATGGGGCCGCCCACCACCGTTCGCAGTCCGCGCGCGCGGCACCGCTCCACGATGGCTGCCAGCGAGTCGCGCTGGATGTGCATTCCGCTCAGCAGCACCACGTCGGCCCAGGCCAGATCGCGGTCACGGAGCCGCTCGACGTTGGTGTCGACAAGGCGCTTGTTCCAGGCGGCTGGCAGCAAGGCGGCCACTGTCATCAGCCCCAGTGGAGGCTGCGCGGCCCGCTTTCCCAGAAAGGACAGCGCATACTTGAAGCTCCAGAACGTCTCTGGAAACTCGGGGTAGATCAACAGGGCATTCATTAGCTGCCTCCACGAGGAAGAATGGCTGCCGGCAGAGTCGGGTTTCGGGTCCATCTCCGGCTGCTGCGCCGTGTTTAACCGCAGCGATCACCGCCGCGGCTGCGCTCGAGGCGGCGCACCCCTCCCAAAGTATATTGTTCCGCCGAGCGGCTGGAAAAACTGTGCAAGAGTAGCCACTGTGCCGGGATTTAGGACGCATTGAGGCAAAAGTTCAGGGGTTCGAAAGCGGGACGATCGTCGCCGCACCGTTTTCAATCAGGTCCATCTGTTCGTCTACGGGGAGAAACTTGCTCATGTCGTCCTTCAGTATAAATTCTGGGACGTGTAGCGCAGGCTCCTGGCTCGCGCACCGAGAATCCGTGTTACACTTTCCGCCATGAAGCGCACACATCGTAACATCCACGACTTACATCCCAAGTTGTTCATCAACACGCAAATCCTTTGGGTCGTCTTCGGGACTGGACTTCTCCATGATTGGCTGCCTCGTTTGGGCAGGAGCTGGAAGGCGGGGGAAACCTACAACCTGCCGTTGGACTTCGCCTATATCGTTATAGGCGCTTTTCTCGTCGTCGTCGGCTTCATTATGGTTAACTCAGCAGTCAGCCGGCTGGCTTCAAGGATTCCCTCCGATCCAGATCCGAGTGAAACCGAGCGATCCCCGCTCTTTCCGCACAGCGCGCTATAATCGATCCATGCGCCGCCCCAGCCATCCCGCCTTCGCCATCGCAGCGGCTCCGGCCGCCTAGATACCCGCTTTTCTCATCCGAAATCCCAGCAAGCAGTTCTCAATCAGGTCCATCCGCGCCTGATTCCAGCCCCCATTTTCCTTTGCACTGCCCGCGCGCAGTTGATAATGGAGTCATCATGGAAGAGTTTTCAAGGATCCAACGCCTCCCTCCTTACGTCTTCAACATTACCGATGGCATGAAGCGCACGGCCCGCCGCGCCGGCGAAGACATCATCGACTTCGGGATGGGCAATCCCGACGGAGCCACGCCCAAGCACATCGTGGACAAGCTGGTGGAGGCGGCGCTGAAGCCCGCTACCCACCGCTACTCGGTCTCGCGCGGCATTCCGCGCCTGCGCAAGGCCGTCTGCAACTGGTACAAGGCGCGCTACGACGTCGATCTGGACCCGGAGACCGAGGCCATCGTGACCATCGGCTCCAAGGAGGGTATCGCCCACCTTTGCTTGGCCATTCTCGACTCGCGCGATACGGTGCTGGTGCCCAACCCCAGCTATCCGATTCACATCTATGGCCCGGTGATCGCCGGGGCGCACGTGGTGAGCGTGCCGATTCACGACCAGGGGCATTTTCTGGCGCAGCTTGAAGACCTGATCCCGCGCATGGTGCCGCGGCCCAAGGCGGTGATCGTGAATTTTCCGTCGAACCCCACCACCGAGTGCGTTGACTTGCCGTTTCTGGCGCGGCTGGTGGAGATGGCCAAGTTGTACGGCTTCCACCTGATTCAAGATCTGGCCTACGCCGATATCGCCTTCGACGGCTACAAGCCCCCCAGCGTGCTTGAGGTTCCCGGCGCCAAGGAGGTTGCGGTCGAGTTCTTTACCCTGTCAAAGAGCTACAACATGCCCGGCTGGCGAGTGGGCTTCATGGTGGGCAATCCGGTGTTGGTGGCTGCGCTGGCGCGGCTGAAGAGCTACTTCGACTACGGCACCTTCACGCCCATCCAGGTGGCTTCGATTCAGGCGCTGGAGGGGCCGCAGGAGTGCGTTCGCGAGATCTGCGAAAACTATCGCAAGCGCCGCGACGTGCTGGTGGAGGGGCTGAACAAGCTGGGCTGGCCGGTGGCGCTGCCCAAGGCCACCATGTTCGTCTGGGCGCAGATTCCCGAGCAGTACCGCAAATTGGGTTCGCTGGAGTTTTCAAAGCTCCTGCTTACCGAGGCCAAAACGGCTGTATCGCCAGGCATCGGGTTTGGCGACTACGGCGACGGACACGTGCGCTTTGCGCTCATCGAGAACGAGGAGCGGACGCGGCAGGCGCTCAGGGGAATCAAGCAGATGTTTGCGAAAGCTTAGCGCACCTTCCCAGGTCTTCCGCCGTGGCGGACGAGACCCTTGGGCACCCACATTTCTTTTGGAAGCGAACGCTGAAACTATGGAGGAGTTTGCACCCTATGCCTGCTCAGGAACCTGCCGCCGTTGCCCCAACTGAAGTTCTTCGCGCCTGGGACGTGGGCGGAGCCCAGTCAGCCGAGGCGCTCGCCGCCTGGGTCGGCGCGCGTCTGGCGGCGCATGAGGCGGCCTTGGCCACTCTGCTGGCCGTCGAGGGCCCGCGCACGCCGGAGAACTCTTTGCGCCTTTACGACGCTGCCATCGAGCAGCTTACCCTGGCCGGCGCTCAGGCCGGCGTGCTCAACTCCGTGGCGTCCGACAAGGCCGTCCGCGATCAGGCCCAGGCCGAGGCGCAGCGGGTCGCCATGGCGGGTAGCGCCCTGAGCCTGAACAGGGCCGTCTACGAGGCCCTGGCGGCCATCGATCTCGAAGGCGCCAGCCCCGCCACCAGGCACTTCGTCCAGCGCACCCTGCTCGGCTACCGCCTGGCCGGTGTGGACAAGGATCAGGTCACTCGCGACCGGCTGCAGGCGCTGCACGAGAAGGCAACCGGACTCTCGCTCCAGTTCAGCCGCAACATTCAGGAGGGCGGCAAGACCATCGGAGCCACAGTGGCCGAGCTGGACGGCCTGCCTGCCGATTACATTGCCCGCCATCGGCCCGATGCCGAGGGCCGCGTCACGATATCGACCGACCCGCCGGAGATGCAGCCGGTGATGACCTTTGCCTCGAGTGCTGCGCTGCGCGAGCGCATGTTCCTGGCCTACAATACCCGCGCCTACCCGGCCAACAAGGACATCCTTCTCTCCCTGCTGGCCACCCGCCAGGAGATCGCCGGGATCCTCGGCTTCCGCAGTTGGGCCGACCTTGCTACGGCCGACCAGATGATGGGCTCGGCGGCCAACGTGCGCGTGTTCCTGGCCAAGCAGGACGAGGCCAGCCGCGAGGGCGCCCGCCGCGAACATGAACTGGTTCTTGAATTTGTCCGCCAGCGCCAGCCGGTGCTGAAAGCCATCGACATTACTAGCCGCGGCTTCTGGTATGAGCAGTTTCGCCGCTCGGCCTACGATTTCGACTCGCAGTCCGTGCGCCCCCACTTCCCCTACGCGCAGGTCGAGGCCGGAGTGCTGGAGACGGCGGCCCGGCTCTTCAAAATCGAATTTCGCCGTTCGACGGCCTCGGCATGGCACCCGGCGGTCTCGGTCTTCGACGTGCTGGATGGCGGGGAGACCGTGGGCCGGTTCTACCTCGACATGCATCCCCGCGAAGGCAAAGACAAGTGGTTCTCGGCCGCTCCCATTGTTCCCGGCGTCCGCGGCCGCGCGCTGCCGGAGGCCGCACTGATCTGCAACTTCCCCAACAGCACCAGCGAAGATCCAGGCCTCCTGCAATACAGCGACGTGGTCACCTACTTCCATGAATTCGGCCACCTGATGCACGCCATCCTCGGTGGCCGGACGGAGTGGGCGGGAATCTCGGGTTTCGCCACCGAGGGCGATTTCATCGAGGTTCCCTCGCAGATGCTGGAAGAGTTCTTCCGCGACGAGAAGCTGCTCCAGGCCTTTGCGAAGCATTACCAGTCCGGCGAAACGCTACCCGGCAAGACCATTAAGAAGATGAAGCTGGCTGGCGCCTTTGGCCGGGCAGATTGGATTCGCTCCCAGCTCTACTTCACCACGCTCTCGCTCGACCTGCATGACCAGAACCCTGCCGGCCTCGACCTCGATGGCATTACGAAGCGGCTCTACGAGAGCCTGCAGCCCTGGACTTGGCTGGAAGGCAACCACATGTACGCGAGCTTCGGGCACCTGACCGGCTACTCGTCGAATTACTATACCTACGCCTTCGACAAGGTCATTGCACTGGACTTCTTTGCCCAGTTCGACCCGCAAGATCTGCTGGGCTGCGACGCCGGCAGCCGCTACCGCAAGGCCGTGCTGGAGCAGGGCGGCTCGAAGCCGGGCCGCCAGATGGTCCGCGACTTTCTGGGCCGCGACGAGGAGTTCCAGGCGTTTTCCAGCTGGCTGAACGAGGAGTTTGAAGGCGAGGCTGCCGCTTTCAGGTCTTAGGGCCTGTCATCTGAGGGAACTCTGCGCTGGCTCGCCCGTTGAGAAGTCGCGAGCCCCGGCGCACTCGCGCTTGGAGGCCTGCCGCTGATCGAACCCGCGCTTGCGCAAGGATGGCGGGCGCATTTTCACGCAGACTTTCTTTATCCCTTTGCATCGAACGACCAGGAGGTCTTCCCCATCGTGATGGACCGGCGAACTGCAATCAAGCATCTTGGCGGCGCGGCAAGCGCGCTGCTTTTGACCGAAACCCTGTGTGCAGAGGCACTCTCAGGCGGCCAAACCGCTGCCTCAACCCCGCCCCCGCCGCCAACCGGGCCCTTTTCGCTGCCGCCTTTGCCCTACGCTTATGACGCCCTGGAACCCAGCTTCGACGCCGCCACCATGCATCTGCACCACGACAAGCACCACCAGGCCTATGTGAACAATCTGAATATCGCCGTGGCTGCGCATCCTGAGCTGGCAGGCAAGACCGTGGACGAGCTGGTCACATACCTGAGCGCCTGGCCCGAATCCGCCCGCACTGCCGTTCGCAACCAGGGCGGAGGACACGCCAACCACTCCTTCTGGTGGCCCACACTGGGCAAGGGCGGCGCGGCCCCTGTCGGCGAGCTGGCCAAGGCCATTGACGCCAGCTTTGGTTCGCTTGCGGCCTTCCAGGACAAGCTGACCGCGGCTGCTTTGGGCGTCTTTGGCAGCGGCTGGGCCTGGCTGGTGAAGCTGCCCGACGGCACCGTGGCGATCGAGACCACGCCGAACCAGGACAGTCCGCTGACTCTGGGCCACAAGCCGGTGCTGGCCGTGGACGTGTGGGAGCACGCGTACTATCTGAAGTATCAGAACCGGCGCGCCGATTACGTGAAGGCGTTTTTCCAGGTGCTCAACTGGGATTATGTGAGCGGCCAGTTCGCCGGAAAGGATTAGTCGGTTTGAAGGTTGAATGATCTCTCAGGCGAGCAGTAGGGTGGTGACATACGCGGGAGTTGTGGCCGGCCTGAGCATTGGTTTGGCTGGCTGCCGTCAGGCGCCATCGCTCACTCCGCGGGAAGCGGAAGGGAAGCGTCTCTACCAGATTCGCTGCGCTCATTGTCACCAGGACAACGATCTGGCCCTCAAGAAGGTTCCGCCCGACCTGCACGGCCTATTTGCGCGGAGCACGCTGCCCAGCGGCGCTCCCGCCAGCGACGAGGCTGTGCGCCGGAATGTGCTGGCAGGGAAGGAAATGATGCCCGCCTTCAACGGCAGATTCACCGAGGAGCAAATGGCCGCCCTGCTGGCCTACCTGCACACCGGGCTGCGCTGATCTCTCCAATCCCCGGAATTCCGAAATGATCGACGGCCGCCGAACGGCGTGAGCCGCTCTCGCTTGCAGGCGGCGTTCGTGTTTTCACTCCGCGTTAATGACCTTCGTCACCCTCTCTCGGTAACCTTAGTTAGAAATCCTGATATGTCTTACAGCCGCGCCTCTGCCTGGACTGGACCAGCGAGAGGGCGGAACACGCGTCCTCGGGACAAAGGACAAGGAGAAAAAAGCGGCTCTGATTCTGTCCAAGGCTCGCTCAGAGCGCGTCGCTTCAAAGCCAGGAGAAAGGCGGGGGCCATGACCGTACAGTGGGGAAGATGCACCAACTTTGACAAATGCAAGGATGCCCGTCAGCGGCAGCCCATTCCAATTCCAGTCGGATCTGCATTCGTATGTCCCCAATGCGGGGGCGCATTGGTAGGGGAAGACGCGGAAGTTGCAAGCGAGGCTCCTGCTCCACAAGCCAAGAGAACTGAGACTCCTGCTCCAAAGGTCAAGAAGGCTGAGGCTCCCCCTTCACAAATCAGGAGACCGTCGGCGGCTCTCGCCGTCGCGTTAGCGGCGCTGATCGTGGCCGTTGCGGTTCCGGTTGTTCTGTTTGCCACAGGGTTTGTGAGCCTCCCGAACTGGGCGAAGCTGCACGGCGGGGCGGCAGCGGCCGCGACCACCTCTCAGAACACGATTCTGCGGTTGGCCGGCTCAAACACCATTGGGGATGCGCTTGCGCCCTCGCTGGCCGAGGCCTTTTTCAAGGCCCAGGGCGCAACCAATATTCGCGTCCTCCCGGGCGCAAATCCACCCGAGAAGATCGTTGAGGGCGTACTGCCCGGCGATGGATTCGCTTCCTCCATCGACATTGCCGCTCATGGCTCCGCGACTGCGTTTACCGCCTTGGCTGGCAACAGATGCGACATCGGCATGTCTTCGCGCAAGATCAAGCCCGATGAAGCGGCCAAGCTCGCGTCGATGGGCGACATGACTTCAGCTGGCAACGAACACATCGTGGGGCTCGACGGCATTGCTGTGATTGTCAATGCCTCCAATCCGCTCAACGATCTCAGCAAGGAACAGATCAAGCGCATCTTTACCGGAGAAGCTGCCGATTGGTCGCAGGTCGGAGGCAGCCACGGAGCGATCAAGGTCTACGCCAGAGATGACAAGTCCGGAACCTTCGACTCGTTCAAGAGCATGGTGCTGGCCGGAGCGCCGCTGGTCTCCTCTGCAACCAGGTTCGAGGACAGCAATGCGCTCTCCGACGCGGTCTCCAGCGATCCCAACGGCATCGGCTTTATCGGACTCCCTTTCGTACATAACGCAAAGGCCGTTGCGGTATCGGAGAAGGGGGCCAGCCCATTGAAACCGTCCCGGCTGACCGTGGCGACGGAAGACTACTCGCTGTCGAGGCGGCTCTACTTTTACACCCCCGCGACCGCGCGTAACAAGTTCATGCGAATGTTTGTCGAGTTTGCTCTCTCCAAGCAAGGGCAGGACGAAGTCGCCGCCAACGGCTTCGTTTCTCAAAACGTTGAACTGGAAAAGACAGCCGTCGCCCAAGAAGCCCCCGATGCTTACAAGCAGCTGACTCAAAACGCAGAGCGGCTTTCTCTCGACTTCCGGTTTCAGCCCGGAAAGGCGGAACAGGACAACAAGGCTCTGGCTGACCTGGACCGGGTTGTCTCTCTGATTGCCGACCGAGGGAGCGCTGAAAATGGGATTCTGCTCTTTGGGTTTGCCGACAGCACCGGAACGCCCCAAGTGAATCAGGCTCTTTCATTGAGCCGGGCCAGGGTGATCGCTGACCAGCTCATCCAGCGCGGATTGAAACCGGCTATCGTACGCGGGTTTGGTTCCGAACTGCCTGTTGCTTCAAACGACACCGACGACGGCCGGGAAAGGAACCGGCGAGTTGAGATTTGGATGAAAAGGTCGCTTTCCGCTGCTACAACTCCGGCCGAGACCGGACAAACGCAGAATTGAGGGGCGCCGAAGGAGCTTCGGTTCGGCGCATGGCTTAGAGAGATGGACTCCGATCGATTCGGTGCTGGTTGAGGGAAGGGAAGCATGTTGCCAGGGCCGGCACTGTTTCCTCTCTCGACAAAACGCCAGCGCGATTACCCTGCCGCCAGCGGCGCGAGTCGCTTGATTCTGCGCCCGCCGGGGTATACTCTAGGCTGCTATGGCCACCGAAAAAACCTTCTATCTTGAGACCTTCGGCTGCCAGATGAACGCCCATGACTCGGAGAAGGTAATTGGCACACTCCGCCAGCAGGGCTACCGGCAGGTGGAATCGGAAGAAGAGGCCGGCCTGATCCTCTACAACACCTGCTCCATCCGCGATAAGGCGGAGCAAAAGGTCTTCCACAGGCTGGATGAGTACAAGCGCCAGCACAGGCAAGGCAAACGTTTCGCCGTGCTGGGCTGCGTAGCCCAGCAGGAGGGCGAAAGAATCTTCGAGCGGGCGCCGTACGTCTCTCTGGTCTCGGGTTCCGCCTCCTACCGCAAGCTACCCGAGATGCTTACCCGGCTGGAAGCCGGCGAGACCCGCATTACCGGCCTTGACGACCGGCAGACCGATCTGACCTTTGAAACCGAGTTTACCGCTCGCCAGAGTCCCTACCGCGCCTATATCACCATCATTGAAGGCTGCGACAAGTTCTGTTCCTACTGCGTAGTGCCGTACACGCGCGGCAAGGAGCGCAGCCGAAGCTCCTCATCGGTGCTGGAAGAGGCGCGGCGGATCGCCAACCTGGGCTATACCGAGATTCAACTGCTGGGCCAGAATGTGAACAGCTACCGCGACCCGGAAGGGAAGCGCAGCTTTGCGGAGTTGCTGGCCGCCGTGGGCCAGGTGGCCGGAGTTCGCCGGGTGCGCTTCACCACCAGCCATCCGCGCGACTTTACCCACGACATTGTTGAAGCCATTGACGCCGTTCCGGCGCTTTGCGACCACGTGCACCTGCCGGTGCAGTCGGGCTCGGCTCGGATCCTCAAGTTCATGGCACGGGAGTACACGCCGGAATGGTATCTGGAGCGGATCGCCTGGATCAAAGCCGCGCGGCGTCCCATCTCGATTTCAACGGACATTATCGTGGGCTTTCCGGGCGAGACCCCGGACGACTTCGTTCAGACCATGGACCTCTTAGGCCAGGTCGAGTTCGATTGCGTCTTCGGGTTCAAGTACTCCGCGCGGCCCAACACGCCGGCATTGACCATGATCGACTCCATTCCAGAGGCGGAGAAGGCAAGCCGGCTTCAAGTGCTGCTTGACCGCCAGCGCGAAATCCAAAGGGTCAACTATGCCAAGCATATAGGGCAGGTGCTTGAGGTGATGGTCGAAGGGCAGAATCTTGCACGTGGACAGGTTATCGGACGTAGCAGCCAGAACATGCCGGTCAACTTCACGTGCGGGCAACCCATCGCGCCGGCTCCGGGCAGCTACCTTCAGGTGAGGATTACAGCCTCGCATCCAAACAGTTTGGCAGGCGAATCCGTCTAAGATGAGAGTGTGCGCGGAAGAAGGGAAGCATGGATATTGAGGTCAGGATACGCGGACTGATGATGGATCCGGCCACCAACATGCCCATCGTGGTGCTCAAGGACGTTGCTTCGGATACGGTGATGCCGATCTGGGTGGGCATCTTCGAGGCCAACGCCATCGCCATCGAGATTGAGAAGGTGGCCGCTCCGCGGCCCATGACCCACGACCTGACCAGAAACCTCATCCGTCACTTGAATGCTCAACTAGAACGTGTTGTAATTACAGAGCTTAGAGATGACACATTCCTGGCCGTCTTGTTCCTCCGGCAGGGCGATGAACCGGTGACCATCGACGCCCGGCCTTCCGATGCCATCGCGTTGGCCCTGCGCGCGGATTGCCCGATCTACGTGGCGGAGCAGGTGATGCAGACCGCCAAGCTCAATACCTCAGGGCCGCCGGAAGGTCCCACTGCGGAGCAACTGCGCGGCTGGCTCGAAGGTCTGAACGACGAGGATATGGGCCGCTACAAGATGTGATCGAGCCAAAGCCTCCAGAATTGCGTGGCAGCGCCTTTGAGCGCAAGAGAATGTTCCTGAGCGGCAGAGCGAAGGCTCTCGACTGAGATCCCGGCATGGCTCAGTTCGCAGGCGTGACCCACATACCAGCTCTCCAGGTCGGCGGCCGTCACTTCCGCATGAAACTGCAAACCCAGGGCGATGTCCTCGAATGCGAATGCTTGATTCGCGTAGAGTTCCGAAGTTGCCAGGTGGAGCGCCCCGGGCGGCAGATCGAAGGTGTCCCCATGCCAATGGAAGAGGGATAGCCCAGGGCTGAGCAGCGGGGCAAACCAGGGCGCCCGCGCCGCATCGGGCGCTGCCTGGATTGGCGCCCAGCCGATCTCCTTGCCATTCTTGCCAGGGAAGACCCGTGCGCCCAGCGCCGCTGCCATCAGTTGCGCACCCAGGCAGATGCCAAGGATCGGCCTGCCCGCGGCCAGCCGTTGCCGAATCAGAGCGATTTCGGCCGTCAGAAACGGATAGACCTGCTGGTCGTAGACTCCAATGGGGCCGCCGAGCACCACCAGCAATTCGCAGGTCGCAGCTTGCGGCAGCGGAAAGTGCGCCATGGATGCGTTGACAAATTCCAGGGAGAAGCCGCGCTCGCGCAACGGGACCTCCAGCGTCCCCAGATCCTCGAAGGCGACGTGGCTCAGGATCAGGGCAGTGGGGGAAGCATGGCTCATGAGGAGATTTTAGCCTGCCGGTCCGACAGCGTTCCAGTATACAGAATATCCGTTATCGGACATAATGCATCCGGCGCCCGGAATTGGCTAATTGCGAATTCCGGCCAGCAAACCTTCGATTTCCGCCTTTTCCGCCGCCGAGACCGGCAGCAACGGTGCGCGCGCTCGGCCTCCGTAGTAGCCATTGAAGTCGCAAGCGTACTTCACACCGCCGATGCCCAACTCGCCCACAATGCGCGCGCTCGGACCGGCAATACGCTTCTGCTTCTCTTGCGCCAGCTTGAGGTCATGGTCCTTCCAGGCAAGATACACTTCCTGGCAGGCCTGGGGCGCACAACCGGCAAAGCCGAGAATCGCCCCGCAGGCGCCGGCCTCAAGCGACTCAAGCAGGATTGCGGTTGAGCCGGTAAGCACCTGAAAGCCGATTTCCTTCGTCCGCGTCTTGATGGGAGGGTTCTCAGGAGCAACCGTTCCGTACTTGCCGGCCAGCGATCCGGCGGAGACAAAGTTGCCTCCGGCTTCCCTTCCGGCATCGGCACTGGGCGCCAACATGCGCGCCGTCACTGCCTCAAAGACTGGCGTAACGGTTACCGTGCGCCGGGGGGCTGAGCGGGTTGACGCAACAGCGGCGCGAATCCGCTCGATGTCGCCGCTGGAGTCCTTCAAGCCAAGGATCTTCGGATGCTGGGCAAGTTCGGCGACCATTTCAATAGGAATTTGGTAAGGAACAAACTTGGGAATGTTGTAGATCAGAACCGGCAAGGGCGAGCGGTCGGCCACGCACCGAAAATATTGCAGAACGGCTGCATGGGACATCTGGTTTGAGAAATAGGTGGGCGTGCGCAGCAGGATGGCATCGTAATTGAACTGGGCGGCAGCCTCAGCCAGCTCGACGGTTGCCTTCACGCTCTCGCGCCCCACGCCGGCGATCAGCACCTTTTCGGGCCCCGAAGCATCGGCTGCCACACGCAGAACTTCGCGTGACTCGGCGTCGTCCAGCATGGGCGCCTCGCCGTTCGACCCTAAAATCAGCATTCCCGCCACCAGGCTGCGCGAGTAGCGCGCCATATTCGCTTCCAGCTTGCGAAAGTAGACCTTTTCGTCCCCATAAAACGGTGTGGGAACAGCGGCAAAGATGCCCTCAATCAGCATGGTTCGATTGTAGAGCCTCGCTCAAGGCGCATAATGGAGGGTTTGGAGGAATCCCGGTCCGCCACGCGGCCGATTGTACGCAGGAGACAGATCATGGAAGGAAGCAAGATCAAGGTGGTCGCCTTCAACGGCAGCGCCCGCAAGGGCGCGAACACGGCCATTCTGCTCGGATACGTTCTGAAGGAACTTGAGAAGGAAGGGATTGAAACGGAACTCATTGAGCTGAGCGGGATGAAGATTCACGGTTGCCTGGCCTGCCGGAAGTGTTCGGAAAACAGGGACCGCCGATGCGCGCAGAAGAGCGATATGGGCAATGCCCTAATCGAGAAGATTCTGGCCGCTGACGGCATTCTGCTCGGTTCGCCCACCTATGTGGCCGACGTCAGCCCGGAGATCAAGGCGCTGATGGACCGCGCGTGTCTGGTTTCCAAAGCCAACGGCGGCCTCTTCCGCCGCAAGGTGGGCGCTGCCGTCGTGGCGGTGCGCCGCGCGGGAGCGATCCACACCTTCGACTCCCTGAACCATTTCTTCCTCATCAGCGAGATGATCGTGCCGGGCTCCTCGTATTGGAACATCGGCGTCGGCCTTGCGCCGGGCGATGTCGAGCGCGACGAGGAAGGAATCCGCACCATGAAGACCCTGGGCCAGAACATGGCCTGGCTGCTAAAGAAGGTTGCCGGCTGACAGCTACCGGCTCCCATCAAGCAAAAAGATCAGGCGCCGGTCTGCGCATGAAGGTGCTGCAAGGCGTAGACCGTGGTCTGGCGCAGTTGCATGGAGGCGATGCCCTCGACGGCAGCCTGCGCGGCGGCGATGGTGGTGATGGTGGGAATCCGCGCCAGCACCGCTGCCCGGCGGATGGCCTTCTCGTCGAAGATCGTCTCCTGGCCCCGAGGCGTATTCACAATCAGTTGAATGCGGTCGCCCTTGAGCAGATCGACCACGTTCGGCCTTCCCTCCTGGACCTTGAAGACCCGCTCGACGCCGAGTCCGGCGCGCTGAAGCGCGTTCGCCGTGCCCTCGGTGGCCACAATCTTGAAGCCCAAATGGATATAGCGGCTGGCCAGTTCCACGGCCGCTGGCTTGTCGTGGTCGTTGACGCTGAAGAAGACCGTGCCGCCAGTGGGCAGCACCTGACCGGCAGAGAGTTGCGCCTTGGCAAAGGCCTCGCCAAAGCTGGTGGCCACGCCCATCACCTCGCCTGTGGACTTCATCTCCGGGCTTAGAACCGTATCGACCCCGGCGAACTTCGACCATGGAAAGACGGGCGACTTCACGTAGTAATGCGTCCCGGTTCCCAGGTCCAGGCCGCTGGCAAGCTGGGTCGGCAGCAACTCGCGCAGCTTGCGGCCGGTCATCAGCCGCGCGGCTACCTTGGCCAGCGGAATACCGGTAGCTTTTGAAACGTAAGGCACGGTCCGCGAGGCCCGCGGGTTCACTTCGATCACATAAACATGATCCTCGCCCTCCGCATCGCGCTGAATGGCGAACTGCAGGTTGACCAGGCCCACCACCTTAAGCGCCAGGGCCAGCTTGCGCGTGTAGGTGCGCAGCGTCTCCAGCGTCTCTTGGCGGATGCTCACGGCGGGCAGCACGCAGGACGAATCGCCGGAGTGAATGCCGGCCTCCTCAATGTGCTGCATGATGCCGGCGATCAGCACGTCTTCGGAGTCGCAGAGCGCGTCTACATCGACCTCGACGGCGCTCTCAAGAAAATGATCGACCAGTACCGGCCGCTCCTGCGAGTACTCGACCGCCTGGCGCATATAGTGAGCCACGGCCTCGGCGTCATAGGCAATCACCATCGCCCGGCCTCCGAGCACGTAGCTGGGCCGCACCAGCACTGGATAGCCGATGCGCTCGCCGACAGCCAGAGCCTCTTCCACGCTGGTGGCCGTGCCCCCCGCGGGCTGGGGAATCTTCAACTCATCCAAAAGCTTGCCGAAGCGCTTGCGATCCTCGGCCAGATCAATGGACTCAGGCGAGGTGCCAATGATGGGCACGCCGGCCCCCCTCAGCCGCTGGGCCAGGTTCAGCGGCGTCTGCCCGCCAAACTGGACGATCATGCCAACCGGCGCGCCCAGCTGCGCCTCGTGGTTGTAGACCGCCAGCACATCCTCAAGCGTAAGCGGCTCAAAATAAAGACGATCGCTGGTGTCGTAATCGGTTGAGACGGTCTCTGGGTTGCAGTTGACCATGATGGTCTCGTAGCCGTCTTCCCTCAGCGCAAAGGCCGCGTGGCAGCAGCAGTAGTCAAACTCAATTCCCTGGCCAATCCGATTTGGCCCCGAGCCAAGAATGATGATCTTGTGCGTGGGGGTCGGCGGCGCCTCGTCCTCTTCGTCGTAGGTCGAGTAGAGGTACGGAGTCATCGATTCAAACTCCGCGGCGCAGGTGTCAACAAGTTTGAAAACCGGCTTGATTCCCTTCCCTTCGCGCAGTTCCCTCACCTGCTTGATGCCGGCGTGGCCTTCCAGCTTCCACTCCGCTGCAATGCGCTGGTCGCTCAGGCCAAGGCGCTTCAGACGCCGCAGTTCGTCGTCTGTGATCGTCTCCGGCGAGGTCGCGGCTATCTGAATCTGCTCCAGCGTGATCTCCCGAATCTGATGCAGGAACCACGGGTCCATGCTGGTAAGCCGGGCCACTTCGCGCACGCTCATGCCGCGTTCAAACGCAAATCGGATATAGGCGAGCCGCTCCGGTTGCGGCGTCACCAGCCTCTGAATCAGCCTGCGCGGCTCCATCGCGTCGCTGTCCGTCTTCTTTCCCGTCTCAAGCGAACGCACCGCCTTCATCAGCGATTCCTTGAAGGTGCGCCCAATGGCCATCACTTCGCCCACTGACTTCATCTGCGGGCCCAGCGTGTCGTCCGCGCCAGGAAACTTCTCGAACTGCCACTTCGGAATCTTCACCACGACGTAATCGATCGTCGGCTCAAAGCACGCCGGCGTCTTCCGCGTAATGTCATTGGGAATCTCGTCCAGCGTATAGCCCACCGCCAGCTTGGCCGCGATCTTCGCAATCGGAAACCCGGTAGCCTTCGAAGCCAGCGCCGACGACCTCGACACGCGCGGATTCATCTCGATCACCGTCATCCGCCCGTCCACCGGATTCACGGCAAACTGCACATTCGATCCGCCCGTCTCGACGCCAATCTCGCGCATCACCGCAATCGCCGCATCCCGCATCTTCTGGTACTCGCGATCGGTCAGCGTCTGCGCCGGC